>JBCFBG010000107.1:0-2100 GCA_038562515.1 Anaerolineaceae bacterium
CATGAAGAAACCGTCAGGGTTGCCGGGCTTAGGGCAGCAGAGTTTGTGGGGCTGGCCGGGAATGTAACCCCGGATGAGATACTTACCTTCGAACTTGGCAGTATTTTTGCAGAAACCGCCAAATATCCTAATTTGCCCAGGGTGGTTTACGCGCAAATGAATATTACCCAGGGACTCTTACATGACACCTATATTTACGGTGTCAACCAGGCCAATATCCTGCCGACCCTGCTTCATCCCAATGAGGAATTGGATGGCGCGGTAGTCAGCGGCAACTGTGTTGCTGCCTGCGATAAGATTACGACATACCAGCACCAAAATAATTCCGTGATCTATGACCTGTACGCCCAGCATGGCAAGGAAATTAATTTCTTAGGGGTCATTATGGTACCTGAACACACGACCCTGGCCGGGAAGGTGCGTGCCTCCGATTATACGGTAAAACTGGCAAGCATGCTGGGTGCCGATGCCGTGATTGTATCAGAAGAAGGCTATGGCAATCCTGACTCCGACCTCTTAATGATTTGTAAAAAGTGTGAGAAATCCGGTATTAAAACCGTTTTAATCACTGATGAATGTGCAGGCAGAGACGGTATGTCACAACCTTTGGCTGACACGGCAGCAGAGGCAGTGGCGGTAATTTCCGGAGGAAATGTCAGTCATGTGGTTACATTGCCGCCGGCAGATAAAGTTATCGGCAATAAGGCAGCCATTTCCGTATTAGCCGGTGGGTGGGAAGGCTCCTTACTGGAAGATGGCAGTTTGATGTGTGAGTTAAATGCCGTTATTGGCGCCACTTCAGAAATCGGCTTCCACAATGTAACCTGCAGACTATATTAACACTAACGAGAAAGGAGGGTATCTTATGTCAGACAAGTTCAAAGTGCTCTACTATGTAAACCAATTCTTTGGCCAGGTAGGCGGTGAGGATCAGGCAGGCATGCCGCCGGAATTTAGAGCAGGCAAAATTGGTCCGGCCATGGGTTTTGAAGGCTTGCTCAAGGGTGAAGGAACAGTTACCGGCACCATTATTTGCGGTGATAACTATTTCAATGAGAGCAAGGAAGCCGCTATGGCAACTATTTTGCAGATGGTCAAAGAAGCTGCGCCGGATGTTTTTGTCGCCGGTCCGGCCTTTAATGCCGGACGGTACGGCGTAGCCTGCGCAGAGATTTCCAAAGCAGTTGCCGAGCAGCTGACCATTCCGGTAGTCACCGGCATGTATGTGGAAAACCCCGGAGTGGATACCTGCAAAGCCGTCGCCTATGTGGTAAGTACCAGCGATAACGCCGGCGGCATGCGTAAAGCATTGCCCTTAATGGCGTCTCTCGCCTATAAGCTGGCAAAGGGGATTGAAATTGGTTCACCGGAAGCAGAAGGTTACATTGCCCGGGGTATGAGAAAAACTCTCTTTGTGGAAAAAAGAGGTTCTGAGCGGGCGGTGGAAATGCTCTTAGCGCGGCTGAAGGGTGAGCCGTTTGAAACCGAAATGCCGATGCCGGTTTTTGATGTAGTGGCTCCTGCCGCAGCCATTAAAGAGTTAAGCAAGGCCACCATTGCCTTGTGCACCACCGGCGGTATTGTTCCGGCGGGAAATCCGGACAAAATCCAATCAGCCAGTGCCCAAAAATGGGGCAAGTATGATGTCAGTGCAAGTAATGCCCTGGAAGCTCCCTGCTATTATACAACCCATGGCGGCTACGACCCCGTATATGCCAACGAGTTCCCTGACCGCGTCGCTCCTTTGGATATTTTAAAAGAATTTGAGGCAGAGGGGTATATTGGCAAGGTTTTCGACTGGTTTTATACCACCACCGGCACCGGCACTGCCGTAAGCAAATCAGTGGAATTTGGCACGGAAATCGGTGCAGAATTACAAGCTGCCGGAGTGGATGGTGTAATCCTGACCTCCACCTGAGGCACCTGTACACGTTGCGGTGCAACGATGGTAAAAGAAATCGAAAGATATGGCATTCCGATTGTTCATATGGCTACCATTACGACCATTAGCGAATCAGTCGGTGCCAACCGGATTGTCCCGACAGTTGCAATTCCTTATCCGGTGGGCAATCCAAAGTTTGATAAGGGCGAGGAACATGC
>JBCFBG010000052.1:0-10078 GCA_038562515.1 Anaerolineaceae bacterium
AGCAAATGGGGATGAATATCGGACAGAAGGTAAGTAAAGAATGGAAATTCATCGATGATCTCGATCATCGAGCCGCCCAAACGAAAATCCTGGACCACACGGCTGGCTTGCCACCACGACCAGCCACCCCGATTCGGGTACCAGGACAAGCTATAAGGATCGCTGGTCAGTGCCGGTATCTGTAGCTTCTGCCAGAACTCAGCGCTCACCAAACCCCTGGCATGCATAATGTCCAGCAATCCAAACCAGTTTGACACAATCAGGATCATCAATGGTGCCAATAATGCCAATAAATAAATCCTGTTGGAAATTTCCTCGTCCTCCTGCTCGCTCTTGGACTGCTTTGTCAATAAGTCCCAGGCAACTCCGTAAGCACCCAGGGCAGTCAACCCAAACCATGATGCGGAAACCAGGTTATAGCCCACTGAGGAAACGACCCCACTGACCCGAATTAGCAAGGCGGAAATCATGTAACCAAAATAGTAATATGAGATCGAGTAACCGGAAAGCCATGGGTCCTGAGGTGGTATTGATGGTGATTTGAGGATGCCGTTAATGAACGCCATTTCCATGAATTTTTCAGTATGGATGATATCCGGGTTGGCTGCCCGCACCACCGCCCAGAAGGCAAAGGTGAGTAAGAATACCAGTTCAGTCGTGATGAAGATTTTACGTTTTGCCGTGAGCCAATCCAGTAATTTTGTTAATCCGATCTTCCAAGCAACAAAGAAATTGAGAACCAACAGGACTGCCAGAACGCTGACGGCACTAGCCAGGTCATTTTTCAGTAAACCAATGGAATTGAGCCACCAATAAACAAATCCCCAAAGCAGTAATCCAACCACTTTGGAAAGGTAAACCCCTCTTGAATGCAGCTTTTGAAATACCGACCAGGTGACTGGCAGGTTGACCACCCCAAGAACCAACAAGAGCAAATACCACTTCAAAAAATCCATCATGTTTTATCTGACCTTGTAAATGACGGTTTCGCCTTCTTCGTACACCTGGTCCCAAAGTGTTCCGTCATAAGTTTCAAATTTGACCAGCGTCTCAGCAGGATAAAACGCTTGTTCCTGCTGACCGACAATAATATATTCAACATTGTACTTGTCCAAATAGTCCACGATAAATTCCTGGTCAAGGCTTAGAAAGAAAGCATTGACTTCATCCACCCGTTCCTGGACGGCGTTGTTGCGCAGAACGGCACGTTGCTGGCGTTGATGGTAGTTCCAACCTACCACTCCCGGCAGCCCGGTGTAAATGGTATAGCGATTACCCCAATAATATTCGTAAGCCTGGGCTTCCAGAATTACTGGCGAACCTATCACGTTTTCCTGCATCCACTGGATGGCGCGGTAGTCCTGCTCCAGGTCCATCACAATCCCATTCACCGTAAACTGGGAAGTCTCCATGTATTTCATACCGTCAAGCGATTGAGGCGCAGTCGGGTCCATCCGGTCAGTTATTTTGTCCTTGGTAGCCAAAACCGGGAAGAGTAAGGCAATAAAGAACAACACAGTGAATATCACCTGGAAAGCTATCTGTTTACGATTTTGCCATTGGGAGAGGTCCCGCCAGAGTGTTGCGGCTGCCAGTCCCATGGGGAGTGTCAATAGCATCCAGGCTTGATGATACAGTTTAAAGACAACGTTCATGCGCCCTATGTCACCCACCAGGTAAACCAGTTCAACCACAATTGTCAGCAACAAACCGGTGCCAATCATGAAATAGGCCAACCGCTTGACATCATCGTTGGTTGTCAAAATCAGGAAGAGCGCCAGCAAGCATAGAGGCAGGGCAACCAATGCCACGGTAACCTTGAGCAATAAGAGCACCAGGAAGCTAAGAATGATAATTACGATCAAACTGATCAATAAATTCCGGTTTTTCGTGTAACGCTTGATTTCAGAGATCCGGGTCGAAGCCATCCACTGGTAGGTTTCCCAGATAAACCAGCAGCTAATCACAAACAAGATCAAACCCCAGTGCATAAAATATGATTTAAGTGGAGTCTTGTCCCCGTTCCAAAAGCCAATAGAATTGTAGCCTGGGAAGAAAAAGCGATTGAAATTGGAGTATAGAATCCGTGTCAGTATGAAGAGCCCTACAGCGCTGATCAGCGGAGTTATCCACCTTTTCGACCATTCTGGTAAGAATCGCCATTGCGTTCCCGGTAGGTAACGCCAACCAACATAAATCAGGACACACATAGCCAATGCCATAAATGTGAGGTAATCCCATGTGTTGGTCGGCTGTAAAGCGCCCAAAACCACAGCACCAATAAGCAAGATTGGTGCAACAGCATGCTTGATTTTAAGGTCCAGTCGCCCTTCGTGTTTGTTTAACATGATCAGTGATAAGCACCAGCCAACCGCCGCCATCACGACGGGCATTGCAATCAGGTGGGCATGAAAATCTGCATACAAAAAAGTGAAGAATGGGAATTCTGTGATTGGCTCGCCAGGAATGGTGCGGCTGGGGTTCCAGTACCAGGTTCCAGAAGCAATAGGTAATTGCTGACCCTTAAACATCGTCCCAATTCCTCTGAACAGCCAGACCAATTTTTGACTTAGAGTCGCGCCATCCATACTGGCACCTGCCGAACCTAAAGCTTTCAACCCGCCAGCGAGTACATCCAATTCACCCAGGTTACCGACCACCGCCAGGAATACTGCACTTGAAATACCAGCCAAAAATGCCAAACCAAATAGGTTTTGCTTGTCTTCTTGTTGCTTCTCCAAAACAGCTTTTCCAAAATTCCATCCGATACTAAAAGCTCCAACCACCAGCATGGCATACCAGAGGGAAATCAGGATGTTGTAAGCAACTGCCGGCACAACACCCAGCAGCTTGATAGGCATGGCAACCAAAACCTGTCCGTAATAGTAATAATTGATGTAGCCGCCGGCATACCAGGGATCGTAAGCAGGGAAAGTACTGCTTTTGATAATTGCGTTAAGATAGCTGAAATCCATTGGCTTTTCGCCGCCACGCCAGGGATGCCACAAATCTGGGTTTTGGTAGCGGATCCAAAGGAAAAAGGCAAAGGCAATCAGGAAGACAGCTTCTTCAACCAAAATCTGTTTCCATAACACCCGAAAATCTTTTAACAAGTCTTTTCTCGTCAGCCAGGCAACGAATAATGATGCTATGAGCAAGACAAGTATTACTCCCCAAAGCAGGGTACGAGTTACTGAAACATTAACCGAGCCAAGGTTGAAGGCAATCAGAGCGAATAAGAGCAATCCAATAATGCGGGCAAAAGCGTAACCCTTGTCCTTCAAACCAGGTAACGCCAGCCGCACAATTGGGAATACGCACAATCCCAAAAGCCAAAAAAGCAGGTAAAACACGAGCACAGCCAGCCAGGTGTGTTGGTTCAGTAAAGATTGCTGGTCAAAAAGATCAGACCAGGTACCCCCTGCCTGTTGGATCTTCAGTTCTTCCTCGGTGAGCATCAGTTGGTTTGCTGGCTCAGATTCTCCAGCCACGTAGGTATCTGCCTGTTTGGGCGTCAGGTACACCGCTTTACTTACATCAACTGAATTCAACATCTCCCATGTTTTTTGGCTGTTGAAACTGTTGTTTTTCTTAAAGATGAGCACCTTCGGATGGTCATAAACCGAGAAAGCTTCTTCGGCGTATTGATCATTGAACTCAAGGCTGCCAAGGTTAGGGTAAGACGAAAAAGTCGCTGCCAGGTCAAAACCTAAATTACCGCTGCTTCCTTCTTCCTCAGCCTTGTAGTAACAATCGAGCGTTTCTTGTTCTTCGTCACAACCCAACAGTTGGCGATAGAAAAAAGTACTCAATGGATAACGCTCCGGCACTCGCGGAATGGTACCAAACTGACGGTTGGAGCTGATGAAAATGTATTCAGCCTGGTTTAAAATTGAATAAAATCGCTGAATCTTGCTGGCGTCATCCGGCCAATACATTTCCAGATTCAAATCGCCTCTGAATATTCCGGCATTGTCCTGATAAGGTACAAATGAAGGTCGCGGCAGAGGCAAGGCGTCATCCCAGCTGCTCTCAAGTGCGACACCCGGTGTGCTGATTAGCATCTGACCTTCTCCTGCCACCATTTCGATGGTAAGGTCCAAGTCCTGCGACAGGTTTGAATCCAAAACTAAAGGCTCATCAAAGATGAAGACAGCTCTTTCGCCTCTTACTGAACCATCTCCTCTGAAATCGTCCGAAAGTTCGCTAATACGAGTGGCTGGACCAGTTGGCGTATTTGCAGTAAGGGTTAGTCGCAATTGCTTTTCACTATTAATTTGCTTCGTATCAAGCATGAAGGGAATCTCGATACGCAAAATTTCACCGGCCTGTTGAAGGTTAATCTTCATCTGGTAAGAATGATCAGGCGTGATCATCTCGTTAATTTTTGGTAAGGTCTCCTGTCGGACTGTGCCATCGTCATAATAAAAATTCATCACCGGCACATTGCTCAAATAGGATTGAGCGTCTGGTGTAAGCAAAGTCAATTCAAATTGGTAAAGCTGATCTTCGAGGAAGTAAATTGCGGGATTGAACTGGAAGACCAATGTCGATTGAGCCGCCCCGTCTGTAGTAATCGGGTTCTGCCCAATCAGTACTTCTGCATTCAAAGGCTGACCTGTTTGAGCATCCAACACGTTCAACTGGTATTGAACAGTTTCAAGTGAGGTCGAAACAGACTGCACAACCGGGTAGGTTAAATCTGTCAGGAAGCCATCCGCCTTTGCCTGGTAGAGCAGTGTCATACTCTGCCCTGAAATCAGCGTATTCATCGAGCGGTATGCCACAGGAATGCTCTTTTCCACTCCGTCAGATTTAGCGACCAGGTTAATTGGACCTTCCAGGTTGGCATAAATCCAGTCTGTGGCTGCCACCCTGGTGACGGGTCGGGTGTAGACGCGGCTAAAAGCGAAAGCCCAGGCTGCCGTACCCAAAAACACCAACAACAAAAGAACTGACCCGATTGTTTGTAGGAATTTCCGGGAGAGCCGAATGCGTTTGAAGTTAAAACCAACTTGATTGCCCAGGAATCGCTCAAGTCCCCAGGCTGCAAAAATTGCAATAAGTGGATAAAGTAACAAGAGGTAGCGCATAGAGGAAACCCATGCCAGCCCCTGCCAGACGAAGTAAACGAGACTCCACACCCATAAAGGAAGGTGCAAATAGTCTTTACGTTTGAAAACTTTGAAAGCCATGCCAAACCAGGAGAAAACAGATGTAATCCCCCATGGCAAGCCTAAACCCCAAAAAACCAAGTTGTAAAGCGAAAATGTGCTCGCTCGCCTGGTCCACTGTAGCGCCGGTGGGAAGTCAACTTCGCCCGTGCTTTGCGCTTGCAGAGTTTTCAAACCATTCCACCAATCCGGATTAATTTGTAGACTGAAAAAACCCGGACCAGCAAAAGCATAGGGCTGTAACAGCCGGAATGTAACGATGCTGACGAGCCCTGCAATTGCGACTGGAACGATAATTTTTAGTAAATCGACATTTTCATTTCGGTTTTCTGTGCCAAGATAGCGTGCCAGCTCCACCAAAGGCAGCAAGAGTGCCAGCGAGACGGCATTGATCTTGGAGGCGGTTGCCATGCCCAGACCCAGACCAAACAGTAAGTAAGGCCAGATTTTTTGCCAGGTCAGGCTGCTTCGCAAATCCTGTGGTTCACGATTGAGCGGTCGCTTCAAGATGATCACAGCAGCCAACACAGCCACCATCCCAAACGTGTTGGTAAAGGTATCCACCGTCATGAAATGCGCTTGCTGGATAGGGAAAACGGCAAAAGCATAAAACGCTGCTGCGATCAACCCAACCCGTCGGTTGTAAAGCTTGAAGCCGATCAGAAAAACGAGAATCACGGTAAACAGATCGAAAAAAGCGGACATCTGCCTGCCAACCAGTGTAATAGGGTCGTAGCCAACTTGCCCAATCCACTCTCCAACGTAACGAATCAGGAAAAGCGGAAAGGTTCCGTAAACAAAAAAGGAATACCCATGGGTATTCGGGTTCAGCGATGAAGTCGGGGTGTTGAAGTATTCCTTGATGCTGCTTACTGGGCGAATGCTGTTTAAGACCATGGAGAGGAAGCGTTCATCCGGATGGAGATGGTAACCTTCATCCCAATTAAGATTTAGAAACCGAAAATAACCGCCTGCAATCAAAATGAGGGCGAGTAAAAAGACGACGATTAGGGTCTGATTAATACTCTTTTTTTGCAGAACTGGCTTTTGAGTCGTGTTTTCCATAATTTCATTGGCTCGCAATGTAGATTACAAAGTTTTTATCCGGGTTCACGCTCTGGTAAGTCGTTGCAACTCCTCCTGGATAGAGGGATTGTAACTGACTCAGGCTCTCAGCGTCATTGATGTGTAACAAAAAGATCTTGGCAGTCTGCAAATCCAGCGTGTTGGTCAGATCTTGTGGCAGGATGGACAGGTTGAGGTTGGGTTCATCCATACTAATCGCCACAGAACGTGCGTCTACCCAATGGGGAAAGCCAACCACATAAGCCTGGCTATTTCCTACTTGTCCTGTATTGTAATTCTTGATTACCTCCGCTATTTCTGTTGCATTCCATGCAGAGTTGCTGTAATTTCGTGCGTAGGTGCTGTTGATCAGACCGAAGTTGCGAATGATAAGTAATAATCCGAATACACCCACAAAAATTGCTCGCCGGACCAATTGAGACTCATTTTCAGAATTCCAGAAACGGTCGGCAGCAAACGAGAAACCTCTTCCAGCTATCAAAAAGGCTGGAATGGCAGCGCCAATTGCCCGCCCAAGCGATGGGTTTTCCAAAGGTTGGGCAATGGAAAATACGGTGGGAAGCAACATCAGAATGAAAAGAATTAATAAAGCAACAACTTGTTTTCGGTTGTTGAAAAAGTCCTGCAGAAGCGTGACACACAATCCAAACAAGAAAAAGGCACCGCTCACCCAATCCAAAGCACCGCGGTTACCAATCCCATCAACCCAGCTGCTACGGTTCGACCAATTGAACATACCCAAAGCTGAAAGAAAGTTGTTAAAGAAAGTAACCAGCGGACTGCCCGCACTCGGAGTGTTGGACGTGGAAAGTTGATTGACAATCGGGGCTACCCAACTGCCCGGATTGGCCGCGATCACAAAAATCAAAGGCAAAGCGACCACGATGCCAACAATAATTCCGATACCTATGCGTAATGGCAGTGTATTTATATGGTTATCAGCCTTGTTACGACTCAAATACACGATGGAAATTAGCAGGTTGGCAAATACCAGAACAATAAATACCTTATTGGTCAAAAGCCCTATACCAGTCAATGCAGAAGCAATCAACAAAGCGTTAGTGTCATCTTCCTGGAGAGACTTGAACAAATAGTACAGCGCAGGCAGCATGATTGGCAGCACCA
Organism: Anaerolineaceae bacterium; assembly: GCA_038562515.1. Lineage (GTDB taxonomy): Bacteria > Chloroflexota > Anaerolineae > Anaerolineales > Anaerolineaceae > Mesolinea. The sequence continues at coordinate 7,386 of JBCFBG010000052.1, forward strand.
ACCCAAACCCCAGGACAGCCCTTTGCTGTATTATTGGCCAAAAGCCAACCCCCAACAACAGTGCGCTGATATAGCCGCTCTTCTCATCGAACATTCTCCGCCCGAGCTTGTACATAAAAAAGACGGCGATCAGTCCTGCCAGTCCATAGGCAAGCTTCAGTCCGGTAAAGGTTAATGCCCCTCCCATAAACTGGTTAACAATTCCCGCCCAATAATAACTGATGGGTTCGCTGACCACATTGCGAGGAAACCATAAATCTGTACCACCGTAAGAAATCCCATAAACCGTATAAAAAGCTTCCACCTGGGCGCTGATAATTTCTGGTGGAACCTGCTCTAACCGGCCAATTTGAAAAACCAGAACCACTGCAATGAGTAATAGGTAGACGATTAATTTGCCAGGTTTGGAAGCCAATATTGGGAGCAACGACTTGAAATCTGGCTTGTGAAAATCTTTCGATTGCAAGAAGGCCGCCACGATCGTAATAATGCTCGTAAGCCAAAGCAGTCCTGAAGTGAGACTAAAACTTCCGCGTCTATACATCAAACTGGCGACGATAGCCGTCACAAAGGCAACAACCATCCAACCAAACCGTATCTTGATATCGTAATTTGCCTCCTGATCTGTATCAGGCTCAATTTTCGTCTTAAGAGAGGTTCTTTCTCGTAAAAATGCAAACAATGTCAACAAAAAACCAACCAGCAAGAATAAGATTCCGATTCCCCCCAATACTTCCCGCAAGAATTCAATCAAAAACTGACCAGCTAAGAAACAGAGCAAAGCCAAAAGCAAAAACTTGTTGGCAAAAGGTCGTTTTTCCGTTGTAACTTGACGGTCAGGAACTTCTGAACCTTCTGAAGGTCTGCTTAAGTAGCTTCGCAGTGCCTCCAGAATCGTTGGATCCTCTTCGGGGTTGGTCCAGTCGTCGTCCATGGGAATATTTTAGTCGTTTATCGCGAGACCGAACGGGAAACCCTGTCAGCATAAAGATAACCAAGGTTATCATGCACAAGGTTCTGGTATCGGTTTACCTGGTAACCCAACTCTTCAAATAGTTCTGTTAGCACGCAATGATTACATGTATCATCAAGATCGTGATATTCCATCACAATCCGGTCGATCTTTTCGAAAATTTTCGGATCCTGGTTGAGCAGAATTTCATATTCCGCTCCCTCACAATCCAACTTAAGCAAATCGATGTGATCACCAACCTTCTCGTTAAGCACTTGCTCCAGTGTGATGACCGGTATTGTAGTTTCTGTAAATGCCTGTAAGCTGGGAGATTGATCCTTACCACTGACCGCTTGAAGAGGTTCATTGTTTAGAAAATGAAGAGGAATCTCGCCTTCTTCTTTCCAAACACCGAGGTTGTAATTTTGCACACAGCCCAGGTTATTGATACGAATATTTTGTCGAAGAATGTTGATTGAACCAGGGTTTGGTTCAAATGCGTGCACCACGCCCTCCGTGAGTTGAAGTGCCGCTTCAATGGTAAATTCGCCGATGGCAGCCCCAACATCTACCACCACCCAATCACTTTGAATCTCGGTTCCCAACCTGGTATAAAATCGATCGATCAGGGTCTCTTTTACTGACCAGGCTTCCATCTTGCTGCCAACACCAATTCTCAGATTATTTCGGCGCAATTCCAACCACTTGACACCAAGAAAAGGTTTGCCAAGAAAAATACTAAACAAGACTTTCCAGTTCTTTACACCAAACAATAATTCGAAAATGGACCAGAGATAGTAAGAATATTTGCGAATTAACCTCACGCCTGCCTCCTGGCAATGTAAAAAGTACAAGTACCTTCTTCGTCATATGGATTTGCAACCAGTCGGGAAACCTCATTGAATGGGATAAAAGGATTCTTGCGGTTCATGAACAAGACCCATCTTTTAAAGAGATTTTTCCAGAGCAAATTGGGCAAGCCGGCTGCATGACCGCGTTCAAGTGTGTGCATCGCTTTCACGGGAAAATAATGCCAGTATTCCACCTCGTCGAATCCTGCCCTCCTCAGCCGTTCGAGCCAGACTTCAGGTGGGTCCAGGTTGATATGTCGCGAAATCTTGTTGAAGAAACGTGAGTACGCCACAGCCAACTGTTTCAATCCCAGTGAAGACAACATTTTCATACCCCATAATTCAGTAATAAAACGCTGATTGGGAACGGCAAAATAAAACTTGCCCCCCGGTTTTAATAGTCGTGCAACTTCATCCAAAACTGGCTGCACCTCAGGAATATGCTCCAGCACAGAATTGCTGATGGCTGAGCCACAACTTCCACTCTCAACGGGAGCACAAGCACCTTCTGCTTGTACGAGGAGCGGGTAAACTTCTCTCTCTTTGGCTTCGATGAGAGGCTGCCACCAAGGGTCAACGCCGATCACCTTTTGGTCCCTGAATAATGCCCAGGCAAAATGCCCATCTCCGGCTCCCAAATCATAGATCGGTTCTTCAATCTCCTGTTGCTCGTAGAAGCTCTGCTCTACTGCCCGAAGCATGCCCCTGAAATAGGGCAAATGGAATAATTGTTGCTCGCAAATGCGCTCAATGTCTATCTTCGTTAGTTCAGTCATGGTTCACCAACAGCGCCAGCAATTCTTCATAATGCCTGGCAACCGCATCTTGTTGAAACTTTTCTAAAAATTCAGCAGGAATAAAACGGGCTTTTTCACCTTGTCCAAAAACCT
>JBCFBG010000052.1:10178-13468 GCA_038562515.1 Anaerolineaceae bacterium
AGTACTTGCTTTCCAAATTCAGTCGTGACCTTCACTGCCAAACGGTCAACCATGCCACCCCCGCTCAGAACCAGGTCACAATGGTAGGTAACCAATACCGGCTTGTTGGATCGCCTCGCAAGATGACTGAGTAAGAGGCTCTCAAATTGGGGCAAGTGCAAATTGACAATGTCAGCCCATTCAATCCACTTTCTTGCAGTCTTCATCAAGGCGGGCATCAAGACGCCTTTGGAAAGATGAGTTACGACCGGAACACGTACGATATTGAATTTTCCATGCGCTTCAAGTTTTTCCAACTCACCTTTGAATTGAGAGGTCAACACAATAACTTCATGTCCCCGTTCCGCCAAACCTTCTGCCAACCTTAAAGCATACACAGACAAGCCAGAACTGTAAGGGAAAAAATAGGTGGAGGATATCAAAACTTTCAAGATTCCAACTCCTCTTTCTGCCGAATTCTTGTCGCCTTGTTTATCAATGATCCCAGGCTCTGACCTGAAAGGATGAGTGCGATTACCCCAAGAATTGCCGGAATCACGATCTGTACGCTGTGGACCACCAAAGCAATCGCCAAGGCTGGTGCTTTTCCAACCCCAACCAGGGCATAGGCCCCCACAGTACCGGCTTCAAAGACTCCCAACCCTCCTGGAGCAGAAGGCAAGGCATTGACAAATGCACTGGCGGTATTGACCAGCATTGGCCACCACCAATCAGAATTTGACAGTATCACGCCTTGTAGAATTCGATATTCGAGCATCGAAAATGACCAGCTGACAGCCAAAATCGAAAATGCCAGCAAAAAGCGACCAGGTTTGACAAAAAACTGAAAACCAGTCAGCAACTGTTCAATCCAGGGGATCACTTTGTGGGTCATTAATTGCGAAGTGCTGAAGCGCTTTGCCAGCCAAGCCAGTACTTTTTCCCGATTCCGAGTCACGTAGAAAATTACGAAAATTGACACCACCAGAACCACAATTCCAATCCCCGCGATCCGATTCAACGTGGCATTTTCGATCAGGAAAAATAAGCAGACGAGTAAAAATGTGAAGCCGACCAGCAAATCCAACAGGCGTTCCCCAACAATGGACGCAAACACCTCCATGTAACTGATCTTATGCTTCCCTCTCTCGGTCAGGAATGCAGCTCTTCCAAATTCACCCAGCCTCAGTGGGATAATCGTATTCAATAAGTATCCCAGGTTCATTCCCCAAAAGACATTGGAATAACTGAGTTTCCCTCCCAGCAGAATCCAGCAGACCAACCCCCTGAGTAATGCGCCAGCTGAGAAACACAGCACGATCAACCCAATTGAAGTTGGTGTAAGCTGCCTGAAAGCATCTCCCACGGCTTGAAAATCTAGTTGACGTAAAACCAACCAGATCGCTAAAGCACTGATCGCCAGGGGAATAATGATTTTCAGAGACTGGTTGAAACCAGGTTTTGGCGCTGGGTCGGGCATTAATCCTCCAGCCGCAAAATCGCCATGAATGCTTCCTGGGGAATCTGTACACTACCGACCATCTTCATGCGCTTCTTACCCTTTTTTTGCTTTTCAAGGAGTTTCTTCTTGCGAGTAATGTCTCCACCATAACATTTAGCCAAAACGTCTTTACGCATCGCTTTCACATTGGCACGCGAAATGACCCTGCCCTGAGCGTAAGCCTGGATCGGGATGACAAACATCTGGCTCGGGATGATTCCCTTGAGCTTGGTGACCAGTGCCTGCCCTTTATGAAACGCGTCCTGTTTATGAACAATGGCAGTCAAAGCATCTACAGGTTCCTCATTGAGTAAAATTTGCAGCTTTACCAATTCTCCTGCGCGATACTCGATAAATTTGTAATCCATTGAAGCGTAACCGCGAGTGCTGGACTTTAGCAGGTCGAAGAAGTCGACAATGATTTCTGAGAGAGGAATTTCAAAATTGAGCTGTACCCGGTTTACGGCAGGATAATCCTGATCGATGTATATCCCGCGCCGGCGTTTGACCAGTTCCATTGCTACCCCGTAATAATCGGTTGGTGTAAAAATTTCAAGTTCCATCCAGGGCTCATAGATTTCAACTATTTCCCCTTCATCGGGCAGATCTGCCGGCGAATCGATTTTGATCGTCGAACCATTTTTTAGATCAACTTTATATTCTACGGATGGTGCTGTGAAGACAACATCCAGGTTGTACTCACGCTCAAGCCGTTCCTGGATGATTTCCATGTGAAACAAACCTAAAAAGCCGCAACGAAAACCAAAATTCAAGGCTTCTGAAGATTCGGGTTCATAAGTCAGGGAGGCGTCGTTCAACTGCAGTTTCTCAAGCGCTTCCTTGAGGTTACTGTAATCTTCACCTTCAACAGGGTAAACGCCAGCGAAGACCATCGGTTTGGCTTGTAGATAACCTGGAAGTGGTTTCTCTGCCGGTTTGATAGCATTGGTGACAGTATCTCCGACACGGCAATCATGCACTGTCTTCAGTCCGGTGGCAATATAACCCACATCGCCAGCTTCAAGCAGCCCAACAGGCTTCATCCCAGGAGCAAACACACCGATTTCGACCGGTTCCACTTTTGAACCGGTTGCCATCATCAGAATTTTTTCGTTAGCGCCGATCTTACCGTCAAAAACTCTTACGTAAGCAATTACACCCTTATACGAATCGTAGTGAGAATCAAAAACGAGCGCTCGAAGAGGCAGTTCCTTGTCCGCTTTGGGTGCTGGGACACGATCGGCGATAGCCTGTAAAACCGCTTCAACGTTCAGACCGGTCTTGGCACTGATGGGGATAATCTCATTTTCGGCGACTCCCAGAAGCGCAACCAGGTCGCGCGTCACTTCTTCGACCATGGCTGATTGCAGATCGACCTTATTGAGCACCGGGATGATGACCAGGTTGGCATCCAATGCCAGGTAAAGGTTGGCTAAAGTCTGCGCTTCAATCCCCTGGGTCGCATCGATCACAAGCACCGCCCCTTCACAGGCATAGAGGGCACGGCTGACTTCATAACTGAAGTCGACATGACCAGGGGTGTCGATCAGGTTAAATTCATATTCCTTACCAACAGGGTCGGTGTACACCATACGTACAGCCGATGCCTTGATGGTAACGCCCTTTTCCCGTTCCAGGTCCATCGAATCGAGCACCTGCTCGGTCATGTCGCGGTCAGAGATCGTGCCCGTCAGTTGCAGCATCCGGTCAGCCAGGGTGGATTTGCCATGATCCACATGGGCAATAATGCAAAAATTTCGTATATTTTCCATAAGCGATTCAGTATAGCTTATTATACCGTCAACGGGTA
>JBCFBG010000108.1:0-2078 GCA_038562515.1 Anaerolineaceae bacterium
TATCAATTTCGTCAGATTAAATAAACCGTAGGGCGAGATTGGAAGCATTCATGACTTGGTTCCTGGGAATCTTCTACATGCTTCCAATCCGCCGTTCTGTAAAGAAATACGAATTATGTTTATTGACAAAGGCATAAAGAAGACGCTCCTGCCATAGAACGAATTGTATTCGCTACGTCTACGCAAACTTATCCTTCGTCAGTGATAGAATTGAGTCCTATTAAGTTCAAAAACCAAGGAGGTTACCATGATTAATGACTTGATGAGAGATGCCAAGGGGCGAATGCAGACCGCACTGGATGTATTGAATGACGATCTGGTGGGCATTCGCACCGGCCGTGCGTCTCCCGCCCTGGTTGAGAAGCTTCAGGTGGAATACTATGGCTCTGAACTGACCCTGATCCAATTAGCAACAATTAGTGTGCCAGAAGCACGACAACTGATGATTCGACCTTTTGACGGGTCATCTTTACGGGCAATCGAAAGGGCAATCCAGGCATCCGACCTGGGGCTTACCCCCAGCAATGACGGTAAAGTCATTCGGCTCAACTTGCCTCCTCTCACCGAGGAACGCCGTCGAGACCTGGTTAGAATGGTCAACAACCGACTGGAAGATGCCCGCGTCGCCATCCGTAATATTCGGCGCGACACCCTTAAAGATTTACGGGACTTCGAAAAAGAGAAAATGATCTCCGAAGATGAACTTCATCAAGGCGAGGACGAACTACAGGACCTGACCAACGTAATGATCGATCAGGTGGCTGTGATCGGCAAGCGCAAAGAAGAAGAAATCATGGAATTTTAAGGTGGGCGAGAAAACCAGTTTACAAATACCCGCCCACGTCGCCATCATCATGGATGGCAACGGGCGTTGGGCGAAAGCACGGGGGTTGCCGCGCCTGGCTGGTCATCGCGCCGGCACCAAAAACTTACGTCCGATCATTCGGGCAGCTACCGACATTGGCATCAAGCACCTCACTTTTTACGCTTTCTCAACCGAAAACTGGAATCGTCCGGAAGAAGAAGTATCGGGTCTGATGTCATTGCTCGCAGAATTTCTTGAAACCGAGTTACAGGAACTGCACAAAGAAGGTGCACGCCTGCTCCACATCGGGCACCTGGAGGGTTTGGCTCCTTCGTTGCGGAAAAAAGTTGAAGACGCCATTGAGTTAACTAAAAATAACAATCGGATTGATGTGATTTTGGCGTTCAATTATGGCGGTAGAGACGAAATTATCACCGCGGTCAAAAAACTGATCGAAGCTGGTACACCCACAGAATCTATTAATGTTCAGATTATGAGTGAGGCAATGTTCACTGCCGGAACGCCAGACCCGGATATCGTTATCCGCACCTCGGGCGAGAAACGCACCAGCAACTTTTTGACCTGGCAGACCGTATATAGTGAATGGTTCTTCCCGGAGGTCTTCTGGCCAGATTTCAGCAAAGAGAATCTGCACCAAATCCTGACAGAATACGCCAAACGGGATCGGCGTTTTGGCGGTTTGAGCAAAAAATAATGTTAAAGCAGCGGGCACTTTCTGCATTAATCTTCGTGCCCTTGTTTTTGGGTATAGCACTGCTTGGGGGATTAGTTTTTGATATTTTTCTGGGTTTGATACTGGTGTTTGCCGGGTATGAATATGCTGGCATGCTTAAGGCGAATGGTCATCTGGTTTCGGTAGTCCTGCTAATTGGCTCAATCCTCACAGTGGTTTTGTTGAGGATGTTCAGCAATTCTGCCATTGAGCTGCTGGTATTGCCAATTCTAATGGCTGTTTTTGGATTTTTTGCATTGTGGAAGTATGAGCATGGTGAACACCAGGCATTTCAAAGCATGGTTTTCCAACTGTTTGGTGTGTTTTATATTGGTGTTCTGGGCGCGTTTGGAATAACGCTCAATCATCTCGAAACTAAAGGGAATTTGTGGGTGCTGGTGAGTATTGCACTCGTATGGCTGGTGGACGCGGGAGCTTACTTTATTGGAACGCGGTTTGGAAAACGGCTGGTTTTGCCGCAATTGAGCCCAAAAAAGACTTGGGAAGGTTTCCTGGGTGGCGGTTTGGTCGGTTTGATTT
>JBCFBG010000109.1:0-2059 GCA_038562515.1 Anaerolineaceae bacterium
CGAAAAGATAAAATCGAGTGACGGTATAATAATCAAAATGTCTACAATCCGAGGTGGCGTATGAGCAAACAGAAACTCCCTTACGGGCTTTGGCCCAGCCCAATTTCCCCTGCAATGATCGCCGGTGGCTTTCGGCTGAACGACGTGCAGTTCTCGCCGGACGGGAAAACGCTGGTCTGGTCGCAATCGCTGGATGGAAAGACCAGCCTCTTCGCCTGGCGTGAGGGTGAACCTGCCTGGGACCTGAGCGGCGAGTTTAATCCCTCTGGCGCGGTCGGTTACGGCGGCGGCGAATTCTATGCCGGCAATGATGCCGTTTTCTTCTGCGACCGCAACGGCATCCTCTACACCAAACCTTATGACACTGGATTCCCCAAGCCAATTACCCTGGAACTTGGCGGTTGTGCCTCTCCGGTACTCAGCGCGGACGGAAGCTTCGTTGTTTTCGTGCATACCTGGGAAGGGGTGGACCTGCTGGCAAGTGTGCCTGCCGATGGCTCTGCCTGGCCGGTCATGCTCAGACAGGGGGCGGATTTTTACATGCACCCAACCATCAGCCCTGATGGAACGCTTTTGGCTTGGGTGGAGTGGAATCACCCGAACATGCCCTGGGACGGCTCGCGCCTGATGCTGGGCGTCTTGAATGAAGACCACAACAGCCTGAAAGCGGTTAAGCACATCGCTGGTGACGAGAATGTGGCTGTCTTCCAGCCAATTTTTTCACCGGACGGCAGTAAGCTTGCCTGGCTGCAAAACACCTCGGAATTTGACGACCTGATCGTGCTCGACCTGGAAACTGACAGCCGGCAAACGTACCTTGAAAATCAAAGCCTGATGCTGCCAGCCTGGGTCCAAGGGCAGCGGACGATCAACTGGGCTAAAGATGGCAAATCGATTTATTTTTTGCTCAATCAAAAAGGCACAGTCAACCTTAATTCGATCGAACTCGAAACCAAAACGGTTAAGAGCATAGACACTGAAAAATTCACCTTGCTTGAACAACCCTCGCTAGCGCAGGACGGCAGCATGGCGTTCATCGCTCAATCCGCCAGCCGCCCACCACGCATCGCGCTGCTACAAAATGGGCAGGTACGAACCATTGCCCGGAGCGCGCCCGATCTGTTCAGTGAAGATTCTTATGCAATTCCACGGGAATTCAGTTGGACCTCCTCAGACAGTGTCCAGGTCTATGGACTTTATTATCCGCCAACCAACCCAAAATATCGTGGCGATGGCGCCCCTCCAGTCATCGTCTATGTTCACGGCGGACCGACTTCGCAGGTCTACAACGCCTTCAATATGGAAGCAACTTTTTTCACCAGTCGTGGTTATGCCTATTTTGCGGTCAACTACCGCGGAAGCACTGGTTTTGGACGCAGCTATCGGGACGCGCTGAAGGGTAACTGGGGCAAAATTGACCTGCAGGACGTGATCGAAGGCACACAAGCCTTGGTGCGCGCTGGCCTGGCAGACCCGAAAAAACTGGTGATCAAAGGCGGCAGTGCGGGCGGTTTGACCCTCTTAAACGCGTTGGTGCACCACCCTGGACTCTTCAAAGCCGGGTTGTGCTCCTACGGAGTTTCAAACTTCTTCACTATGGACATGGACACGCATAAATTCGAAGCACATTATGGCGAAACAATGGTTGGAAAACTGCCGGAAGCGGCAGAGAAATACCATGACTGGTCGCCTGTTTTTCATGCGGATAAAATCCGCGATGCCGTGGCGATTTTCCAGGGCAGTGACGACAAGGTGGTACCGGTGGAGCAATCTGAGGCGATCGTGAAAATCCTGAAGGCAAACAAAGTGCCCCACCTCTACAAACTCTACGAAGGTGAAGGTCACGGTTTCAGGAAGAAGGTAAACCTGATCGATTATTACGAGACAGTCGACCGTTTCCTCAAACAATACGTGATCTTCAGCCTTTAGGAGGGCAAATGGAACAGGAAATCAACCTAAAATCAGTCAGTGGTGAGGAGTTGTGGGGTAAGCTCAAGCGGGACCCCAAAACTTCGCGTGCGGTAGTGGTGTTGGCGCATGGGTTGGGTGAACACATCCA
>JBCFBG010000053.1:0-8150 GCA_038562515.1 Anaerolineaceae bacterium
AGGAGTTGATCAAGGATGGCAAGCACTGCCAGATTGATGGAGCGTGCGCCACTGCTACCCCCCATGAAAAGAATGGTAGGCAGATCAGATTCGAGTTTGAAATATTCCCGGGCTTCCGATTTTGCCCATTTTTTGATATCGTCTCGTAAAGGATAGCCAGTAACTGTCATATTTGTCTTTTCACTAAACCATTTTTTCGATTCAGAAGTTGTCAGTGCGATGTGGTCCGAGAACCTAGCCAGCGTTTTTAGCGCCAATCCGGGCTCGATATCCGGCACGTACAGCAGGGATTTGAGCTTACGACCTGCCAGAGCCATGGGTATCGCAACGTAACCGCCGGTAAAGAACAACACATCTGGTTGAAACTCCTCTAATATCTGTTTGGATTGTTGAATCCCTTGCACAAGTTTTGCCAGGTTGTTGGGCAGTTTGGTAAGAGAGACGCCGTGTACGCCGGCAGCCTGGATCGCTCTGAATTCCAAGCCTGTCCGTGTGACAAGGTCAGCTTCCATACCGCCTTTGCTTCCTACCCAAAGGACCTGGTGCTGTTTCTTATCCAGCTTTTCCGTAACGGTCAGCGCCGGATACACTCCGCCGCCAGTCCCGCCTGCGCAAATCAACAGTCGCACTGGTTTGACTCCTTTCTTGAATTTTCAATCCCGCTCCCTGGCGGGCAATGTTCAAAATGATACCGATGGCAGCCAGGTTGGTGACCATGCTGGAGCCGCCTGAGCTGATGAAGGGCAAGGTGTTACCGGCAAAGGGGAAGAGACCCACAATAACGGCGATGTTCAGGAGGGCTTCGATGACGATCCAGCCCGTCAGACCAAAAGCCATCAGAGAGCCAAGCCGATCGGGTGCTTTTTGAGCGATTTTATATCCACGCCAAATCAGCAGAATGTACAGGGCGATCAGAATGAAGGAGCCAAACAAGCCTGTTTCTTCAGCCAGGACAGCAAAAATGCTGTCGGTATGGGGTAAAGGCAGACCGGTGAACTTGGTGTTTGCTTTGCCCAAGCCGACCCCGAAAAAGCCGCCTTTAATGACAGATTCAAACGTTCTGCGGATGTGGTAGGAACCCAGTGAAGGATCTTCAAGTCCCTGGAGGTATTCAGCAACGCGGACGCGACCGGTTGTATAGAAACGGATTGCAACCAATCCAACCACAGAGCCAATTCCGCCAAGCATCAAGATGTGCTTCCAGTTTCCTCCACCCAGGTAAAACATCATAATTCCAAGTGCAAGAATGGTGATCGAGGCACTGATATCCGGCTGGAAAAGAATCAAAGCAGCCATTCCAGCAAGAATGACAAGCAATGGAATCATTCCACTTTTGAAGTCCGCTAACAGGTCGGTATTTCGGTGTGAAAGCCACACAGACAAGTAAAGGATGACTGCAACTTTGGCAAGCTCGCCTGGTTGTACCGAGCCGTTGAATAGAGCGCGCGATGAGTTGAACTGAACCTCATTCCGAACCAAAACTGCGAAAAGAAGGAAAATTACGCCAAGGGCGAAGAAAACAACCAGTTTCTCAAAATTGTGATAATCGAAGAAAGCCAGGAAAATCATCAGAGCCAGGCCAAGTGCGACCCACATTAGCTGCCGTTGAAAAATGTACCCAGGTTCCTGGTTCATTCGCAGGGAAGCGTCCAGGTCGGTGGAATAAACCATCATCAAACCAAATACCAGCAGGCACACAATCGCAAGTACGAACGGAATGTCGATCGAAAAACCTTTAACGGTTCTTTTCTTGGTTTTGGGGGTAGTTTGACTGATCATAGTTGATTCACCCAATCTCTAAAGAACTGTCCGCGCTCTTCAAAATCTTTGAAAGCATCGTAACTGGTGCCACCAGGCGAGAGCAACACTACTTCTCCTGGTTGAGCCTGAATTTGAGCTGTTTTCAGAGCTTCGGCGAGGTCAATGGTTGTGACTACTGATTTCAGGAATTGTCCGGGTTTTCTGGGACCGATTGCGTCATTGATGATTTGAGCAGCTTCACCAAAGATGATGACTCGCTCCACCTTGTTTCTTACGATCGCTGCCAATTTATCCCAGGGCAGGTCTTTGTCTCTGCCACCCAACAGCAGCACAACCGGCTCCGAGATGGATTCGAGAGCAGCAATGGTGCGTTCGGGAGCGGTGGCAATGGAATCGTTGATCCAGGTGACTCCGTTTACTTCACGGACGGTTTCGAGACGGTGAGGGATGCCTTGGAATTCTTCGACAGCTGTTTGAATAGCGGGCAGTGCAAGCGTGGTTGCTGCGGCAATCGCCGAAGCAGCCAGGACATTATAGAGGTTGTGTTTTCCACGCAACTGGATCCACTCTACTGGGAACATCTTTAGTTTTTCTTTGCCAATTTGCAGCCAAACCGAATCCTGATCAACGTAAGTGCCGTTAGAACGACTATCGGGCTTGTTGAGACCAAAGCTGACCAAATCGCCTTTAATTTCGTCAACCAAATCCCATGAAACTGCATCGTCACGGTTCAGGATAGCGATATCGTCAGCTTTTTGGAACCACAAGATGTGGGATTTGGCATCGGTATAAGCGTCCATACTGTGATGCCGGTCAAGGTGGTTGGGGGTGATGTTGAGCACGGCCGCAACCTGGGGCGAATTTTTCATCAGCTCCAGCTGGAAACTGGACAGTTCCATGATCGCCAGGTCATCTTCCCCAATCTCATCGAGATAATCGATGAGAGGATTTCCGATGTTTCCGCCCACCCAAGCTTTTTGACGGTTCGATTTCATCTCGAAGGTAGTTTTAGCCATCAAACCAGTCAGAGCGGTGGTGGTGCTTTTGCCGGCTGAACCAGTGATTCCAGCAACCATGCAGGGGCATTCTTCGAGAAAGATTTGCGAATCGTTGCTGAGTGGGATATGGCGAATGAGCGCTTCCTGAATAAACGGAATTGTTAGTGGAACGCCACCCGAGACACAGACCAAATCAGCACCATCCAGAATTTCTGGATGATGTCCACCGAGATCAAGAGAGACGGGCAAGTTCTGAAGAACCATCAGTTCTTCGCTGAGGTGTTCTGCTTCACGGGTGTCGGTCAGAACGACCTGGGCACCGCGTTTGGTGAAGAAACGCGCCAATGCCTGACCCTGGCGGGCAACTCCGATTACAACAATCTTTTTTCCTGAATAGTTTTTCATAATTACCTTATAAATGTCAGGCTTAGCCCGAGCAATGCACCAACCAGCTCGATGATCCAGAAACGGATCACAATCTGGCTTTCGGTCCAGTAGATTTCTTCAAAATGATGATGAATGGGCGTGCGTTTGAAAACCCGCTTCCCTTTGGTGATCTTGAAATAGCTGACCTGGATGATTACACTCAACAATTCTGCGGTTGGGATGATGGCAATCAGAGGCAGGAACAACCAGCGACCGGTCATGAGGGCAACCACTGCCAGCGAGGCTCCTAGGGCTTGCGATCCTGTGTCGCCCATGAATAGGCGGGCTGGGTTGCTGTTGTACCAGAGAAAACCAGCCAGGGCACCCACCACAGAGAAGCAGAAGCGACCAAGATAGACCTGACCCTGGATCATGGCGATGATTCCATAGATGCCGAAGGCGGTCAAAGAAATGATGCTGGCAAGACCATCGATGCCATCGGTGAAGTTTACAGCGTTTGCCATACCCACGATGATGATCATGGCAGCCGGAATGTAAGCCCAGCCAAAATCGAGAGGGGAATCTGAGGCAGGCCAGAACAAATGCGGCACCTGGAGCATCTCTTTCATGGCATACGCAAGGACGAAAGCTGCGATCACCTGCAGAATAAACTTGGTTCGGGCAGTCATCCCCAAACCTCTGCGGGAGCCGCGAATACCTTCCCAGTCGTCGATCGCACCGATAATCGCAAATGCCCATAAAGCTCCCAGAGGAACGAGAATGGATGAGCCAATCAACTTGGAGCCAAACAGAGAAACCGCATTCAGGATCACTGTCAATAATGTGATCGGTAGAAGGAACATAAAACCACCCATGGTGGGCGTATCTTCCTTACTACGATGAGTGGCGGGCTGGTCGGCTTTGATACGTTTGCCAATGTTGAACTTGGTGAGTAATTGAATGAATGGCTCACCCCAAATGGTTGAGAGCAGGAAACTGATTCCACTGATAGCGATCGCTAAAGAGAAGCCACGCATTAGATTTTTCCCTCCAATGCAGCGATGATTCTATCCATTTGCATGCCGTGTGAACCTTTTACCAGAACCGTCTGACCCAATTTCAATTCTGTTTGCAGGAATTGAGCTGCTTCGGTTGAGTCAGCAAACCAGCGCACATCCTCTACCGGAAAACCAGTATCCAGGATGATGTCCCGGGTCAAAATACTACGGGGTCCGACCAATACGATTTTCTTTGCGACCAAGGCCGCTTTACGACCAACTTGCGTGTGCCCTTCCGCTTCGTATTTTCCGAGTTCGAGCATGTCGCCAAGAACAGCGATTTTTTTGCCTTCCAACTCATCCAGCAATTCCAGTGCCGCAATCGTGGAGGTGGGGGAGGCATTGTAACTGTCATCGACCACTAACGCTCCGGTGTGGCTGGTGAAAACGCGCACTCGCTGCACCATTTCCTGGCAGCGAAGTGCTGTTTCGATTTCATCCCAATTGAAACCCAGCTCAAGCGCAACGGCAATCGCACTGAGCAGGTTGTAAACTGAATGTTTGCCCAGCAATTCGGAGGCAATTGGATGGAATTTTCCTTCGTAGTGAGCGTTGAAACGAATGCCTGAAAGACCGTTCGAGTGAATGTCATCCGCCCAGAGGTCTGCTTCCTGGGTGAACCCAAAGGTGAGAACACGTGCTGTTGTGGAATCAGCCATTGCCCGGACATGCGGATCGTCGTTGTTCAAGACGGCTAACCCATCAGGACTGGCAGGCAGGGCTTTCACGAGCTCAGATTTGCCCAAGGAGATGGATTCAATGTCACCAGCGCGTTCGGCATGTACGGTTCCAACATTTGTTACAACTCCAATACGAGGTTTGGCGATGTTGCAGAGCAGATCGATTTCACCGGGAACATAAAAGCCCATTTCTAGCACAGCTGCCTGATGGCTTTCATTGAGTGAAAGTAGCGTCAGAGGCAAGCCAATCTCATTGTTCATGTTGCCCTTGTTTTTAAGGACTCTGAATTTATAACCCAGCAAGGCAGCCATAGCTTCCTTGGTTGAAGATTTACCCACACTGCCTGTGATTCCAATAACCGGGATATCAAACTGTGCTCGCCACCAGGTGGCAATCAGCTGGAGGGCTTCCAGCGTGTCGGGTACGATTAAGGAAAATGGGGGTATGCACAATTGGTTTGGCATGTCGCTCAGGCTGAAAACAGGGTAAACACTTTTAATTTCATGATCAACCAGAGCCAAAATTGCACCACTTTGAAGCGCCTGGTCAACAAAAAGGTGACCGTCAGTGTTCTCGCCACGCATCGCAATAAACAGGCTTCCATCGGTTGCCTGGCGCGAATCGATACAACCACCGGTTACTGCCTCCTGGCAGCTGCGTGGATCTGTATCCATTCCGAGAACTTGTAGAACTTTGCTGACCGTCAACATCTTTTTATTCCAGTCCTTACTGTCCAGTCATCAAATTGCTTCCTGCCAGGCGAACACTGTCAGGGGGAATATCCATTAAAACGACCAACTTGCTCACCAGGTCAGCAAAAACTGGTGCAGCAACTTCGGATCCCCAAATGGAGATCGAGGGTTTTTCGAGCCAGACATAAACCAGGAATTTTGGATCTTCTGCTGGACCCCAACCGACGAAGGAGGCATTGGTTTCTGAGGAGGAATAACCGTACGGAGTAGCGATTTCACCGGTGCCCGTCTTCCCGGCAACTGAGTAACCTTCTACCAGGGCATTGGACGCTTCATTTTCGAGCGAGTTGACCAACATATTGGTGAGTGTATGAGCTGTGTCAGCCTTGATGGGGCTGCCTACAACTACGGGATCAACATTATATTGTTTTCCGTCAATCACCATCGCTTTGACCAGGTGGGGAGCCATCATTCGGCCATCATTTGCAATAGAGCTGATTGCCATGACCATTTGAATGGGTGTGAGTGAGATACCCTGACCGAAACTGTTCGTTGCCAGATCGACTTCATACCAAAGACTGTCACCCGGCAGTTTCAACGGCCAGTTACTCTCACCACCGAGGTCGATGCCGGTTTTGCGATCGAGCCCAAAATTTCTCAAATAAGTATAGAAGGTGTCGGGACCCATTTCAGTGGAAAGCCAACTCATACAAACGTTCAATGAGTATTGCAGGCATTCGGTCATATCAACATCACCCCAGGCACCCATATTCCAGTTGTAAATGGTGGCGCCGCCGATATTGAAAGAACCAGTATCCTGGAAGCGGGTTTCGGGGACGACCAACCCGGAATCCAGTGCCGCTGCAACGGTGAGCACTTTGAAGACAGAGCCGGGCTCGTAAGTTTTACTGATAGCCGCATTGTAGGGGGTTGGGTTGGGGAACAATTCTGCATACTCCCAGTATTTGTTCGGATCCAGACGTGGAGCAGTTGCCATGGAAATCACACCACCGTCCTCAGGATCATAGACCAGGATCGTGCCGCCTTCCGCACCTGACCACTCAATCGCTTCGTCCAATGTCTTTTCAGTCATCGCCTGGATTTCACGGTCCAATGTCAATATTAAGGTTACGCCTGGCGGAACTTCTTCGACTGTGCTCAAACGTTGGGGATCGAACGCAAGAAATACTTCCTGAGGAGTTCCAGATAGTTGAGAGTCGTAGGCTTCTTCCAGCCCAAAGTAACCAATCCCACCGGTTCGGTCGAGATAGCTATAGAACCCTAAAATGTTGGAAGCGAGCGTTCCTTCGGGATAGGTCCGTTGGGTATGAGCAGTCCAAAGCAAACCGTCTATACTGGGCAGAACTTCATTTCCTTTGGATTTGCGGCTGCCATAGTCGGCTTTGATCGTTTCGAGCTCGATAATTTTGTCTTGACTAACGAAATCATCCAAAACCTGGTAAACAGGATTACCATCGCCCGGCGTCATTTGCGCGTAGCCAAGAACCTGGGCGTAATCCAGTCCAAGAACACTGGAGGCTATGCTGGCGACTGTCTCTGGTTGAGTAAGACTATTCAGATCCAGTCCGATTTCGTACGATGTATCATTTCCTGCCAAAAGTCGTCCTTTTGAGTCGTAAATATTACCACGATCAGGATAGATGACTCTTGTGACACCCTGATAATTCTCGCTTGCGTCCAGCAGCCGTTGAGCTGCTTCGGTATTTTGAATCCGAATCATCTGGATACCGACAACACTCGCGACAACCGTGCAAATTACACAGACTACCAAAAATCGTGTCTTGATACTTTCACTCATGGCTGCACCTCGTTGGTTGGGGTGGGGCTTTGGGTTCCCGCCTGAAGTTTTGAAGAAATCCACTCAAGGAAGGTGCTGGTGAACTCAGGCAGCAAAATTGGCGTGCGTTCTTCCTTTATGGTTGGAGGAGGGGCAAAAGAAGGACCTTCTGCAGGAACGTAACCGGGAACTTCCAGGTAAAAGGCTTCGTTGGGGGTTAATGGACGCATGCTGAGGGAATTGATGCGTTCAGACAGAGCGCGTTCAGATTGGATTTCACCCAACTTAGTTTCGAGGTCGTTGTTTTCTCTGTGCAGAGCAGCCAATTCACTTTCCAGGTTTTGTATACGGCGCCCAGTGGCAGCGGAGCGTCCGCTGATATACAGATATAGCCCTGCAACTGTCGCCACAGCCACAACAACCAGGAGAAAAGCGCCGACCCATTGGATTTGGGTGCGCCAGGGAGTTTGTTTGTAGGCTTGTAAGATGTCTTTTTTCATTTCCGCACTACGTTTACTTTCTCATTTTTTTTCAGCTACTCTGAGCTTTGCACTGCGAGCTCTCGGGTTTTCCTCAATTTCCTTTTCCGAAGGACTGATCGGTCGAGGAGTGATCAACTTGATCGTGGCTACGTGCCCACAAGTGCATATTGGCTGTTCAGGTGGGCAAATACAATCTGAACTCTCTCTGCGAAAGGCCTGTTTCACCAACCGATCTTCCAATGAATGGAAGCTGATGATTGCCAATCGACCTTCAGGCTTTAAAAGTTCAATCAGGCTCGGGATTGCCTCTTCAA
>JBCFBG010000053.1:8250-13151 GCA_038562515.1 Anaerolineaceae bacterium
GGGTCGCTACTGGACTCATAGGCTTCCAGACGATCCAAATCCCAGATTTCAAAATATTGCCCACTTCCGACGATAATCACGTTTTCCTCAATCCCTGCCAACTTCCGCAAGTGTATCGGGATGAGGATTCGCCCTGCCGAGTCATAAGTCAGTTCTGCTGAATTGCCTAATATTTCACGCCTGAAAGAACGCAGATTGGGGTCTGTGATTGAAATGCTGTTCATGGACTCAGCGAAGATATCAAAAGTCTCTTTCGCGTAGACCATCAAGTTTCCATCCAGACCTTTGGTAACAACAACACCATCCGGGCTCTCTTCCCGGTATTTAGAGGGGACTGTCATCCTGCCCTTCTTATCGATGTTGTATGTTGACCTTCCGTAAAACATTTGTTCTAATCCTTTTTTTAAGCAGTGAAGCGCCAGAGAGGCGCTTCATTTTCAGTTGTTTTGACACTTACTGACACTTTATGACAATCTTTCCCACATTATAGGTCTTTTCCTTGAAAAAAGCAAGGGTATTTGGGGGCAAAACCGGGAATATGTTGGACAAAAATCAATTTGCTCAAGAACTTAAATGCAGGGAGTTGCCTCTATTTTTTTGGGGAATGTGGAAGGATTTGCATTATAATCACCGCTATGGAGATGCCCAGCCTGCTAAACGATCGTTACCAACTCCAAGAAACCTTGGGGACTGGCGGTATGGCTGTGGTCTACAAAGCCAGGGATTTAATGCTGGAGCGTAACGTGGCAGTTAAGGTCCTGCGTGAGGATTTCTCCAAGGATCCTGCTTTTCGTGAACGTTTTCGCCAGGAAGCCAGAGCTGCGGCGAATCTTTCTCATCCCAACATTGTCACAGTCCACGATTTTGGACTGGATCAGGGGCACCTCTTCATAGTCATGGAATTTATGCCAGGAACAGAGTTAAAAACGCTGATCAAACAGAAAGAGCGTTTTTCTATCAGCGAAGCTTTAGAGCTGATGATCCAGGCCTGTGGCGGGATTGGTTATGCCCATCGCGCTGGTTTGGTGCATTGCGATGTCAAACCTCACAACATGTTGGTCACGCCTGAAGGGCGACTTAAAGTGACCGATTTCGGCATTGCCAGGGCGCTTTCCACCATTTCGCCGGACGAACAAAGCGATGTGGTTTGGGGCTCTCCTCACTATTTCTCTCCTGAACAGGCTGGTGGACGTCCGCCTTCACCGGCATCGGATGTCTACTCCCTTGGAGTGATTTTGTACGAGATGGTCACAGGTCGGCTGCCTTTTGTGGCATCTGATTCTGCGGAATTGGCGCGAATGCATCGTGATGACAAACCAGTTGCCCCACGTTACTACAACAACAGTATTCCTTCTGCGCTGGAAGAGATCATTTTGAAAGTACTTTCCAAAGAGCCCAGCTCCCGTTATCGTACCGCTGATCAATTGGGGAGATTGCTGCTTGGGCTGTACGACACCAACCCGGATTCCAACCAGCCTATGGCATTTGTTCACGATACGTTCCAGGGTGCGCGCATCCAGCAACTCCCTGTAAAGTCGGAAATTTACGAACTTACGCCATCTCAAACACCAGCCAAGGTTCAGGCAATGAATGGCGAGCCAAAAGTATCTGAACCGATTATTGTGGCTCCGGTTATTCGTGAAGCTGCGACTGAAGTATCAGACGATGAATATACTGAGGACTACTGGGAATACGAGGATGAAGATCCTATCGACTGGAAAACCTGGGCGCTTGGAATCCTTGCCAGCCTTCTTTTGATCGGTTTGATTCCCTTCTGGTTTTATATCTACATTGTTCTCAAGCCTTGAGAGGTATCTATGAAAGCCATCATCTCCCCTTCCATTCTATCCGCCGACCTGAAAAACCTGGGTTCCCAGGTGCGAGCTGCTCAGGAGGGTGGAGCGGATGAAATTCATGTCGATGTGATGGATGGTAATTTTGTACCCAACATCACCTTCGGACCTGAGATCGTGCGGGCATGCAAAGATTCCTGTGATCTGCCCATCGACGTTCATCTGATGATCGTCGAGCCCGAAAAACACCTGAAAAACTTCATTGATGCGGGTGCCAGCACAGTCACGATCCATTACGAGACTTGCCCACACATCCACCGCAGCTTGCAATCTATCCGTGAATTAGGCGCAAAAGCCGGGCTGACCTTTAACCCCGGAACAGCCGTGGATGGGCTCAATTACCTTACGGATGTGGTGGATCAGGTGTTGATTATGTCTGTAAATCCGGGTTTTAGTGGGCAAAGTTTCATTCCCTCTGCCTTGGGTAAGATTTCAACGGTAAAGTGGATCCTTGAAGAAAGCGGTTCTGAAGCGATCATCCAGGTGGATGGTGGCATTTCTGTTGAAACGATTCTGGAGGTATACCAGGCCGGTGCCAGAAATTTTGTGGCTGGCACCGCTGTCTTTAAGCATCCTGAGGGGATTGCCGCTGGTATTGCGGCCTTGAGATCTGCCTTGGGTTAAAATCAAAAAAGCCGCAATGCGACTTTTTGATGTTTGTTTGGGTGTAAAAACTAGCGATAAGCCTTGGTCAGGGTTTTGATGCAGCGCGCGCAAAGTACTTTGCGAACTTTCCTTCCGTTCTCCGTTACAGAAACCTGCTGCAGGTTGGGGAAGAACTTACGTCGGGTTGCGACGAGTGAATGACTGCGATTGTGACCGAAGGTGGTGGTTTTTCCACACTGATTGCACTTTGCCATCTCAATACCTTTCTTGCATTATAATATCGTCTGTCGCGTAACCATTTGCACGCGCAAGCGTTTATATTACCAGAGATTTTTGAAATAATCAAGGTGAATCTCGGAGAAAGAGCCTAAAAAATGACAACACAAGAAAATCCACTTGGGAGTATCTATATCCTCTCACAAGCCATTCGCACCGTTGCCCGCAACGCTGCTTTGCAATCTTATGGCGTCATTAGCCTGATGCCAGGGAATGTTGGTGAATCGGTCACCAGGTTCTTCAACAGGGACGCAGATTATGGAGTCCTGGTCAAGACAGAAGAAGACGGTGTCAGCTTGGAACTGAACCTGGTTATTGAATACGGTCTTCGGATTAAGACAGTTACTGATTCAGTGGCTGAGAGTGTCAAATATGCTGTGGAGAAGACGATGGCGGTTCCGGTCAAGCGCGTGGATGTCCATGTGCGGGGGTTGAGAGTTAGTAATCCGGATTAATGCCGCCCAGGTGAATAATGAATCAAAATAAATATGTCCTTCCCAATGAAGAGGAGCGTCACTCACTGCTCCAGTCGCCACTTACTGGTGACGGTTTAATGTTATTGTTCGAAGCCGGTCTGATTTGGCTGACGACCAACCAGGCGTATGTCAATTCGTTGAATGTTTTTCCTGTTCCCGATGGCGATACAGGCACGAACATGGTGCTGACCATGCAAGCTGCTTTTAACGAAGCCGAACAATTGCGCTCGAAGAATGTAGGAGAGACTGCCAGAGCCTTTGCCCAGGGTGCCCTGATGGGTGCACGTGGAAATTCAGGCGTAATTCTTTCCCAAATTTGGCGTGGTTTCTCACGCGCGCTTGATCATTATGAGACGATGGGTCCCGATTTGCTAATGCGTGCCATGCAAGAAGCCCGCAACACGGCATATAAGGGTGTGGTCAAGCCGGTTGAAGGCACCATTTTGACTGTGGTCAAAGATATGACCACTGCAGCCGAAAAATCGATCAAAACCGATGCCACGTTGAGCGAGATGTTATTGGCAATTGTTGAAGCCGGCGATGAAAGTGTCAAAAACACGCCAGAATTACTGCCCGTATTGAAGCAGGCTGGGGTGGTCGATTCAGGTGGGACAGGTTTGTTTTACATTTTTGAAGGTATGGTGAGGTTGCTGCAAGGGCAGTCTTTGGATGCCAGTGGAGCAATTTTGAAACCTCTGGCTGAGCTTGACATGACCAACGCCATGGAAACCGTAGAGGAAGGTCAGGATTATGAGGTTGTGATCGACTTTGCTCCTCATCCAGGCTTTACACTCGAGAAATATTACGAAGATTTGGCTCAGATTGGCACCAGCATCCAGGTTGGCGAGGGCGACGGCATCTACCGGATGCACATTCACACCGAGTTAGGAAAACGCTACGAGCCCATTAGTTACACTGAAACGCAGGGCGTGGTCAAGAAGATTATGATGGAAAACCTGCAAGACCAGATGAGCGAACGCCAGGCTGGCGAGGCTGAGTTGACCCTCACGCCAATCAACCCCGGCGAGATCGCGGTTGTCGCTGTTTCTCCCGGTAAAGGTTTATCTTCCATTTTTGCAAGTTTGGGTGTCGCCGCGATTGTTGAAGGCGGACAGACCATGAACCCCAGCGTCCAGGAACTTGTAGCTGCTTTTGAGAATCTCCCTACCGATAAAGTAATAATCTTGCCAAATAATAAAAACATCATTCTGGCTGCCCAAAACGCTGCCAAAGTCAGTGTCAAACATATTGTCATCATTCCAACCCGCAATGCTCCCCAGGGATTTGCCGCCATGCTCAGGCTCAACCCGGAAGGCAGCCTCGAGGAAAACGAAGAGTCCATGAAGGAAGCGATCCAGGAAGTACACACGGGTGATATCACCATATCGACTCGGTCGGTTGAGATCGATGGCGTCGAGGTGGAAAAGGGTGAAGTTATCGCACTTTATGACGGTCAGCTGGTTTCTTCCGCACCTTCGATCGAAGGCGCAATCGATGAGCTGCTTGAGAAGGCGAATATGGACGAGGTAGAACGGGTCACGTTCTTCTATGGTGAAGACCTCACCCAAACCCAGGCGAATGTTTTGGCTGATGTCGTCCGCAAAGATTACCCGGACGTGGAGATCGAGATCCACAACGGTGGTCAGCCTCATTATCAATTGATCATCGCTTTTGAGTAAGTTAAAGCTGA
>JBCFBG010000054.1:0-13115 GCA_038562515.1 Anaerolineaceae bacterium
CCTGTGCACAAGAAAAGAACGCGTCTGCGATGGTCGCCCTGCGCGGACTCCTCCTCTTCAAGATCCTCTTCAGTGGCCGGCGTTGTTCCCATCAAGACTTCATCTTCAAACTCACCTTGCTCGATGGCTTCCAATAGGTGTAGTGCTTTCGTCTCGTTTTCAGAAGAAACCATCACGCCAACCCGACCTAATTCACCGACTGTGAAACCGTAGATTTGGCCAAGTGGATTGATGTCCAGAAAGGCAGGAATTCCCTGGGCTTCTAAAAAGCCCTTGATCGATTCAGCGTCAAGCTTCCCATGGCCTTTGTAGACTGTCACAAACTCGGGTTCTTTATCTTTTGTCATTCATACATCCAGTCTTCTGTGCAGCGTTTCCACTCCACCAATTCTTCGGGTTTAAACCAGAGGGCAATCTCAGCCTCAGCGTTCTCAACTGAATCGGAGGCGTGGGTCAGATTGTAACGAGCTTGCAATGCAAAATCGTGGCGGATCGTGCCAGGGTCTGCCTCGGTACCGCGGGTTTTGCCGACGGTCTGGCGAACGGCGCTGATCACATCTGGTCCAGCCCAAACCATCGCCATGACAGGGGCGGAGGTAATGAATTGGATCAGAGCATCATAGAAAGGCTTGCCTTCGTGAACTGCGTAATGCTTTTTTGCGAGCTCAGAGCTGACCTGCAGGAATTTGCAGGCTACCAGTCGCAAACCCCGGTCCTCGAAGCGGGTGATAATTTTTCCGATCAGACCTCGTTGGACGCCATCAGGTTTAACCAGGACTAACGATCTTTCCATTCATCCTCCATGGATTCAGTTTGTGTGTGTTGTTGGTCAATCTTTTCTGCCAACTCGCCGTACACGGTCCAAAGTTCAAGGCGATCTTCCTGTAAAACCAGGTGTGAGCGCAACGCGCGTTGGGATTCCTGGGCAAGTTCTTTGGTTGTGGCCGTCTTGCGAATCAGATCGGCTGCAGCAGCATAATCGCCAAGTCCTAAAAGTTCCTGAATATTCTGATCAGCCAAATTCGGACTTTTACTTTTATCCAAAGGCACTGCGGGCTGTTCCAACTCTGCCTGGACAACATGCCATTCAGCGGTCTCAAGCACGATTGGAGCAACGGCTTCGAGTGGCTCTGGAGCAGGTTCTTCTATTGCTTCGAGCCCATGTTGGTGTTCCCCGTTGGGTTGCTCGGTTGGCTGTGAAGCGAATTCGAGCAGCCATCCAGGTATATTCTCAGCAGGTTCAGACTTTGGCTGAGCAAGAATGATCTGGGATGTATCTTCAGAAGGGTTTTGATTTGCTTGCACCCTCACTGGTTGGGTCTGCTCGTCTTTGTTCGTGTCTGTGCTCATTATCAGTCCCCCAGATAATCACGCAACTTGCGCCGCACCGAAGGGTGGCGTAGGCGGGTGAGTGCCTGAGCTTCGATCTGACGAACGCGTTCACGGGTGACACCCATTTTGCGACCAACTTCTTCCAGTGTATATGCTTGACCGTCCAACAATCCATATCTTAACTGCAAGATCCGGACTTCACGTGGAGGAAGGGCATCCAGCACCTCGACAAGATGCTGTTTGAGCAAGTTGTAGGTAGCGGTGTCATCAGGTGGCGGTGCCTCATCGTCCTCAATGAAATCGCCTAACACTGAATCTTCTTCGTCATCTGTAGGCGTTTCAAGGGATAGTGGACGGCGGGCAACCTGGATCATGTTCTCTACTTTTTTGGGTGGAACTTCCAGTGCTTCCGCTAATTCTTCTACGGATGGGTCACGTCCTAATTTTTGGGTGAGTTGGTGCTGAACGCGTAGGAGCTTATTGATTTGATCGCCCATATGAACAGGAACGCGAATTGTACGACCCTGGTCGGCAATAGCACGGGTGACGGCCTGTCGAATCCACCAGGTGGCATAAGTGCTGAATTTGTGACCGCGCTGGTATTCGAATTTCTTGGTAGCGCGGATAAGACCGATGTTGCCTTCCTGGATAAGGTCCAGAAATGGAACACCGCGGCCCATATATTTCTTGGCAACACTGATCACCAGGCGCGAATTGGCTGTGATCAGATGATCACGCGCGGCTGCACCATCTTTAATCAGATCATATAGTTCTTGTTTGCGGACAACGCCGAGGTTGCTCTTGGCTAATTCGGCACGCGCCTCACGTCCAGCCTCAATGCGCTTTGCCAAGACTACTTCTTCCTCAATATTACTAAGGAGGGGAACGCGGCTTACTTCTTTTAGATAGAGTCCGATGGTGTCATCGGTATCGATATTTGCCAGATCGTCGGTCGGCATCACATCTTCATCATCAATTAATGCGTCAGTAAGCTCGTCTTCGTCTGATTCCTCTGTTATCAGTGCTTCATCACTCACGGTAATTCCGGCATTGTCAAGTGCTGTATAGGCATCTTCCAGTTGTTCCGGGTATTCCTCTGCCTCAGGGAAAAAGCGTAAAACGTCATCGACTGTGACGTAGGTTTTCTTTTTCCCGAATTCAAGAAGTCTGTTGATTGCTGATGATTGGCTGTTTTCGTTGGGAACCGTATTGTTACTTATTCTCGCCATGTAGTGTTAAGCCTCTTTTATGTGTTTGAATTGCATTTCAATAGAGTACAATATTTTGCCTCGGATTTCAATAGCTGGGGAGATTTTGATAAAATTCTATGATTGCGCGTAGCCATATAATGGTAAAATTTGTGTAGATTACTTTTATACAAAGTAAGTAATGGAAGGCTCAATTTTCAGACTCCGTGTTTTTGTCTATAATTAGCGCAATAAATCTGAAGGGAAATGGATTGACTTTGTTTTTCAAGAAGCATGCGAATATTTGGGTTCCAATCCTTGTCATTCTCGTGATGGTAGGTTTGACCATGCTTAACCTTGAATTGGATAAAAAGGTTGTACTGGAAGATCAGTTTGCTATCCGCTGGAATGCGGCACGCTCCTGGATGAAAGAAGGTTGGTCACCTTACAGTGAACAAACCCGACAATCTGCGCTCGAACTTCTTGACGCGAACAATAGCCTGCCTAACGAACGCGAACAAGGTTACTTCCTTGACCCCGTCTGGTTTGTTTACTTTTTTATCCCGATCAGTTTCGTAGACTATCCGATCGCAAAAGCAATCTGGGTAATGTTGACCCAACTGAGTATCGTTGTCTCTTTCTTATTGGGTATAAAGTTATCAGGACTTAAGTTGAAACCCTTCGAACTGTTTATTAGCTGTTTGTTGGGAGCATTATTCTATTTTTCTGTGCGTGCGAGCTTAAGCGCCAGCCTACAACCATTTTTTGTGATGCTCACATTGCTGGCAATTCAACTTGCAATGGCTGGTCAAGGCAACCAGGCAGGCTTGCTATTACTTTTTGCAATATGGATTAACCCTGTGGCAATTTTTGTAGTGGTTTTTCTACTGATCTATTTGGGCACAAAACGTGATAATTCTTTAGCCCGGATACTGCTGATCGGTTTCGCATTCTTATTGGTGACGTCGCTAATTCTCTTCCCAAATTGGATCCAGGAATGGTTTTCGAGTCTGATCCGGCTTGACCCTGGGTTGGATTGGTTGGATACCCCATTCATGGGTGTGGCGAGGGCATTCCCAGGAGCATATGTACAAATCGCGATCGCATTGTACCTGGTCTCATTTATTATGCTGCTGGTGGAATGGTATGGCTTGGGAAGCAGAAATGATCGGGGAGTGCATTGGAAACTGATGCTGACATTAGTCGTAAGTTACTTCTATAACCCGTATTCTGATGCTGTGCTTCTGTTATTCATCTTACCTGCTTTTTATTCAATTTTTAAATATATTTCTGAAAAATGGCCGGTATCTGGTAAAATCCTTCTCTGGATTAGTTTTCTGGCTGTTGGATATCTGTCCTGGAGATTAGTTCCTGATCCACTTAATGGATTTCAAAAAGAGCACGCTGTAATTTTCTTACTGGTACCAATTGTGGTTTTTCTTGGTTTGCAGTATTTTCGATGGTGGGCTATCGCAAGCCCAAAAGCTCTGGTTGAGTCAAATAAAAAATAATTATTGAGGTATAGTGTGGCAAAAAAACGAATTGGTGTTTTAACTGGGGGCGGGGATGTTCCTGGACTGAGCATTGCAATCAAATCGATAGTGATGAACAGCCTTGATTTTGATTGTGAAATCGTCGGGATTCGCCGAGGTTGGCTGGGACTTTTAGGGTACGATATGGATGACCCTGCCACTCATGAATTGTATATTAAAGATTTAAACCCCCAGGTAGTTCGGCGGGTGGATCGTACCGGTGGTACTTTTCTGCATACTTCCCGGACCAATCCTGCCAAGGTGCGCCCTGAAGATACCCCGGAGTTCCTCCGACAAAGTAGTTATGGAAAAGTTATCGACACACGGTCAGGTACCAAGGACTACACAGACTATATCCTTAAAGTAATTCACCATCTCAAACTCGATTCTTTGATTACTATCGGCGGCGATGACACGCTGAGTTATTCTGCCAGGTTACTCAAGGAAGGCATCCCGATTGTGGCCATTCCCAAAACGATGGATAACGATGTGCTCGGAACAGACTATTGTATTGGATTCTCAACCGCGATCACCCGTGCAGTCAACCACATCACCTATTTTCGCTCCAGTGTCGGCTCTCATGAACGCATCGGAGTTGTTGAACTTTTTGGTCGCAATTCTGGCGAAACCGCGCTGATCACTGGCTATCTGTCACACGTTGAACGCACCATTATATGCGAAGTGCCTTTTGACCTGGAAAAATTGGTTTCCATGCTCGACCACGACAAAAAAAGCAACCCCTCCCACTATGCCTTGGTTGTCATTTCTGAAGGAGCGATGCCGATTGGAGGTCACGTAATGCAGACCGGTACCCCGGATGCCTATGGTCATCGAAAGCTGGGCGGCGTTGGTGAATATTTATCCGAAAAGATCAAAGAACTTTCAGGTAATAACACCATGTATCAGCGCCTTGGATACCTTGTGCGAAGCGGTCCTGCAGACATCCTCGACCGGATGGTTTCGATGAACTTTGGGACGTTGGCCTTTCAACTGACTTGTCGAGGTGAATTCGGCAAGTTGGTTGGTATCACGGACGGTAATTATTCTACAGTGCCGATCGATACTGTCATAAGTGGAAAGCGCCACGTCGATGTCGATCGATATTACGATGTGGAGAATTACCAGCCCAAGGTCAAATCGGTTCTTGGTCTACCGATGTTTCTACACTAAAGGACAATTGCCCAGGCGAAACACTCGCCTGGGCTTACTTTCTCAATCATGGGTGTTCAAGCGCAGGGAGTATCAACAGAAAGATATACGCTCATACCGCGTGTATTAGTTTTTCCTGTCGATGAAAAAGGGCATGTGCTACTCCTGAAGGGTGCCAGCAATAAGAAGATCTGGGCGAACCTATGGAACGGACCTGGAGGTCATCTGGAAGCTGGAGAGAGTGTATTGGATGCAGCCAGGCGGGAATTAGTTGAAGAAACCGGGCTTAGCGCTGGGAAATTGGTCTATTGCGCCCAGATCGTCGTTGACACCGGAAGGGACCCTGGTATCATCTTCTTCGTTTTTAAAGCTAAAAAACTGAGTGGTAAACTGCGTGGTTCGATTGAGGGTGACCTGGCCTGGTTTACCCAAAACCAAGCCTTAAAGCTGAAGCTGGTGGAAGATCTATACACCCTCCTGCCCCTGGTAATGAGGCATCGCGCTAACGAAAAGCCATATTGGGGGTCCTATTCGTATGACGAGAATGACCAACTGAAAATGCGCTTCTCACGCTGAGATGCGTCAAGATATCGCGAGACCGCATCCAAACTTTCTCTTGATTTTATTCCAATACATTAACTGGACTTTCACATAGTTCAGGAAGGCGATCCGGTTGTTTTCTCAAAAAACACCAACTGCGTGTCCCCATATTTCCTGCTGTCAAAGATTGAAAAATTACCCAATGAAAGTTCTTCCCATTCGATCGGGTTGATTTGGACAATGATTTGTCCATCATCATGGAGCAGTTCCGGTCGGGCATCGATCAATCTGATTGCCTTCTGCCACATCTGCTTGTATTGGGGTGGGGCGATGTAAATCAGGTCAAAATCCAGCTTGGGAGGCGATGCAAGATAAGTGAAGGCATCGGTGCGGATGACCTCTGCCTGGTCGGTGAATTTGGTTGTGAGAAGGTTCTGCTGGATGGTGCGGACTGCTTGCTGACCTTTGTCCAGAAAAGTCACAAAACGCGATCCACGGCTGAGGGCTTCAATCCCAACCGCGCCGGTGCCACCAAATAAATCCAGGATCACATTGTCGGTAATCTCATCGCCAAGGATGTTGAAAAGGGATTCTTTGACAATGTCAGTAATTGGGCGGGTGGTGTCGCCAGGAACAGTTTTCAGGCGCATGCCTTTGGCTTTGCCAGAAATGACTCTCAATGTACCCATTTTCAGGCTTTCTGCTGTTCCATTTTATTGCGAAAATACTCGATTGTTTTTGTCAATCCATCACGAATGCTAACAGCAGGTTCCCACCTTAGAATCGATTTGGCTCTGCTGATATCAGGCTGACGTCGTTCCGGGTCGTCCCCCAGGCGATCTGAGGCGTTGATGCTCAATCCTGCAGGATTTTCACAGATCTCATTTATCAGGCGCGCAAAGTCATTGATTGATACTTCAAGTGGATTTCCGATGTTGACTGGCATGTGTTCGTCCGATGCCATTAGACGTCGAATGCCTTCAACAAGGTCGTCCACAAAGCAGAAACTGCGAGTCTGCTCACCCGTTCCATAGATGGTGAGCGCTTCGTGGCGAAGTGCTTGCTGGATGAAGTTGGGAACACTGCGGCCATCATCCAGCCGCATCCTGGGACCAAAGGTGTTAAATATACGCACAATGCGCGTATCCACAGCGTGATAATTATGGTACGCCATCGTCATTGCCTCTGCAAAACGTTTTGCCTCATCGTAAACTGAGCGCACGCCGACCGGATCGCAATTGCCCCAATAGTCTTCTGTCTGTGGGTGGACCAGCGGATCGCCATAAACTTCACTTGTCGAGGCGAGCAGGAATTTGGCATTGTGCTTTTTGGCTAGACCGAGAGTGTTGTGCGTTCCAAGAGCACCAGCTTTCATGGTCTGGATTGGCAGATTGGGATAGCCTAACGGGGAAGTCTTGCTTGGACTGGCCGGAGAGGCAAAGTGAAGCACAAAATCCAGCTTCTCAGGCACTGAGATGTAATTGGAGACGTCTTGTTCCATCAGGCTGTAATTTGGGTTGCCTGCCAGGTGGGCAATATTTTCCCGGTTTCCGGTGATGAAATTATCCAGTCCGATCACCTGGTGTCCTTCGCTCAAAAACCGATCAGTCAGATGTGAACCCAAGAATCCTGCTGCGCCTGTGATGAGTATTCGCATGATTATCTACCTTTAACAATGGTCAAATTGGGGGCACTTTAGAGTATAATCAAGCGACCCCATAACGGGAAGAATTATAGCATGTCTGAATTACTAAACGATACCAACAACCAACAGGAAGCCGTCAAGCGAATTGAAGCGCTTCTGTTTGCTGCACCTGGTCTGACAAGTGTAGATCAACTTTCTCAGGCTACAAATTTGAAGAAAAAAGAAGTAGAAGCATCTCTGTCTACATTGAAATCACACTACTCCGATCTTCATGGTATCCGCCTGCAGGAAGTCAAGGGGCAGTATCAGCTGATTACAGCTCCTGAATATGCAACGGATATCGAGGCGTTTTTGGGATTGGAGGTCACTTCAAGACTGACCCAGGCAGCGTTGGAAGCTTTGGCAATTGTTGCCTACAAACAACCCACAACCCGACCAGAAATTGACAGCATTCGTGGGGTCAACAGCGACGGCGTGGTGAAGAGTCTGCTCTCGAAAGGTCTGATCGAAGAGTTAGGACGCACCGAAGCACCTGGCAGACCAATTTTATATGGGGTTACCCCAGAGTTTCTCCAGCATTTCGGATTAGAGGGGCTGGATCAATTACCTCAGATCGATTTTGAGGCAATGTTTAGTACTCCCTCAGAAGCGGAAGCGGATGAGAGAAGGTTGTTGAAAGACTAATGGCAGAAGAACGAGTTCAAAAAATTCTGGCAGCGGCTGGCTATGGCTCCAGGCGTGCCTGTGAAAAACTGATCGAAGACGGTCGGGTAAAGGTCAATGGAAATATGATCCAGCTTGGAGATCAGGCTGACCCGACAAAAGACACCATCACGGTTGATGGAAAACTTATGCGTAAAACGATCGAGAAAATTTACATCGCCCTGAACAAACCCAAGGGTTATCTTTCTGATATCGATTTAAACCATCCTCGTCCAACAGTGAATGACCTGATTGGTATTTCAGATCCGCTTTTTGCCGTTGGCAGATTGGATATGGATAGCGAAGGCTTGATCCTGATGACCAATGATGGAAAGATGGCAAACCGCCTTACCCATCCCCGTTACGAGCACGAGAAAGAATATGAAGTTTTCGTGATCAAGCAACCTGATGAAGAACAGCTCGCTATCTGGCGAAGGGGCGTGGTTATGGAAGACGGGGTGCGAACTCTGCCTGCGAAAATCGAAGTGATGAATAACGCCAACAATGGCTCATGGCTGCGAATTATCCTCAAGGAAGGCAAAAAACGCCAAATTCGCAAGGTTGGCTCACGAATTGGTCTTCCCGTTGGCAAAATCAAAAGAGTGCGAATTGGACCGCTTAAATTGGGTAAACTTCGTTCGGGTGAATGGCGTTATTTGACTGAATTTGAAATTAAAAAACTGCATGAATATACCAAGACAGAAAAAGAAAAGAACGTAAAAAACGCGTAGCTGAGTGCTTCTTTACTGATAGGTCAGTATCAGAGACAACAAAAACTCCTGGTTTCCAGGAGTTTTTTTACAGTTAATTATGGAACAACTAATTACTTTTTGCCAGCGGTCAGTGCTGCGATAATTTTTTCGGTTTCTTCGGTGGCAAGGGGCTTTTCACACTGTTCGCGGTCCATCTTGCGAATTAAGCGTTTTAGGTCAGTGATAAGTACCACCGGGAATGGGGCATCTTTGACTTCACCGATGGATGTATTTTTCATCATGATGACGACTACCGGTTGGATTTGAGGTTGGTTTTCAAGAGCAACGCCCTGTTTTTCAAACTGCTTCCGAATTTGCATGATCGCTTCTTCAGCATCTCTCTGGGGGTCAGCAGGCGCTTCCTGACCCATAAAGCGCTTGATAAAACCAATACCAGCATGCTTCCACTTGCCATCGATGAAATTGATGGTGCCACTGCTGGTAACCAAAATTGGCAACCACAGCCGGCAGGGTCCTAAGAGCAGCATCGGAACCGGAGTGGAGTAAACAAAAAAGGTGTAATCGCTGCGTAATTTATCGATTGTCTGTCCGATGATTTCATCATACCGTGGAGATTGACCGAAACGGGAGGTAAAGTAGATGCTAATGCGTGTGAGTACAAAGCCGATCATCAGGGCGATCCATGAGTAAAGGGTTCGGCTGACGTTTGCTTTACCAGGCCATGCCAGGTAGGCACCAAAAATCAATACACCCATGCTGGCAAAAAACAGCACCATGCTGAGTTTTTTATTTCGATCTATAAGCTTCAGGTTGATAATAGTTTTCACGACTGGTTCTCCAAGGGGATAATGGAATTCTTTAATTTTTCGAGCAGGTTGGATTCTACCGCATTTACCGCTTGTTCGATAGCACTAACAATAGCTTTTGCGTCTGAGCGACCATGCCCAATGAAAACCAATCCATCCAACCCCAACAAAGGAGCGGACCCGGTCTCGTTGGGGTCAAGCATCTTACGCACTTTGTTGAAAGCCGGCTTTGCCAACAAAGCTCCCAGTTTGGTCTGATTATTGGACATCAATTCGACCTTTAGCGTGCTCAGAAGTAGCCTGGCAACAGCTTCAACCGATTTCAAGAGCACGTTACCGGTGAAACCATCGGTGATCGCCACATCCACCTTGCCGCCAAAGAGCTCTTTGCCTTCAATGTTGCCCACAAAATTGGGAACAGACGTCCGCATCAGGGGTCCAGCTGTTTTAACCAGCTCGTTACCTTTGCCTTCTTCTTCACCGTTAGCAATCAAGCCTACTTTTGGCTCAGCTACACCCAGCATCAGGTGGGAGTAAACGCTTGCCATCTGCCCAAACTGAACCAAGAACTCGGGTCGCACTTCGGCATTTGCACCGATGTCTGCGATCACGCATTTTCCGCCTTCCACGGGAAAAACAGCCACCAGGCAGGGGCGGTCCACACCTTGGATCATCCCAAAGGTTTTGATGCCAAAATACATTGCCATTCCAGTGTTTCCGGCGGTCACAAATGCATGAGCTTTGCCGTCCTTTACCAGGCTCATGCCCACTGCCATGCTATTTTCTTTCTTTGCGCGTGCTTCGCGGATATGGTCTTCCATATCCAGAGCATCAGGTGCATGAGAAATGGTTATCCGGCTTTTATCGCCGCTTACTTTCGCCAATCCATCAGTCAGGGTCTTTTCATCTCCAACCAGGATTAACTGGACGTCGAATTTGTTCGAAGCGAGTACGGCGCCTTCCAATTCTGGTAAGGGGCGTTGGTCGCTGCCCATTGCGTCGAGAACAATTGTCGTTTTCATACCTTCTCCAATCGAATCTTTGCTTGACAAAGACTTCAGAATCGTTATAATTTACTTTCACGTTTGCGCTGGTGCTGGAATTGGCAGACAGGCCTGGTTGAGGGCCAGGTGCCGCAAGGCATGAGGGTTCAAGTCCCTCTCAGCGCATCCAAAAAAGGCAACATTTGTTGCCTTTTATTGTTTAAGGAAATGCCCTTCGCAGCCATGTCAGGGGGTTGACCGGTGTGCCGTGAATATCGACCTCAAAATGCAGGTGGGGACCTGTGGAGCGACCGGTTGTGCCGATGATACCAATTAGCTGTCCGGGTTCAACCACATCTCCTTCTTCTACCAAAAAACTTGCCAGGTGCATATAAATCGTATAAACACCCAAACCATGGTCGACTACGATCGCGTTGCCTCTAACCACCTGGTCTGGGAACACTGCAATCACAGTTCCACCAGCAGGGGCATACACGTCAGTACCTTGACAATAACCCAGGTCAAGCCCGGTGTGATAGTACAACCGGGGGTCATTGTTGTAGTTGCGCCGGCTGCCAAAGGATGAAATTACACAATCAGCATCCTGAGCTGGAGAGTACCATAATCCACTCCATTGTTGTACAGGCGTGACAGGTGCAATTACTGCTTTGAACTTTTCATTTTCGGCTTTTTCTTCATCCGTACCAACGCTGGCAGGATCAACTTGCAACGGTTGGTCTGTGGCAAAATTACCCGAACTGATCATTACGTATTGATCGAATCGGTATGTAACCCCTTCAGAGTTGCTAAATTCCATCGTCAATGGATAGACGCCTACTTCAGTCAACGCATTGATTCCACCAAATGCCATCTGTAAACCTGCGCCCATGTCCACAAAAACCGGTTCAACTCCTGCCAAACTGGCTCGAACGGTTACTGGTTGATCGCTGGATACTTCAATCAAAAACGTATCACCCTGTAATAGGGGGAGGTTATCGATCACGATTTCTTTTACCCCGGGGATTGCCAGATTGCTGGGTGATTCCACATCCGAGGGCATGTAGTAAGTATCCATTGG
Source organism: Anaerolineaceae bacterium (assembly GCA_038562515.1). GTDB lineage: Bacteria > Chloroflexota > Anaerolineae > Anaerolineales > Anaerolineaceae > Mesolinea. The sequence continues at coordinate 11,668 of JBCFBG010000054.1, forward strand.
CAAGGCGCGCAATGGGTTTTGAAGCCGGTTCAATGCTGCTAATGACCAGGTGTTTTGACCTGCCAGGATGGATGCTTCGAAAAAGGACTGACCCTGTTTCAATGATTCCATGGTTGTCAATGATGGAGCGTTTTCAATGTGAGTCAGGACGATTTCACGTCCGATAAAAAGCTCCGATGGGCTGGTAAGATTATTGGCTCTGATGAGGTCGGCTGGCTCTGCCTGGCTGCGTCGGCCCAGGCTGGTCAGGCTTGAGCCCAACGGAACGTATTCGGTCGACAAAATACCCTTCATTCCTGCCAGGGATGGAATTTTTAGTCGATCTCCCGGTCTCAACATGCTGTTCTCATCAAGACCATTAAGTGCCAATAACTCATCCAGTGTGCTGTCAAAGCGCAGCGCGATCCAGGAAAGTGTGTCTCCAGAGACGACCACATATTCAGGATAAGTGGTTGCCTGTGCTTTTACTTTTCCAGATGGAAGGAAAGTGAAAATCAGAATCGCGACGACGATTGAAATAAATACACGTCGTCGGCAGGCAGTTGTGGACTTGGTATAATCGTTCATATCAATCGATAAGTTTACCATGTTTGAAAGGAAGCTTTACTCATGAGAATTACAACCTGGAATGTCAATGGAATCAGAGCAGTCGTCAACAAAGATGGGTTTGCCTGGCTGGATCAAGTCAAACCTGACGTTTTAGGTCTGCAAGAGATCAAAGCCAAGCCTGAACAAGTGCCCCAGTTGCTGCGCGAACATCCTGAATATCAGAGTTACTGGAATTCAGCGGACCGCCCTGGCTACAGTGGAACCGCCGTCCTTTTTAAGGAAGAACCTCTCTCCATCCAGACCGGTCTGGGTGTGGAAGAGTTTGATAACGAAGGGCGCACTATCCGCATTGAATACCCGGATTTTTTCCTCTATGTTATCTATTTTCCAAATGGTGGACCTGAAAACCGACGGGTGCCTTTTAAACTCGATTTTTATGCGCGATTGCTCGAGGTCTGTGACGAACACCATGCCAAAGGTGAGAAGGTGATTTTGACAGGCGATTTCAATACCGCGCATAACGAAATTGATTTGGCTAATCCTAAGTCGAATGAGAAACGAACCGGTTTCTTGCCTGAAGAGCGTGTTTGGATCGATAAATACCTTGAACACAACTTTGTAGACGCATATCGTCGACTCTACCCGAACAAGGTTGGCTATACCTGGTGGGATTACCGCACCAATGCCCGTCCCCGCAACGTGGGCTGGCGTTTGGATTACTTTTTGGTCAGCTCAGAGTTGATGCCGCGTGTGAAAGCTGTGGAGATTCATGATGATGTCATGGGCTCCGACCATTGCCCTGTGAGCTTGATACTGCAGGAAGTAGGCGAGTGACATCTAAGAGAGTGGTCCTTTAATTCATCGAATTTTCAGCTTGTTTTTAAAGATACAAGGTGGAC
>JBCFBG010000055.1:0-5798 GCA_038562515.1 Anaerolineaceae bacterium
AAAAATTTCCGGATTTTTCCTTCCGCATTTCGTGAATTCCTCATAAATTACTCCGCCCGACTCAAAGTTGACGTTTGTCACTATTTTTTTGGGTTGATTATTATTTACCGGTGTATAGTGTAAAATTTGAATTGGATTCCATTTGATTATAGAATCACAATATACAAATGACTTTACAAAGTCGCAGTGAGGTAAAAATGAAGATCGTAACTGACAGCGGAGCTGACCTCTCCTTCGAAGAATGCCAGCAAATTGGCGTTACTATGGTCCCCCTAAAAGTCGAAGTTAATGGCGTTTCTTATCAAGCTGGCGTAGATATTGACTCTGAACATTTCTATGACCTGATGGATGCCAGCCCCACAATGCCCATCACCTCCACCCCCTCCATTGGCGATTTTGCTGAGCTTTACCAAAAATACGCTGACGAAGGCGAAGAAATCCTTTCCATTCACATTTCATCCGGTCTGAGCGCCACTTATAATGTCGCCAAACAAGCCGCTGAGATAGTCAAAAACGCCCGCATTCACCTGATCGATACGCTCACGCTCTCGGCTGGTGAAGCCTGGCAGGTAACAGCAGCTGCAAAAATGCAGCAGGCTGGCAAATCGATGGATGAAATCATCACCAAGCTTGGTCAGATCCAGGCTGCCACCTCCACCCACTTCACCCTGCCCGATTTGAAATACCTGATCGCCGGCGGACGCATCAGCCACCTCAAAGGGCTGCTTGCCTCCCTGCTTGGCATCAAACCTGTCATCGAAGTAAGCAAGGAAGATGGCAAGTATTACGACAGGGTCAAGAAGCGCTCCTTCCAGAAAGCCATTCTTGGCATCACTGAGTTAGCGCTCAAAGTGCACCCGGAGGGAACACACCTGGTAGCACAAATATGCACAGCAGCAAACCCGGATGGTTCTGCAATGCTTAAAGAAGCGATGAATCATCTCTATTCTGTCGAATGGATGCCCGATCTCAAGCTCGGTACAGCCCTGGGTGCTCACACCGGACGTGGCTTGGTTGGATTGATCTGCGCCAACAAAGCCGCGCTGCCCGAATTACCCTGATCGCGCTTCTCCCTCTGCGTTTTTTGTGCGGAAGGCCTAATCTTTTGAAAAAATCACCGGGTTCAAATCGAGCCCGGTATATTGTTTAACAAATGATTAACGCTTATGATATAATACTTGTTTAAACACTAATTAGGTTGGAAATGCAAAGGCTTTTTTATGGAAGAGATTGAAATTGTTGACATGTTGCTCAGAATAGGGCTTTCCTTGGTGCTTGGTGGAATCATTGGTTTCGAACGCGAGCGGGATAGTCAGCCTGCTGGTTTGCGTACCCATATGATTTTGGTGGTTGGCGCCTGCCTTGCAATGATGCTCTCGGTCAATATCGCCTCAAAAGCGGGCTCGGACCCCACCCGCCTGGCAGCGCAGGTTGTGTCTGGCATCGGTTTCCTCGGCGCTGGGGCAATTTTGCGCTCCGGATTCAACGTCAAAGGTCTCACCACTGCCACCACCCTTTGGACCATGGCGATCGTCGGATTGGCTGTCGGGGTGGGTTATTATGCAGTCGCAGCAATCACCACCCTGGTGCTCATGATCGTCCTCTCTGTTATGGATGTTGTAGAGAAGCGTTTTGTGCGGATCAACGTGATTCGCAATATCACTGTTGATGTACACGACCACAAAGGCGTCGTTCGTGATGTGCGAAAAGCTATGGCGCGCATCGCAGATCAGGTGATCACCTTCTCCATCCAAAAGAGCCTTAAGAGCAAGAGCCTTCGCCTTGAAATTGTGGCTCGCTTCAACCGCAGCGAAAAAATTGAAAATATGGTGGAACAGATTTCAGAGATCGAAGGCGTCAAAGCCTTCAAAATCGAATAAAGCTCCCGACTGCCAACCCCTCTTCTAGAAGGGACGGCTTCCATGCCGTCTCACAATATGTGACAATCGAAGGTGGACCCCACTCAAATCGTCATTGAAAGAGAGCGGGGTTGAAACGCTTATCAATTTATGTAGCCATTTTTTGATGTATACTCCAAACAAGTATGCCAAACCTCACCACCAGTCTACGCGCCTTTGAACCCGATCAGTTGCAACAGATCGCCGCGCTTTGGGGTCTGGAGCCAGACGAAGAGGACAAACCCGGTCTCCTGCTCTCTCTTGAACTACATATTCCCCAACAAGAACATTTTTTCTTAGTTTTTGAAAAGCTCCCGGAACCGGCTCAGCAAGCACTCTTTGCTCTAAAAAACAATGATGGCCGGTTACCTTGGTCCACTTTTACTCAGCGTTTTGGAGAAATCCGTGCCCTCGGCAAAACCCTTCGCAAAAAAGAACAACCCTGGGCATTTCCAATAACCATCAGTGAAACGCTTTGGTATCGCGGGCTGCTCGGACGCGATTTTTTGCGCGTGGAAGGTGACCTGCAGGAGATGGCTTACCTACCGGAAGAACTCCTCCCGCTTCTGCCTGCGATGCCAGACCACCCATCAAAATTTACCCTCACACCGCTACCCCCCGCTGTAGTAGTTGAGCTTTCTCCCGCCAATTCAGTGATCCTGGATGAAACCTGCCTGCTCTTGGCTGCTCTTCGTTTTGAAAATCCCCGGGAGTACCTGGCAAAAACAGCTGTCACTCCTTTTAAGTGGACTCTGTTCGAAGCCCTGTTGCTGGGAACTGGCGTTTTAGATCAAGCAAAACAGCCTACCGACCTGGCACGCAAATTCCTGGATCTTCCCAGGGCTCTGGCACTGAAATGGCTTGCCAATCAGTGGCTGAAATCTTCTGCTTTTCACGAGATCCGTTGCCTGCCTGACCTGCAAATTGAAGCTACCTCACCCATACCCTCCCAGGCAGCGCGCCAAACGATCATCGATTTGTTGAGCCACCTTCAAGCAGAATCCTGGTATAGCCTGGATGACTTCATTGATCTGCTTAAATCAACCGAACCCGATTTTCTGCGAAAACAGGAAGAATACTTCAGTTGGGTCATTCTGAAAGATGGCAACCTCCAGGAGCCGTTAAGCGGCTATGAAAGTTGGCTCCAGGTTGAAGGCGCACTGATCACGTTCATCATCACTCAGATGCTGCCCGAGCTGGCTTTGATTGACATCGGCACTCTTAAAGATTTGCCTTCAAAAAGGCTTTTTCGACTGAAAGAAAATTTCTTTACCCTCAACAGCCCAGGTATAGACCTGCAGGGAGAACCTGAAGACGCGCCTATTAATCTGACTTCAACAGGGAAAATCGTTATGACCGATCGGTCATCCAGGTTGGTTCGCTTTCAAATTTCCCGTTTTGTAGAATGGCAGCAAGTTTCACCATCCAGCGGCACTTACCAAATAACCCCACGATCCCTGTCGAAAGCAAAAGTACAGGGACTGCTGCCCAAGCACCTGATTCATCTTTTGCGAAAACATGCCGAGGGCGGCTTGCCCCCCATTCTATATGAGGCTATCAAGCGTTGGGAAACGGAAGGTGTCCAGGCAAGCATTCAGACCCAAACCATCCTGAGGTTGGGCTCACCTGAAATTTTACAAGCCTTGCATGAAAGTCCGGCAGCTCACTGGCTGGGAGAAAGCCTTGGTCCCACAACGGTAATAATTAAACCCAACGGAGAGAGAGCTGTTTTGCAGGCGCTTTCAGGTTTGGGCTATTTGAGTGACTACAATGAAAGCGAGAGCAATAATGCTTGAACAACCACCTAAAATGAAAGATCCCGGTTTTTGGCCGTATGCCCTGCGTTACGTACTGATGTGGACGCTGGCTGTCGTCTCAGCGATCGGTTTTAGCCGTTTCCTCAACACCCTCTTGAGGCGGGGCATCCTCTTTGAGTTAAATTTCCCTGCCTGGTTGCCGACTTACCTGATGGTCACCGGATTTCTACAACTCGTCTTTGGCATGGTTGCCTATATCGCGCTTAAAGAGAAACGCACCTGGCATTTGCCGTTTCTCTGGATCACCTCCCTGCTCATGATCGTCTCCACCTGGGGTGAACGGCTTTTCCTGTGGGTTCCGGACCAACGCCCCACGAACCACACCTTCACGATTGTTCTTCACCTGATTTGGCTTTTAATGATCGTTTTCTACACAGTTAAAGTCAATGCCGGCAATAAGGAGTCTGCTGATGGACCAGGAAATTGAAGTTAAATTTTTGTTGAAAGACTATTCAGCACTGATGCAAAAGATTTCAGCGCTGCGCTTACCCTGCAGCCAGGAACGCATTCATGAATTCAACCTGCGCTACGACCTGCCTGACGGCAGCCTGGTCGCCCAAAAACAAGTGTTGCGCCTGCGCAAAGACACCCAGGCGCGGCTCACATTCAAAGGTCCCGGTGTGATGGAAGAAGATGTGCTTTTGCGCAAGGAAATTGAGGTTGAAGTCTCCGATTTTGACACCACCAACCGTCTCCTGGAAGCCCTGGGCTACCAGGTGGTCATGATGTACGAGAAGTATCGCGCCAATTACCTGATGGACAGCCTTGTCCTCTCGGTGGATGAAATGCCGTTTGGTTTATTTGTTGAATTGGAAGGTGAAAGTTCTGCTCAGGTCCGCCGTGCAGCCGATGTATTAGGCTTGGATTGGGAAGCACGCATCAACCTCAGTTATTCTGCCTTGCTCAATCAATACAATCAGAACACCGGTCACACCTTTAGCAATCTGAATTTTGAAAACTTCGCTGACTTGGTGGTAGATCCCAACGAATTGGGCTTGAGGTTCGCTGATTAACCGCTTTTTATTGCCTTTTTGAATATCAATGCCAGTAAATCTACGTACCCCCCTCCAGTCCCTGCCTGTGGGACGGTGGTCGAAGATCCGTTCAGCCTAGCTACGCGGAGTAGGGGGGTTGAGGGGGTGGGGTTTTTTAGCTTTCGATTGTGCTAAACTTCTGTCCGCAGATTCGATCAACCAATCACCAACGCTCATACCTGATAATTTCTTCCAACGTCTTTCGAGGTTTAGCTTTCGGTTCTTCGGCTGGATAACCAATTGGAATCACCGCCAAGACAAATTTGTCATCTGGAATATTTAAAACAGGTCGAATACCTGCCTGGGTAAACGCCCCACACCAGCAAGCCCCCAAACCCTGATTGTCAACTTCAAGAAGGAGATGTGTGACAGCGATGGTGGTATCGCGAACTATGCGTTTGACGTCGAAGCTATTAGTTTCCTCATCCACATACAAGCCGGCATAATCCTGGCTTCGAGCGCACATATCGCCAACGGCAACAATCACTACAGGCGCACTGGCGATCCACATCTGGTTGTTGGTTGCGACTGCCACGTCTTCTTTAACAGTCTCGTCTTTGATCACAATAAAAAACCAGGGTTGTTTGTTGTTGCCAGAAGGTGCCAACCGGGCAGCTTCCAGGATTTCGTTCAATTTTTCATCTTCAATTGGCTTTTCCAAGAATTTGCGAACACTTTTCCGGTGTTTAATTGCTTCAATCATCGTTCACCTGCCTTTCGATATTTAGTTTAGCCTAAAAATGGACCATCGGTCTCATCTGTAGCGGCGATGTCCGTGCGAAGTCTTCCCTTGCGGGTGTTACGCTCAAAATGGACGAGGTAGGTCACATCCCTACGACTCCCGATACTCTAAAATATCTCCCGGTTGGCATTGCAGCACTTTACAGATTGTGTCCAGCGTACTGAAGCGTACCGCCCTGGCTTTTCCTGTCTTTAAATTGGACAGGTTGCTCATGGTAATACCAACTTTTTCTGAAAGTTCAGTCAGGCTCATTTTTTGTTTTGCCATTTGTACGTCGAGGTTAATAATTATTGTCATGGCTGCCTCA
>JBCFBG010000055.1:5898-13043 GCA_038562515.1 Anaerolineaceae bacterium
TGTCTTTAAATTGGACAGGTTGCTCATGGTAATACCAACTTTTTCTGAAAGTTCAGTCAGGCTCATTTTTTGTTTTGCCATTTGTACGTCGAGGTTAATAATTATTGTCATGGCTGCCTCAGACCGTCAGGTCAACTTCTTTTTTGTAATCTACTGCCTTTTGGAAAAGTGCGGTTATCAGGAAGAAAAAGATCCCTATGAGAACCAACGCGAAAATTCCCAAAATTACGTAAAGGTTGGTAATCGACCCGCCTACATTGGCCTCGGTGTAGAAAAACAAAATAATCAATGGCAGAATTGCCGTAAAAGCACACATTCCCAGACCCTTTAAGTGGCGTACGGATTGGATTTCGAAAATGTTGTCTTTTCGAATGCGTTCCAGGAGAAGCAACGCCAGCACCAGCGCAGCCAAAACGCATGCAAGAATACTCCAGGCGATGAGCAGCACCGGGACCCGCATGAAAGTTATTGTCGGATTTGCTCGAGCTACATCATGGGAGAGCTGCACCATCAAAGCGCCGATCCCCAGGGTGAGCAACCCAGCAAAGAAAACGCCCAACTCCAAAAATATTGTTTGTGTTCGAATTTTCATGCCTGAAACTCCTTTGTTTTGTAGTAGCAAGTTGTTTAAAGGCAGTATAACAAACTATTTATCGTTTGTCAATAATTTTTTATTCTTTTTCAATATAGTTCGTGGATTGTAGAGGTCAATTCGATGAAATGTAGGAATCAGTCTGGCATGAGCCTGTTTATTCAATCAATTCGTTTTCATTCCAATGCAGACTTTTGACTGTGGCATTGATTTCAACGAGTTCTTCAAGCGAGATTTCAAACCTGTGTGGTTCAGCGCTGGTTAGAAAAATTGTTTCTCCTGCTGAATCCGCGGTGTTCGACAAGCTCAGACCTTCCAACACACGTTTGACCTGCCTGGCAACCGCCGGCGCGGGGTCAATCACCCGCACATCCTCCCCTGCAATTTTCCGGATCAGCGGGATCACAAAGGGGAAGTGCGTACAGCCCATCACCAGTGTATCCACCCCTTCCCTCAGCATAGGCTCCAATGCCTCTTCCAAAATCCGACGGGTTTTGGGGGTATCCAGGTAGCCCTTCTCGATCTGCTGCACCAAGCCCGGACAGGTATTCTGGAAAAGCTGCACATCATGTGCAAATCGCTCCACTACCGAAGCGTACAATTCACCCTGAAACGTAGAAGGGGTTGCCAACACGCCCACCTTCCCGCTCAGGGTCTGCTCCACCGCGGGTTTAACCGCCGGCTCCATACCCACAAAAGGAAAATCAGGGTAAAGAGCCCTCAGATGTTTTAAAGATGCCGCCGAAGCCGTATTGCAGGCGATCACGATCAACTTTGCGCCTCTATCCATCAGGTAATGGGTAACTCCTTCTCCTAATGAACGCACTTCTTCCAACGGACGGTTGCCATAAGGCACTTTGGCTTGATCGGCAAAGTAAATCAAGTTTTCATGGGGCAGCAGTTCCCACACTGCCCGTAAAACTGTCAGACCACCAACACCCGAATCATAGATACCAATAGGAGAACTTGCTGAGGGTTTTTTATTCATATCCCAATTATAGTCTTGCTTAAAGAACGGAAAAAGTAATTCAACAGCCATTCCTTGGAACGTTTACTGGTCAGATATGAAAAATTAAGCTCAAGATTCTTTATTGCAGGCGTTTATCAAAGCCAGGTACAAATTTCGCATCGGTTCCTGGTCTTGCAGCCATTCCGGATGCCACTGAACTCCGACCACAAAACGCTTGCCTGGGTGCTCAATTCCCTCAACCACGTTATCCTTGGCAAAAGCGACGCTGCGTAATTCACTGGCGACCAGTCTGACCGACTGGTGATGCAGGCTGTTCGTGTGCAATTCCACTTCGCCCAAGGTACTTGCCAATAAAGAGCCTGGAGTAACCGAAACATCGTGCACCAATTTATTGCGTCTGTAGGTCGGCCACCAATCATGTTTTTCTGCACCAGGCAGCTGGCTGGCAATATCAACATACAGCGTTCCTCCACAAGCCACATTCAGTGTCTGCATCCCCCGACATACTGCCAGCAAAGGCTTGTCCTTCTCAACAATATACCGAACCAAAGCCAGCTCAAAGGCATCCCGCTCCGGGTTGACCCCATAAACGCGATCATGATTTTCAGCTCCGTACAGCGCTGGGTCAAGGTCGCCCCCACCTGTTAAGTAAAAGCCATCAAACTGCGCCACAATCACAGAAAGTTCTTCCAAAGGGATGGCAGCCGGCAGTAACACTGGCAGTCCACCTGCCGCTAAAATTGCCTTGACGTCCACCTGCCTGCTCTGGTAAGTTGGCGAACCCGATTTACCTTCAAGTCGTCCAGATGGTATGCCTATGATGGGTCTGTTCATCGATTTTCCTCGGGGTTAAAATAAAAAGCCTTTCCAAATTGATTCAGAACAGGCTTTTCGGGTAAGGAGAATAACTTTCTCTTGTTTGATATTAAAAACGCTGCTTCAAGCGTGCGCTCTTGCCAGTGCGTTCGCGCAAGAAATACAGCCGTGCACGGCGAACTCTGTTGTGGCGTTCCACTACAACCTTGGCAATGCGGGGAGAATTGAACAGGAATGTGCGTTCCACACCGATACCATTGCTGGCAACACGGCGGACTGTGAAACTGGCATCGTTGCCGCTTCCACGGACATACAAAACAACGCCCTTAAATTCCTGGATGCGTTCGCGGTCGCCTTCCTTGATTTTCATATGAACGCTGACGTTATCGCCAGGGAAAAGATCAGGAATGTTGACATTCTTTTCAGCTTGAACAGATTTCAATAATTCTGTATGATTCATGGCACTACCCTTCCAATTCACGTAATTAAGCGTCTCCAAGTTCTTGGGACGCGGAGAATGAGTATATCAATGTTTTGACAATTTTGTCAAGCACTTTTATCTATTAATCCTTTCGGTAACTCAATAAAGAAAATAATTCTAGAAAAATTAATCAAGACCGAATTCCTAAGACCCGAAAAGCTTTCTTTTTTCATAGCTTCGATTTTCTTTTATCTATTGTTGCTAGAAACCTAAAAAGGGGGTATTTACAAGCAAAAACATAGCTTTATCCAGCAATGTTTGAATTCCAATTCTTACGATTGAACCTGCTGATTATCAATAGATTTGATACAATTCAACCACTTTATTGGCGCGAAAGGGGTTGATGTGGAAGAAAGAATCAATCTGAAAGATAAAATTCAATACAAAGTTGACAACATGTTTTCACGGGGCACTGGTGTCTTGATCTACTGGTTAGCAGTTTTATCTTTTCTCGTTGTGTTTGTTGCAGCGGTCATATTGGTTCTTTTAAGAATATCACCTACCGGTGAGGATGTTCCGATTATGAGTGAGGCTCTTTGGATGAGCCTTATGCGTACACTTGACGCTGGAACCATGAGTGGGGATCAAGGATGGGGGTTTCGCTTGCTGATGCTTTTTGTAACTTTGGGGGGCATTTTTATTATCAGTGCATTGATCAGCGTTATTAGCAGTGGACTTCAAGGTCGCCTTGAAGCACTCAGTCAGGGTCGCTCCCGGGTGATCGAGAATGGTCATACGGTTATCCTGGGCTGGAATGATCAGGTTTTCACCATCGTGGAGGAACTTTGTTGGGCGAATAGCAATCAAGCCAATGGGTGCATCGTAATTATGGGAGATGAGAGTAAAAGCTTGATGGAACAGCAAGTTCGTGAAAGGGTGCTTAATATCGGTCACACGCGCATTGTCTGTCGAACCGGTTCACCAATGGATGTTTCATCGCTGGCAATATTAAACCTTCCAAGTGCCAAGTCTATCATTATCCTCTCGCCAGATAATGAAGATCCGGATGCTGATGTGTTGAAAATAATTCTGGGGATCAAGCAAGCTCCTGCTCCGACCAGCGCCAAGTACCATATGGTGGCTCAACTTCGTAATAGCAAGAATGCTACCGTTGGCCAGGTAGTAGGGGGCGATGAAGTGGAGTGGTTGTTAACGGAGGATATAGTTGCCAAAGTGGTAGCCCAAACCTGCTGTAAATGTGGTCTATCGTTAATCTATGGCAATCTTATAAATTTCTCAGGTGATGAAATTTATTTCTTTACACGCCCGGAATTGGAGGGAAAAACCTTCGGGGAAATTCTCAACCTCTTTGAGAATAATGCCGTTATGGGAATTCAAAAAAATAAACGTGCGCCTCAATTAAACCCACCGATGGATACGTTGATTGAAGTTGGTGATCGAGTAATCTTGATAGCGGAAGATGATGATAGGATCAATATTTCCGAAAAGCATTTTGATAACATTGATCCTACTGCGATAATAAGTAACATAGATGTTTCTGAAAAAATTGAAACAGTGTTGGTATTGGGTTGGAATCGCCATGCCGCAAAAATCCTGAGAGAATTGGATAACTACCTGGGCACAGGGTCCAACATCCTAGTGATTGCCAACAATGATCTGATCAAACAGGATGCTTTATGGAAGAACCTTGAATTAACCAGGTCAAAGGTTCTCTTTCAGAATGGTGTTACCACTGAACGGCCGATGTTGGATGCCCTGGATCTCACTAAGTTTGATCACATCATAATTCTCAGTTACAACGATTACTTAACAAAACAGGTTGCTGATTCCAAAACATTGATTACATTACTTCACCTGCGTGATATATCTGCACACTGTCCACAATGTGATTACACAATTGTTAGCGAGATCCTTGATATCCGTAATCGCAACTTGGCTGAAGGTTCAACTGCGGATGATTTCATTGTCAGCGATGAACTAATTAGCATGCTGATAAGCCAGGTATCAGAGAGCAAAGTCCTGAACGCAGTGTTTGCGGATTTGTTTAATATTGAAGGGTCGGAGATCAATTTAAAGCCTGCTTCGGCCTATATTCGTCTGGATCAGCCTGTTAACTTTTATACCATCGTTGAATCCGCGCGCCAAAAAGGACAGGCTGCGCTTGGTTACCGGCTAGCAGCTAATGCGACCAATTCAGAAAAATCATATGGAATCGTGTTAAATCCAACAAAATCTTCATTTGTCCAATTTACTGAGGCTGACAAGATCATTGTTTTAGCAGAAGACTAAACAAAGCCGGGTCTCTTTTTCTCACTGGGTTGTAAGACAAATAAGGTCAATAACTATTACGCAAAAAACCGGCTGAACGCCGGTTTTTTGTGTTCAAAAGTAAGTATGATGATCGTGTTTGAGTCCAGGTGGGTTACTCTTTAAGTGGTTCTTTAATCCTTCCCTCATCCTGGAAGATTTACCCTTGGCAAACGCTCTTCGATACCTTCCAGTTTTTCTTCGGGTATTCCACCGTTGATCATGCCATTGTGCAGGTATTGATCATATGCTGAAAGGTCCAAAAAGCCATGCCCGGAGAGGTTGAAGAGGATCACGCGTTTTTCACCTTTCTCGCGTGCATCCAGGGCTTCATCGATGGCTGTCCGGATAGCGTGCGCAGATTCAGGCGCTGGCAAAACCCCTTCTGCCTGCGTGAACTGGATTGCAGCCTCAAAAACAGCCCGTTGCTCCACCGCTACCGCCTCGATCACACCGGCATTGTAGAGCCCGCTCAAAATCGGCGACATTCCGTGATACCTGAGCCCACCGGCATGAATAGGATCGGGAATAAAATCGCTGCCCAGCGTGTACATTTTGATAATCGGCACGATGCCGGCGCTGTCGCCATAATCGAAACCATAGGTGCCCTTGGTAAAGCTGGGTGTGGCGGTCGGCTCAACTGCCACAAAGCGTGTTTGTTTCTCCCCTTTCAGTTTTTCCCGCACAAACGGAAACGCCAGACCTGAGAAGTTAGAACCACCGCCCACACAGCCGATGACAACATCCGGATATTCTCCAGCCAGGTCCATCTGCTTGAGGGCTTCTTCGCCAATAACAGTTTGGTGGAGCATGACGTGGTTTAGCACCGACCCCAGGCCATATTTCTTTTTCCCTTCAGATTCTGCTGCCACTTCCACTGCCTCCGAGATCGCAATACCGAGCGAACCGGGGTGATCATGTCGTTTTTCCAGGTAGCTTCGTCCAGTTTTGGTCCTTGGAGAAGGGCTGGCAAAAATATGGGCCCCATAAGTTTCCATGATCACACGGCGGTAGGGCTTGGAAAGGTAGGAGGCATTGACCATGAATACTTCCAGGTCCATATCAAACATCTTGCACGCCATCGCCAATGCACTGCCCCATTGACCCGCGCCAGTCTCGGTGGTCATCGCATGGGTGCCGCTGATTTTGTTGTAAAACGCCTGCGGAATGGCTGAATTTAGCTTATGGGAACCAGCTGGCGACTCGCCCTCATACTTAAAGTAAATATGAGCAGGAGTGTTCAATGCTTTTTCAAGCCGGCGCGCCCGAATCAAAGAGGTTGGTCGATAAAGTTTGTAGATCTCGCGCACTTCTTCTGGGATGGGCACAAAGCGTTCCATGGTTGCTTCTTGCTCAATCAGTGGCAGCGGAAACAGGGTTTCCAGGGCATCCTTGGTAATCAATTCTTTAGTTACTGGATTGAATACGGGCGTAGGAGCAACAGGGCTATCGGCGTTCATGTTGTACCAGAAACGCGGAATGTCGCTTTCGGGCAGGTGAAATCGGGTTTGGTTTTGGTCTTTCATGGCAATTCTCCTCGTTTGTTGTTTTTAAATCAAACACATCCATCCAATGGGGACGAATGTGTCAGCAATCCGCGGTGCCACCCCGGTTAAACCAGCCTTTTAATCAAAAATTCCCTGGTGATGCACACAGGGAAAAAGCCAGCTTCACTCTAATTGAGTACGGCGACAAGTCGCGATACCCTTTACCCAGATAACGGTGGCAGCTCCGGCACAGGTTACTAACCCAAAGGCGTTCGCCCTGCAACTCAGAGGTCCATTCACCACATTCGTATGGGCAGGTTCTCAGCCTCTCCTGCTCTCTGTACCACCGGCTTTGTGTCTACTAGTCCTCGTCGAAGTTTTTCAGTTATTAATTATTGCAATTATAGGCAAAAAACTGTAGCGGTCAAGAGTTTTTTGAACAAGATTTGTTGCGATTGGTCAATTTTTTGGTTCAATCGCGATCACGAAGCGAGTTTGCGTCCAATAGCCTGCGTTGGGGTCGGTGAGTTC
>JBCFBG010000056.1:0-4242 GCA_038562515.1 Anaerolineaceae bacterium
ATATAAAATCAGGATTCAAGTAAAAATAACTTGACACTCCTTCTCAATCGATGTAAAATAATCAATCGTTACCCCAGCGTATGTTGGCTGGGGTTACTTATGTGACCAACTTTCCCGGTATCGGGCGGTGAAACGCTCGTAAGCTGGTTAAGTGAAGATTGGAGAGAAAATGAAGTATGCAATTATCGAAGCAGGCGGTAAACAGTACCGCGCCGAAGAAGGGAAGCGCTTAACCGTAGACCTTCTGACTGCAGAAATCGGCGACAAAATCGTCCTTGACAAAGTTGTTCTTTTTGTTGATGGCGATTCGGTGACAATCGGTACTCCTTACATCGAGGGTGCCAGTGTGAAAACCACGGTAGATGATCAGATCAAAGGCAAGAAGATTTTGGTGTTCAAGTATAGATCCAGAGTCAATTACCGTAAGAAGACCGGTCATCGTCAGAAATACACCAGGTTACTGGTTGATTCAATTGTGATGGAGTAGTGAAATGGCACACAAAAAAGGTGGCGGGTCATCCCGCAATGGACGAGATAGCCAGGGACAACGCCTGGGAATCAAAAAATATGGCGGCGAAAAAGTGATCAGTGGCAACATCCTGGTACGCCAACATGGCACCAAGGTCCACCCCGGATGGAACGTGGGTCAGGGACGTGATTACACATTGTTTGCTACCATCGAAGGCTACGTCAAATACGAGACTATGGCTGGTGGACGTAAACGTGTACATGTCTTCGAAACACCTGATGGACCAGCGAAAGGTGAGTAGGTAAGATGAAAGAAAAAATTCAACCTAAATATTATCCAGAGGCAAAAGTCTCTTGTGCTTCTTGTGGGAATGAATGGACCACTGGTTCAACCGTTCCTGAAATTCGAACCGAAGTTTGCTCTAATTGTCATCCCTTCTATACCGGGCAGCAAGCTCGCATCCTCGACCGTGAAGGTCAGGTCGATCGCTTCTACAAGCGTTTGCAGGTTCGCCAGGACATCGTCGCCGAGAAGAAGGCTGCGTCAGAGTCCAAGACTTCACCTGAACGTCTTATTTCTGAGTTCAAACTTACTACCAAAGCAGTATCTGCCTTGGCAAAAGCCGGCATCAACACTGCAGGCGATGTTTTAGCTAAACTCGAAGGCGGAGAGAAAGTTTTGCTCGAAGTTGAAGGCTTTGGTCGGAAATCTTTGATCGATCTGAAAAAACAATTACGCCAGATGGGCTATCAACTGCCCGCAGCCGCAGAGGAAATTGAAGTTTAGTATTTTGCTTTACCACAAAAGGCAGGTGATGAACCTGCCTTTTTTTTATTTTATGCAGTCTCATTGCTTCTGCTTCGTTTTGAGGAATCGTTTACAGTCATTTAGGTCATTCCATCAACGGCACTCTGCCAAAGCTCAACAATGAAAAAAACTGAATCACTTGACCTACAATCCATGCCATCATCTCTAACTTGACTTATACTTTTACAATCTGAAATTATTGGAGGCTTTATGGTACAAACCTTTGGTACGTTGGAAGTAATTACCGGATCGATGTTCTGTGGAAAAACAGAAGAACTGATTCGCCGTTTGCGAAGGGCGACTATTGCCAGACAGAAAGTCCAGGTTTTTAAGCCAGTCATTGATAATCGTTACGCGTACAGCAAAGTCACGTCCCACTCTGGTGCTGATTATCAGGCTTGTCCGGTCATAAACTCGCAGGACATACTGGAAAAACTGGACCCGGATGTAAATGTAGTGGGTATCGACGAAGCACAATTTTTTGATGACGGTATTGTTGAGGTTGCGAATCAGCTTGCCGATCAGGGCAAAAGAGTGATTGTAACCGGGCTGGATACCGACTTTCGGGGAGAACCTTTTGGTTGTATGCCGGTGATGATCGCAATGGCTGATAAAGTTGAAAAACTCAATGCCATTTGTATGGTTTGCGGCGAAGCTGCCACCCGCACTCAGCGGTTGGTCAACGGCAAACCAGCCAATTATCATGACCCTATCGTGATCGTCGGAGCATCAGAGATGTACGAAGCACGTTGCCGACGCCACCACGAAGTACCCAGAGATTGAGGTCAATCATGGTGCAGGATTATCGTGAATATCTTGATAAAGTCCTTGTTAGCGAGGAGCAAATCCAGCAGCGTGTCAAAGAGCTTGGCGCGCAGATTAGCCTCGATTACGTTGGTCAGGAATTGTTGATCGTCTGCATTTTGCGGGGCGGAGTAATGTTTACTACCGATTTGATTCGTCACATCGATGTACCATTGGCAATTGAATTTATGGCGGTTTCTTCTTATGGAACAGGGGCTCGCCAATCTGATGGGGAGGTACGCATCACGCTCGACCTCAACACCAGCGTAACCGGCAAGAATATCCTGATTGTTGAGGATATCATCGATAGCGGCCATACGCTCTCTTCGGTAATCGAAATTCTTCAGACCCGAAACCCAAAATCAGTTTATATCTGTACTTTGCTCGATAAATTTGAGCGGCGAGAAGTTGACGTCCCGATCCGTTATTGCGGTTTTCAGATTAAAAACGAGTTCGTCTTCGGTTACGGATTGGATATGGACGAGTATTATCGCAACTTGCCCTTTGTGGGAACAGTCAATCTGGACAAGTATGAACCTCCTCTTGGATAAGAAACTGGCAGACTTCCTGCGGGAAGTCAGACGTGCCGTTCCTGGCCAGAAGGTCTACCTGGTGGGTGGGGCAGTGCGCGACCTGGTCTTAGGTCGCGCTGTAAAAGACCTTGACTTTGTGGTCGCGGATGGATCGGTCCAACTGGCAAAGAATGTCAGGCGACGGTTTGAAGGCGTCTGGTATTCATTGGATGACGAGCATCAAACTGCCAGAGTCATATTAAAGCAAGGTCAGCCAGGCGAACTTGTGCTTGACTTCACCGCCTTTATTGGCGGAAACCTGGAAGATGACTTGAGGCAAAGAGACTTCACCATCAACGCGATGGCAATCGACCTCGATAACCTCGATGAGGTGATTGACCCGTTGGGCGGTCATGAGGACTTAAGATATCGGCGTTTGTGCCTGGGCAACCCCCTATCGCTTTTAAGCGACCCTTTGCGGGTTTTGAGAGCCGTTCGTATGGTGCGCACATTAGAACTGGGCACAACCATAGAAATTATCGAACAACTGCGCGTAGCCACAAAGGATATAAACAGAATATCAGGGGAGCGGATTCGGGATGAGCTGCTCAAATGCCTGGCAGAACCTGGTCTTGCAAAGACTTATGAATTGCTGAGAGAATTCGGCATTCTGGCTCAACTCCAAGACAGAGTTTTCAAAACAAAACAAGTAGAAAATTTGCCTGCAGATACCAAGAGCGTGTTCTACCCCAGCTCGAATATCAGGGACGAAGACGGAATTCTTTTGAGCGGGTTGACTGAGAATGGTGGGGCGGACCTTATCCAAAAGCGTCTTTCAGTCCTCGAAGAGTTATTGCTGCTTATTGAAGGAAAGAATTCGCTCGCTCAATCGTCTGCGCAAGCAATGCAATTGTTCTCATCTTCAGAAATTCAATACGGGATGAAACAAATACTTGGTGAATCACTGCAGGGTGGGCGCACCAGGAAACAACTCTTGATTCTTTTTGCCTTGTTCTTCAACCAACAACAATTATTCTCAGTATGTGATGAAGCTAAATCTGAGTCTATTTGCTTGGAATTTGCAGAGAAGTTGACAAATGCCTTGATGTTGGGTCAAAAAGAACAAAAATTTCTGGAGCTGGTTTGTGTCGGTTATCAAAGGATGCTGTTCTTACCCATGGAAGCAGTAGCTCTTCAGCATTACCACTATTTCAAGGATGTTGGATCTTTCGGTTTGGAGAGTGCACTCCTGCACATAATAGAACAATCCGTATCGTCGTCACCGAATGAAAAAGATATACGGCTTGCAAACAAGATCATCCTGACCTGGTTTACTGAGCATGATTCGATTGTTGATCCTCCACGTTTGGTGTCTGGAGACGATTTGTTAAATAATTTACAACTGCAACCCGGACCTGATATGGGGTTTTACCTTGAGTCAGTGCGGGAAGCCCAAGTTGTGGGAAAAGTCAGAAATCGTGATGAAGCCTTGGCCTTGGTGTTAATGATGATGAAAGAAGGAAAAAACCATGTTCGCTAAACTAAACGGCATCAATCTGTTTTACGAAGAACAAGGTCAAGGGGAACCTGTCGTCTTGTTACACGGGTTGGCCCTTGATGGCAGTATCTGGACCGAGATGGTGAGCTTAT
>JBCFBG010000056.1:4342-12957 GCA_038562515.1 Anaerolineaceae bacterium
ATGTTCGCTAAACTAAACGGCATCAATCTGTTTTACGAAGAACAAGGTCAAGGGGAACCTGTCGTCTTGTTACACGGGTTGGCCCTTGATGGCAGTATCTGGACCGAGATGGTGAGCTTATTTGCTGACCAGGCACGTTTCATTGTGCCCGATTTGCGAGGGCATGGCAAAACTGAGACCGGTGATGCAAACGGCAGCCTGGAACAATTCGCTGACGACCTGGCAGCATTGGTCGATCATCTAAGGTTACAACACTTCACCCTGGTTGGGCATTCGATGGGCGGCTACATTTCCCTGGTCTTTGCGGAGAAGTACCCTGAAATGCTGGACGGTTTGGTAATGGTAACCAGTAATGCTCGTTCAGATAACCCTGAAAAGCGGGAAGCACGTTTTGCTGAAGCTGATTTGGCTTTAAAAACAGGTATGTCAGTTATTGCTGAACCAATGGCTCAAAAACTAACTGCAACAACTGAGCTCAGGCAGCAGGTCATTCCGATTATCCAGAGGACGGATCCAGGTGGTTTTGCCAATGTTCAGCGGGCGATCGCATCGCGCAGAAACCAGCTCGTTTTTCTCGAGAAGATGACTACTCTTTTTCTTGCAATAGCGGGTAGTGAAGACCAACTAATGAAGCCGGAGGTAGCCCATGAAATGGCACAGGCTTCCATTTCTGGCAACGTGGTGGTCTTGCCCGGTGTCGGCCATCTTCCAATGCTGGAAGAGCCGCTCGCCTTGGGAGCTTTAATCGTGGGCGCACTTTGACAGAAGGAGGGTCAGAAAATGATGGCACCAGTATTTCGTTACATCGTTGTATTAGTGGCAGTGATCGTGGTGATTCGAATTTTGCTCGGCATTTCTGCCAGTAAAACACAGGAATATAACAGCCAATCCGCCGATGAATTGTCGGAGAATGTAACCGTGCTTGAATCGATGCCTTCACTTGAAGATGAACAGAAAATCATTGCTGATAACCAGATGTCAGTGCAAATGAACGAAGAGGCAAATGATGAGTGAAATTGATTGGATCTTGAAACGACGCAGCATCAGGCAATTTACTGAGCAAAAAATCACATCTGACCAAATTACAATGCTCATGGAAGCAGCCATGGCGGCACCCAGTGCAATGAATCTGAAACCTTGGAAGTTTGTGGTGGTACAAAGCACTGAGCAGCTCGGTCAACTTCGTAAGGCACTTCCATTTGGTAAGATAGAAGCGCCTTGCGCGATTGTAGTGTGCGGCGATCTCCGTTCTTTCAAGAAGCCAGTGCTCGAAAGGTTTTGGGTGCAGGATTGCAGCGCAGCGACCCAAAACATTCTCCTGGCTGCCACTTCGCTCGAGCTTGGCACGGTTTGGTGTGGAGTTCATCCGATCAGTACCATTGAAAAAGCAGTTCGCAAGACGCTGGATATCCCCGAAGCAGTCATTCCATTGAATGTCATTTTCGTGGGTTACCCCGCTGAGCAGAAGCCCGCCCGGACACAGTATTCTGCGCAGAACGTTTTCGACGAAAAATTTGGTAATTGATCACGATTTCCCACATCCCGCAAAAGATTGGGGTGGGTTTGGAACCCGCCCGTACGAAGTAGCTGATACCCGTCCACTTCGTAGCAAGCATAGGTAGCTGATAGGGAAAGACTTGACAATCCCAAAAACAAAAAAACCATTTCTATGAGCTATCAGCCATGTGCCTTCTTTGTTAACATTCCATATATTATCAAAAATTACTTAATCAATCATGATAAAATTATTAATTGTGAAAATAACATTCCGATGAATGAAAAATAGAATCTTAGGAGGATTTATGTCTGATAAAAAATGGGTCTATCTATTCAATGAAGTTAACGAGGCAGAAACATATGCTGGTGATTGGGATGGCGTTCGCGGCCTCTTGGGCGGCAAAGGCGCCAACCTGGCCGATATGACTCGAGCTGGTGTACCGGTTCCCCCTGGTCTGACTATTACAACAGAAGCTTGTAATGCTTTCCAGATCTCCCGCCAATTCCCCGAGGGTATGTGGCAGCAAGTACTGGACGCTCTCAAAAATGTTGAAGAACATGCCGGAAAAAAGTTTGGCGATTCCGTTAACCCCCTGCTGGTATCCTGCCGTTCTGGTGCCAAGTTCTCCATGCCTGGCATGATGGACACTGTCCTGAACATTGGCTTGAATGACGAAGTAGCCAAAGGATTAGTCGCAAAAAGCGGAGACGAACGATTTGTCAATGATTCTTACCGCCGCCTTATTCACATGCTTGGTACAGTTGTTATGGGCATTGACGATGAGCATTTTGAGGAACCTCTTAAAGCCTACAAACAAGAAAAAGGCTACAAGAGCGACACTGAAATGAATGCTGCTGACTGGGCTGCCATTACTGAGGATTACAAAAAAGTAGTGCTCGAGCAAAAAGGTTTCGAATTTCCCCAGGATCCCTACAAACAGCTTGAACTGGCTGTGAAAGCAGTCTTCGACTCCTGGATGTCTAAACGTGCGATCGACTATCGCCGTCGCGAAAGCATCCCCGATGACCTGGGAACCGCTGTCAACGTTCAAACAATGGTTTTTGGCAACATGGGTGGCGACTCTGGTACTGGTGTAGCTTTCACCCGCGATCCTCAAACTGGCGAAAATATCATGTTTGGCGATTACCTGATGAATGCTCAGGGCGAGGACGTTGTTGCTGGTATCCGTAATACCTCCAAGATTTCCACTCTTGCAACAGAATTACCCGAAGTCTACCAACAGTTCTATGACATTACAGAACGACTTGAAAACCACTACAAAGACATGCAGGACGTTGAGTTCACCATCGAACATGGCAAACTCTGGATGCTGCAAACTCGTAACGGCAAACGCTCAGCTAAAGCTGCAGTGAAAGTTGCCCACGATATGGTTGTGGAGGGTCTGATTGACAAGACAACCGCCCTAAACCGCGTCACTCCCGAACAAATTGACCAAATGCTCCATCCCCATTTTGCTCATGCTGACGTCGACGCCGCCAAGAAGGAAGGTCGTTTCTTTGCAAAAGGCGTGAATGCCTCTCCCGGTGCCGCTGTTGGACAGATCTATTTCGATGCTGACACCGTTGAAAAGATGCACAATGTTGAAAAACAAGATGTCATCATGGTTCGCCCCTTTACCAAACCCGATGACGTCCACGGTATGTTGGCTGCCAAGGGCATTCTGACCAGCGAAGGTGGCGCTACTTCCCATGCAGCAGTGGTTGCCCGTCAGTTTGGTGTGCCCTGTATTGTTGGTGCTTCCGAAATCAACATCGACATGGCTAAACGCCAAATGACTCGTAATGGGGTTACTGTCAAAGAAGGTGAATGGATCTCTCTGGATGGCACGACAGGTGAAGTATATGTCGGCAAGCTTGGGACGACCACACCCGATCTTTCTGAGCAAAAAGAACTCATGACTCTGCTCGGTTGGGCTGACGAAGTTGCCCGTCTGCAGGTCTGGGCAAACGCTGATTATCCACGAGATGCCAAGCGCGCCCGTGAATATGGCGCCCAGGGTATTGGTCTCTGCCGTACTGAGCACATGTTCTTCGATGTCGAACGTCTGCCTGATGTTCAAAAGATGATCATGAACGCCGAAGGCACCCAACGAATGGTCAATAACATTGAACGGCTTGAAAGCGCTCTGGCACATGGTCGTTTGGAAGGACGCACTCTCAGTGATGAGGATAAGGTAGCCCTGAAAGCCGAGACCGACGCTGAAAAAGCAAAAATGGATAAATCTCCTGAAGCTCAAGCTTACTTCGGTGCATTGAAGAAGATTCTGCCCCTCCAGCGCAGTGACTTCTCAGGTCTGTTTGAAGCCATGACCGGTTTACCCGTGATCATTCGCCTGATTGACCCTCCTCTGCACGAGTTCCTTCCCTCCCTTGAAGATCTGTTGACTGAAGTTGCAACACTGAAAGCCAAAGGCATTACTGAAGGTTTGGCTGAAAAAGAACACATGCTCGAGGTCGTTCAGGGAATGCACGAAAGCAACCCCATGATGGGTCTGCGTGGCATCCGCCTGGGTATTGTGTACCCCGATATCATGAAGATGCAGGTAAGAGCCATTTTTGAGGCTGCCTGTGATACCAAGCTGAAAGGCTTTGACCCACATCCTGAAGTCATGATTCCTCTGACCGGTCATGTGAACGAGCTCAAAGAAGTTCAACCCACTCTGCTGAAGATAGCCAAGGATGTTATGGCTGAAAAAGGTGTTGAGGTTGCTTACAAATTTGGCACCATGATCGAGATTCCCCGTGCTTGTGTGACCGCTGGTGAAATCGCGAAATATGCCGAGTTCTTCTCCTTTGGCACCAACGACCTGACCCAGATGTCCTTTGGCTACAGCCGTGATGATGCTGAACGTACTTTCCTGGGCGTCTATGTTGACAAGGGTATCCTCGAAAAGAATCCCTTCCAGCAATTAGACCGCGATGGCGTTGGTCGATTGATGAACCGTGCAGTGATTGACGGTCGCGAAGTTCGCCCCAACCTGGAAGTTGGTATATGCGGTGAGCATGGTGGTGACCCCAGCTCGATCGAGTTCTGCCACATCATTGGAAACAACTATGTCAGCTGTTCTCCCTTCCGTGTACCGCTGGCTCGCCTGGCTGCTGCTCAAGCTGCCTTGAAACACGGTTAGATCGCTTTTACAAGATAAAAAAACGGCTCCGTTTCGGAGCCGTTTTTTGTTGTCACCTTGCGAGATGAAAGAAAGAAAGGATTCTATTGAATATTTCACGAAGATTTTTCGCTTTCTAAAGTATGCCAGGATTTCGAAATCCTACAATCTCGGGTCCCATAAACAATCGTGGTGAATAAATCAATTACCGTAAATCAACGAGTAAATATGATAAATTTCAACAATTCTGCGCAAATAGGTACGGGTTTCAAGGTAGCGGATTGAATTCAGAAATACATCCGGGTCATCACCAACCAATTCTTTCCAGCGTAAGGTGTTACCAGGTCCGCCATTGTAGGCGGCAAGTGCCAGATAGGCATCCCCTTCAAAACCATACAATTGACGGGCAAGATAGTTACTGCCCAGCTCGAGGTTATAGTACGGCACACGCAAATCATCCTGAGTGTAATTGGGTGGATATCCTGTTTCGCTGGCAATCTGAGCTGCAGTCGCAGGCATCAGTTGCATCAGCCCGCTCGCTCCTGCACTGGAATAGGCATGCGCGCCAAAATGACTTTCCTGGTAAATCAGGCTGAAAAGGAGGATTTCAGGAATATCATATTTACTTGAGATTTGTTCGACCCAAGGTAAATAATAGGTTCCATATTGAACGTGGGCAAAATAGGGTGGAAAACTGGCAGAAAGTGGTACCTCACCATAGCCTGCGAGTTTTGAGATTGAATGACTTGCCTCTATGGCACTTTGATAGTAGCCTAACTCGAGGAAGGTTTTAATCAGTCTAAAACTGTTTAGAGCATCATCTTTGTACGAATTTCGCAACGATTCAAATTCCTCAGTTGCCAGGTTGTAAAGCCCAAGTCGATGGAATTCCACTGCGCGGAGAAAACGACTGTCGTTCACGAGGTCAGAACTGTAATCCAGGTTAACTTCAGCAGGTAAACTGAATGCAGTCTTGAGCCACTCGCCAGCATCCAGGCGCTCATTCTCCAGATCAGGCTGCATATTCCCTGTCGCAATTTCCGGAAAGAGCGGTTGACCATTGAGCAGTTCGGAGGAGCGGATACCATAATAACCATAGGGGTCGGTCTCTGAAGCAGAGCGCCAGTATGCCTCGGCTGTTGCCTTATCTCCCATTGCCTGGCTCACCTTACCCAACCAGAAGGTTGAACCCGACACTTCCAGTGTTTCGGGGGTAGCAATCAGAATTGCGCGATTGAAATTTTCTGCAGCCTTCTCGTACTCGCCCAATTCATAGTACAACGAACCACCAAAAAACAAGCCGTTGAAGGCATCGGTGGAAATCGGAAATTCCAACGCAATGCGAGTCCAGGAATCAGCAGCTTCCTTCAGTTTTCCGTCAAGGAAGTAATAACTTGCGGCAATTTGAAGCAGTTGGGGGGCATCGGGTTGAGAATTTGGAGCCGCAACAAAAGCGAGGGTTGTCTCAAGTGCTAGTTTCAACTGACCCATATAGGTGTTTTGGGTGTAGATAATATCTTCGATTGCGTCAAAGCGATAGTCACTTTGCGGATAGGTGTTGATCAGTTCGTTCCAAATGCGGATGGCTTCTTTGTCTTCCGACGTTCCACCAGCAGCATTGTCAGCCAGGCGTTCAGCAGACGAAAAACCAGCCCTAACCAGTCCTTCAGCACGCACACTTAACGCTTTGTAGTAGAGCGCTTCGTCTTTGGCAAATCCTTGCCCAGCCAGGTAGCGATCGAAGGCTTCAATCGCCAGGTTAAATTGCTCAATATTGTAGTTGATAATTCCACGTTTCAGATCATCCACGTTTTGGTTGGAATCCAGTAGCATCACTAAAGCAGTGTAGGCATCGTAAGTAAAGGGATAGTTGTTAACTGAATCCTGTAAGTAGATATAAGCTTCTTCGGTGTTGCCCTGCGTAATCAGGATCTGGGCGATCAGCAGGTTCATTTGCGCCTTGGTGTAATCGCTCTGGGTATTCAGGAGGATTTCTTTGTAAATACCCAAAGCCAGGTCATCCTGACCCAAGCTGGAGTAACTGGAGGCTACTTTTGTGGCAACGACGGTATTATTACTGAGTTGCGGTGCCAGGTAGGAAGTGCGATAGGCATCCAACGCTCCTTCAGCCTCTCCAAAATCAGCCAACAGGTCACCGATACGGGAGTAAACTTCTGCATCGATCACGCCGGGTTGGGCCAGGGCATACGCCTGGTAAAATTCGAGGGCATCCTCTTCCAGTTCCTGTCCGAGACTGATCTGAGCCAGGAGAAAATTTGCTCTTTTTGCGGGCAAACTGTCCGGGAATTGGGACTGTAACTCTGTGAAGGCTCGTTTTGCCTGAAAAAGGTCATTTTGCTTGTAATAGGTCAAACCCTGACCGTAAAGCGCTGCAGCCTGTATGTCATTGGACGAGCCAGTTGTATTGGCACTGAATAATTCTAAAGCCTGATTGAAATCGCCAAAAGCTAAAACACGGTCAGCCGCAGCCAATGTCGCCTCTGATGGGGGCGTATCTTCGATGATGAAAGTGGAGGAAGGGGTGGTGAAAACCTCCAAGGTCGGGCTGGAACTCTGGGTCGGCGCTGGTTGGGGAGGTGTGGCGATTTCGTCACAACTGCTGAGCAAAAGAGAGAAAAATAGGGCAAGAGTGACAATCCTTGTTTTCATAATTGACTTATAACGGAAAGAATCCTGGTTGTCAAATCAGATTGGAAGGTGAGAATGGTGCCATATTCCTGTACATATATACGATTTCTCCTTGGCAGTCGGAGTAGAATGCGCGTAACGTCATAAGCATGCTCAGTTTTCCCAAGGCACTTTTAGTGCTGAATATTCATCTACACCGGTGTGATCACAATCCAAATCGTGACGACCAGAGAGTAATGGTCGTTGCCGGGCTTTCCTGTTTCGATTGAATTTGGAAAACCCGGCGCGGAGCCGGGTCTTGTTAGCAGTTCGAGATATTAGTGATGAAACTCGGGCGGGTAATTCTTTTCCAGCTCTTCGGCTTCTTCCTTGGTATGGGCAACGGTGCCATGAGGGTGATTGGCAGGTGAATAAATTGTGTACATAGACAGGCGTTCGGTGGCGGAGGTGTTGATGATATTGTGAACTGTCCCAGCAGAGATTACTACAACGTCGCCATTACCGACTGCGATCTCGCCAGAATCCGTGACTACTTTGCCTTCGCCGGCTTCAAATCGGAAGAATTGGTCCACATGGTCGTGAACTTCCTGACCGATGTCTTCCAGTGGTTCAAGGGACATTAAGACCAATTGCAGATGTCCGGTGTACAAAACGTGTCTGAAATCGGTGTTTTCAATACTATCTTTTTCAATATTGGTGCTATATGGTTTCATGTTTTTGCTTCTTTCTTCTAATAGATAAAAATATTATCTGACGAAAGTGTAAGATTTGTGTCTTAATCTGCAAGATAGAACCAAACCAAAGTTATCAAATTGAGTAAACAGATAGAAAAACTTTAATCAATTTCTTCCAGATAAGGGATGACTGTCGCTCGAATTGCCTCAAATGTGTCTAAAAAGACTTGGTACTTTTGTTCATCGGTACCTTCGAAAAGGGCGGGGTCGGAAAAACCTAGGTGGATGATCTTACCTTTCTTCAGCCACAATGGGCAAGCCTCCCTGGCGCTATCACACAGGGTGATTACTACGTCAAATTCCTGACCCAGGAACTCATCAACTGACTTTGAATAGCCTTGATGATCGATTCCGGAATCGTGAATTACCTGTTTCGCTAATGGATGAACGTAGCCTTTGGGATCACTTCCGGCACTGAAAGCAACCCATTCCTTCGAGAGATGGTGATTGACGATTGCTTCCGCCAACTGGCTGCGGCACGAATTACCTGTGCACAAGAAAAGAACGCGTCTGCGATGGTCGCCCTGCGCGGACTCCTCCTCTTCAAGATCCTCTTCAGTGGCCGGCGTTGTTCCCATCAAGACTTCATCTTCAAACTCACCTTGCT
>JBCFBG010000110.1:0-1948 GCA_038562515.1 Anaerolineaceae bacterium
GTAACTCAGCAAGAAGAAAAATTATTGACTCAGGCTCAGCAAGAAGCAACATCACTATATATTCCGATCAAAGAGATTTCCGACGAAGCTATAACCCTGGGCAATATGATTACAACCATGCCGGAGTACCAGGAAGAGATTGTCCTTAGTTATATTAAGAAAAGCGTGCAGAAAAGCAAGTCCTTTGCCGGTGCCGGCATGGCGTTTGAACCGTACGCCTATCAGCCGGATGTGAAAAATCATTACCCGTACATGATGAAGGACAAAAACGGTATACCGGTTTTAACGTGGGAATACAGCGTAGTGGATTATCATGCTAAAGCGTGGTATAAATTAGGTATCGGCTTGCAAAAGACAGTTGATTACTCAGAACCGTATGTGGACCAAAGCGACCCTAATCTGATATGGGTAACCTGTGTTCATCCAATCGATAAAAACGGTAAGCGCATTGGCGTGGCGGAAGCAGATTTCACTCTGGACATTTTTAAGCGGCAGCTGGCAGACATCCGTGTGGGGCAGAACGGTTATGCCTTCGCGCTTACCCGGGCCGGTATGGTTATTGGCAACTATACCGGCAGTAAAACCGAGCAGATTCAAGACTTATCAGTAAAGCTTACAGAGGTGTCTGACAAGGAATGGCGGGCGCTGGGTGAAGCAGCGCTGCAAGCGAAGCAAGCGGGAATCATGCAAGTAAAAGATAATTACATTGTATACTCGCCGGTAGGCGATACCGGAATGACCCTGCTGTTGGTTTACCCGGCGGAAGAAGTCTTTGCCGGCTTGAACAGTCTGATGTATTCTAACCTGATATTGGTGACTGTCTCCATTCTCCTGTTTGTGTTCACGTTATCCTATTTTGTAAATCGGCGCATTGTCAACCCGATACGAAAATTGTCTGAAACCGCCAATCGGGTGGCTGCAGGCGATCTTAGCGACATCGGGGAAACCCAGGCGGGCAAGGATGAGATCGGTCAGTTGGCAGCGGCCTTTGCCACTATGTCCGGCAACTTGCGCAGCCTGATGGTGCAGGTCATGCAATCTTCAGAGCAGCTGGCCTCTTCGTCGGAAGAACTGACGGCAAGTGCCGAGCAGTCGGCGCAAGGCGCAACCCAAACGGCCATGAGTATTACGGCGGTGGCCGCCGGTACCGAGCGGCAAACCGGAGCCGTTAACCAAGCTACAGCTATTGTTGATCGCATTGCAAACGAGATCAACCAGGTTGCCGACAATGTCGGCATAGTTGAGGCGACTTCCGGGAAAGCAGCAGGCGCTGCCCAAGAAGGGGGCGAGGCGGTCGAAGCAGCAGTGCGGCAAATGGTTACTATTGAGACCAAAGTGACCCATACCGCGCAGATTGTTGTTAAGCTGGGGGAACGCTCCAAAGAAATCGGCCAGATTGTCGATACCATTGCCGGTATTGCCAGTCAGACCAACCTCTTAGCCCTCAACGCCGCCATTGAGGCAGCCCGTGCCGGTGAACAAGGTCGCGGCTTTGCGGTAGTGGCCGAAGAAGTGCGCAAGCTGGCGGAACAGTCCCAGGAAGCCGCCAAGCAGATTGCCGGATTAATTGGCGAAATCCAGAGTGAGACTACCAGTGCGGTTATGGCTATGGATGAGGGCACGCGTGAGGTAAAGATCGGGGCGGAAGTTGTCAATAACGCAGGTCTCGCCTTTGCCGAGATTGTGACACTGTTTGATCAGGTATCAGAACAGGTGAGCAAAATTACCAATACGGTGCAGCGGGTTGCCGGTGGCAGCCAGGAAATTGTTGCCGCCGTAAAAGAAATTGATGAAATAAACAAAGATACTGCCAGTCAAACCCAGACGGTTTCAGCGGTTACAGAGGAGCAGGCAGCCTCCATGGAAGAAATCGCTGCCGCCAGTGAGGCTTTGGCCCAAATGGCGGAAACATTGACTGGGGCCGTAAGCAGGTTCAAATTGTAGTTGG
>JBCFBG010000111.1:0-1924 GCA_038562515.1 Anaerolineaceae bacterium
AAAATAATGACCCGCTTGCTTGTTACAGGTGTGAGTGGGCTGCTGGGTATCAACCTGGCACTCGAAGCTGTCCAAAATGGCTTCGATGTTGTGGGTTGGACCAACAGCCGAAGCCTGAAAAATACACCATTCCAGCAAGAAACTGTAGCATTGGAAAATCTTGAATCCCTGCCTGTGGCCTTGCAAAATGCCCGTCCTGACGCGGTCATTCACTGCGCTGCCATCGCCAACCTGGATGTGGCAGAACAAAACCCACAATTGGCAGACATGGTCAACGCCCAGGCGCCAGGCGTGCTGGCACAAGCAGCAAAAAATATGGGTATTCCTATTGTGCAAATTTCCACCGATGCAGTTTTTGATGGCAGCAAGGGCAATTACAGCGAAGATGATTTACCTAATCCGCTTAATACCTACGCGCAATCAAAACTTGCTGGTGAAGAGGCTGTTCGCCGGGCTTATCCTGACGCAATAATTGCCCGCGTTGTTTTTTATGGATGGTCTTTGGCTGGAAAGCGCAGTCTGGCGGAGTTTTTCTTCAATAATCTCAGTCAAGGTAAACCAGTAAACGGCTTCACGGATTCGATCTTCAGCCCTTTGTATGTACGCGACCTGGCAGACCTGCTTTTGGAAGCCTTGTCAAAAAACTTAACTGGCAGGTATCACTTCTTCTCAAGCGAAAGTCAAAGTAAATACGACTTTGGTGTGGCAATCGCCAGGCGATTTGGCTTCGATGAAAGCTTGATCACACCCGTTCAAACCGCCCAGGGCAACTTGCTGACCAAACGGTCGCTAAATCTGGGAGCCAACACCGCAAAGCTTCAAAACGCATTAGGACATGAACTTCCAGGCGCTATTGAAGGAGTTGAGCACTTATTTGACGACTATCAAAAAGGCTTACGCCAACAGTTGACAGCTTTTTTGGCATAATAGGAGCAATGATGGAACTGAAAATTGGCAAACACCTGATCGGGGACCAACACCCCACCTATTTCATCGCAGATATTGCCGCCAACCATGACGGCAGACTGGAACGCGCAGTTGACCTCATTCGCCTGGCAGCTGAGGCTGGCGCTGATGCCGCCAAGTTCCAAAACTTCCGCGGACCAGAAATTGTGTCTGATTACGGCTTCAGCCATATGAACGCCCAAGTCTCTCACCAGGCAAAGTGGAAAAAGAGCGTCACCGAAGTCTATAACGATGCCTCGGTGCCCTTTGAATGGACACCAATTCTTAAAGA
Source organism: Anaerolineaceae bacterium (assembly GCA_038562515.1). Lineage (GTDB taxonomy): Bacteria > Chloroflexota > Anaerolineae > Anaerolineales > Anaerolineaceae > Mesolinea. The sequence goes on from JBCFBG010000111.1 coordinate 1,238, forward strand.
GGCTTGTGACCAGGCTGGTATTGATTATTTCTCCTCACCTTACGACTTTGAAGCAACCGATATGCTCGACCCCTTTGTGCCGGCCTATAAAATCGGTTCAGGAGACATCACCTGGCTGGAGGCTTGCTTGCGCATGGCGCGCAAAGGAAAGCCGGTGCTCCTGGCTACTGGCGCGTCTTCCATTGGCGATGTTCAACGGGCTGTTGATGCCCTTTTGGCAGTCAACCCGGATTTGATCCTGATGCAGTGCAACACCAACTATACAGCCGCTGATGGTAATTTTGACAATATCCACCTCAACGTGTTGAAAACCTACCACCAGATGTGGCCAGACCTAATTTTGGGACTGAGCGACCATACCCATGGTCACGCCACCGTCCTGGGCGCAGTTGCATTCGGAGCACGGGTGGTTGAAAAGCACTTTACCGACGACAACAACCGCGAAGGTCCGGACCATGCTTTTGCCATGAACCCGCAGAGTTGGGCGGAAATGGTGAAAAACACGCGTCAATTGGAACGCGCGCTCGGCTCCGGCAACAAATTCGTGACCGATAACGAGAAACAAACCGTGGTTGTGCAAAGGCGCTGCCTGCGGGCTGCCCGCGACATCCAGGTGGGCGAAACCCTGACCCGCGAAATGATCGCTGTTTTACGCCCGGCGACCCCAGGGGCGATCGAACCTCACGA
>JBCFBG010000057.1:0-11793 GCA_038562515.1 Anaerolineaceae bacterium
CAAAATATTGGTCTCCCAGTTCAATTTCCTGCAGCACTTCGCCACTTTCAGGGTCGACCTTGCGCAGGCTGCTTTCTCCGTACAAACCGCAGCTCTCATAAAAATAGTCATCACGAAAGATAAGCCCCTGGGTGTAACAGGTTGGGTCATGTGGGTAGCGATTGACAATCTGGTAGCCGCCATAATCCCCCAATTCGAGCGTGGTTGGGGTGGCGGTTTCATTCGGCGGTTTTTCAGTACTCATCTGCAAGCAGCCGAATAACATAACCGAGGCAAACAGTGCCAGGATTATAAGAAGTTGATTGGAAAACTTCTTTTTGCTCATATGTCTACAATTTTAGCTTAAATTGCGTACTCACAATATCGGGTGATAAAATGGTTCAAACATCTCTGGAGGAAACATGACAGACGTTCTTGATCGCTTTCTGCGTTACGTAAAAATTGACACACAATCAGCTCACCATTCCCAAACCTATCCAAGCACCCAAAAGCAGTTGGATCTCTCACGATTGTTAGTGGAAGAACTGCGAGAATTACACCTGGAAGATGTCAAACTTGACGACTTCGGCTATGTTACCGCCACGTTGCCCTCCAACGTCAGCCATCCCATACCCACAATTGGATTCATAGCACATGTGGACACCAGCCCCGCTGCTTCTGGCAAAGATGTCAAAGCGCGCCTGGTTGAAAACTACGATGGTGGAGATATTATTCTCAACGCAGAGCACAGAATAATGCTAAGTTCAACAGAATATCCCGAGCTAAGCAAGCACATCGGCGAAACCCTGGTTGTCACCGATGGCACTACGCTGTTGGGCGCCGACGACAAAGCCGGTGTTGCTGCCATTATGAGTGCGATGGCAACCTTGATCGCAAACCCTGAAATTCCCCACGGTAAGATCCGGATCGGCTTTACACCTGATGAAGAGGTTGGGGCGGGAGTGGACCACTTTGATGTACCTGCGTTTGGTGCTGATTTTGCTTTTACAGTAGATGGCGGTCCAGTGGGTGAATTTGCTTATGAGAACTTCAATGCTGCTGGCGCCGAAATCACTGTTCACGGTAAAAGCTTCCATCCTGGTGATGCCAAAGGCAAACTCGTCAATGCGCTGCAGGTTGCCATCGATTTTCATAACCTCCTGCCTGTTTTCGACCGTCCGGAACACACCGAAAAACGTGAAGGCTTCTTCCACTTGATCTCCTTGAGCGGTGAAGCTGAACAGGCAAACATGGCATACATCATTCGAGACCATGATCACCAGCTGTTTGAAAACAAGAAAGCCTTGATGAGCCAGGCTGCCGATTACATCAATCGGCGTTATGGCGCTGGTACGCTTGAGTTGCACTTGAAAGATCAATATTACAACATGCTCGAAAAAGTTGCTCCTCACCCCGAAATTTTGAATATCGCCCGCGAAGCCTACCGAGCCATTGGCGTGGAGCCAGTGGAAATGCCCGTTCGGGGTGGCACGGACGGCAGTCGCCTATCCTATATGGGCTTGCTTACACCAAACCTATTCACCGGTGGCTACAACTACCACGGACGTTTTGAATATCTTTCAGTAGAGGAACTTAAGCTCGCCAGCCAGGTCATCGTAGAGATCGCCCAACTTGCGACCTTACCCTCATAAATTTATTTTCTTTGTTCTACCCTTGTACTCACATGGCTTGCAGACCATGTGAGTACTTTTTTTAGAGAAATGCGGTTGATTTCTATACACTTGCCCCTATCAATTTTTATTTTCCCTTAAAAAGTACTTGACATGTCGTACTACATCTGGTATAGTAGTGTTACGTCAGACGTAATACTTTGTAAAAGGAAAATCTATGTTAAGCAGTGATGTACTCAGAGGATATACCGACACGATCATTTTGTCATTGCTTCTGGATGAGCCAAATTATGGTTACGAGATATCCAGAAGGATACGGACGATCACAGAAGACAAATTTGTCATGAAAGAAACCACGCTTTATTCCGCTTTCAATCGGTTGGAAAAGAACGGTCTGATCAGTTCGTTCTACGGAACCGAAACCAGTGGCAACCGACGCACCTACTATCGCCTGACAGACGAAGGGCGTGCTTACTACCAGGCGAAGACCGAAGAGTGGCAAACAACCAAAGAAATTGTTGAAAAGTTCATTCGAAATTAGGAGTAAAAATGGATGCAATCAAATCTTATCTTGAAAATATGTTTCTTCATCTGCCCAAATCTCCCGAGGTTATGCGGGCTAAAGATGAGCTCTCCCAGATGATGGAAGATAAATACAACCAACTGCGCAGCGAAGGACGAACAGATAACGAAGCCGTCGGTCAGGTTATCGCCGAGTTTGGCAACCTGGATGAATTGGCAGAAAATCTCGGTATAAGCAACGAAGTTGGCGCTTTGAGTACCGAGACAGAACAGATCAATATGACCGATGAGGATGTGGAACGCTATCTCAAGGTTACCCGTGAGTCTGGCACGCAGGTGGCAGGTGGTGTTGCGTTAATTCTCTTTGGGGTAATCACCCTGATACTGATGCAATCCATCGCCGATATTGGTTTGGTCCCCGAAAAAATGGCTCAGGCATTTGGTGTAGGCGGATTGTTGCTGATGGTTGCCATAGCTGTTTACATGTTCATTATGGCGGGCATCAAGGCAGATAAATACGAAGAAATGGAAACCAAACTGGTAAATATTGATCCATACTTAAGGAATCGAATAAAACTACAAAAAGACGAATACATCCCCACTTTCGGTCGCACCATTGCCACAGGTGTCTTTTTGATTCTCCTGGGTGTAATTGTCCTGGTAACTGTGACCATCCTTGATATTGGCGGTGAATTTTTACCGCAGCTGTTAGTGGCATGGCTGTTAGCCATGGTGGCAATTGCGACAGCTTTATTCATCACCAGTGGTGTGAAATTGGGTGCCTATGACAAATTGCTGAACGAAGGGGATTACAGCAAACGCAAGAAAGCCGAGGCTAATTACATGCAACCCATCGCCGGGATCTATTGGATGCTTGTTCTGGGTGGTTACCTTGCCTGGAGTTTCCTGAGTAATGCCTGGGCAATATCCTGGGTGGTTTGGCCAATCGCCGGTGTGCTTTTTGGAGCGATTTCCAGCATTGTATCGGTCGCGAGACATAACCGATAGCCAATATAAAACAATTAAACAAAAAAGGGTAGCGAAAAACTACCCTTTTTTGTTCTATGTCATCAAAAAGTTAGCAGCAACCCGTGTCGCAGCCATCACCGCAATCACCGGAAGAACAGCCTGAACAGCCGGCATCACTGTGCGGATGACCATGAGTTAGCTCTTCTTCTGTTGCTGGGCGGATCGAGAGGATTGTCACCTGGAATTCCAAGTCCTTACCCGCCATGGGATGGTTCATGTCCATTTCAACCGAATCTTCGCTCAACGCGGTAGCCACAGCTTGAAAAACGTGTCCAGAGGCATCGCGCAGGTTCATCGGTTCGCCCAGACGGATGTCAAAATCAGCCGGGAAAGATTCGCGGTTAACGCTGATCACCATATTGGGGTCAAATTCACCGTAAGCATCTGCTGCTTTGACCAGAACATGTTTCCGGTCTCCAATATTTAAACCCGTCAGTTCATTTTCCAAGCCAGGGATAATGTTGCCATGTCCATGCATGTAATCCAACAAGTTCGATTCCATTTCCTGACCTTCGACGTTCAGGGTATATGCGAATTGTACGACTGCGTCGTTTTGAATAGTTTCCATTCTAAAATCTCCATTTGCTCTATATATTAGCCCTGCGATTATAACAGAATGAAAAAATAATAACCTTCAACAATTTGGACAAGTTGGTTTTCTAATAAAATTAGTACATTGTAGCAACGGGGATGGCAAACTGTTTCTGTTTCGACCTTTCATTGCCTTTGCGCTTTCCATAATTTCTCAAAATCGCTTTATAATCAGGTTAATTGAAAAACTTTTTCAATAAGGAAATCATGGACTGGAAAGCAATTCTCTCGCAAAAAGGTTACCGCCTCTCTGAACCGCGTAAGCGGGTGATGGCGTTGTTGGAGTCGGCTAAGGTTGCCCTGACCCCCCAACAAATCCACCAGGAGCTACAGCAAAAAGATTGTGAGCTGGGTCTCGTCAGCGTATACCGCACGCTTGAGCTTCTCACCAAGCTCGAACTGGTTACCGTAGTCTATGACCCCCAACGCAACCCTGGCTACATTCTCAGCACCACCGGTCATCATCATCACATTGTTTGCCAGGAATGCCACAAAGCTCTGGAATTTTCCGGCTCAAACGACATCAACGAGTTAGTCCACCGTGTTGAAGAAGAAACCTTATTCCGGGTTAGCGATCATTTATTGCAGCTGTTTGGGCTTTGTCCTGATTGTCAGCAGCATAACAGTACAGGAGAAAAACCTTGAAAAAGATGTTGCCAATCTTGCTGGTGATTTTATTTCTATTCAGCGCTTGCAACGGCAAGGGATATAGCCCTTCCTTCACAGAGGATGGGCGTCTGAAGATTTCGGTCAGCATTGCTTCCATCCAATGGCTTGTTGACCAAATTGGCGGTGAGCAAGTACAGACTCAATCACTCACCACCAGTGGTGATGATCCCCACACTTACGAGCCCAGTCCCGCCCAAATGACTGCGATGGCGGCGTCCGACCTGTATTTTACCGCCGGGGTTGAATTTGAAGAGGTCTGGGTCCCGAAATTCACTGATGCAAACAGCAACCTGCAGGTGGTCGATGTTTCCATTGGAATAGATAGAATTCCAGTTGCAGAACGTGATCACGAAGAGGATAATCAACAAGAGGGTCTCGACCCCCATATCTGGCTTTCAGCCGACAATATGCGGCTCATCGCCAATAACATCGCGTCAATTCTAGAAAGCCAAGACACTGAGAATGCCGAACTTTATCGAAGCAACCTCGAAAAGGTGCTTGGTGTCATTAAGGAAGTCGATAGCCAATTGATCCAAAAACTTACGCGGACAATTCGGTTGGAATTCCTGATCATCCACCCTTCGCTTGGCTATTTTGCCGATGCGTATGGGCTCGAGATGATCCCGGTCGAGGTGGATGGACAGGAACCCAGCCCAACTCAACTCGCCGAAATTCTGAATGCCTCAAAAACCTATGGGATTCACACCCTCTTCTCTCAAACCGGTACCAACCCGCTTAACGTGCGCATGCTGGCCGAACAGGCTGGAATCGAATCCATCATAGAAATCGATCCCATGGCTTACGACTGGCCAGCCAATATGGTGTTCATTGGCGATGCCCTCCAGGCAGCTTTGAATTAAGGAAAAGATGGAAAATAAACCCGTTATCTCAATAAAAAATCTTTGGGCAGGCTACGAAGCCGACACCATTCTGGAGGATATTTCCTTCGAAATGTTCCAGAATGACTATGTCGGTCTGATCGGGCCTAATGGAGGCGGAAAAACCACCCTGATCCGCGTGATCCTCGGTCTGCTCAAACCCGACAGAGGCACAATCACCGTGATGGGGCATGACCCTGTCCGGGGACGCAAGCACATCGGCTATGTATCTCAATTTCAAGTGGAAGACAAGCATTTCCCCATCAGTGTTTGGGATGTTGTCGCAATGGGGCGCTTGCACCCAAACCTTTTGCAGAACTTCCACATCGGTCCGCACGACAAAGTAGCAATCGAAACTGCGCTTGAACAAACCGGCATGCTCGACTACCGCAAGCGCACCATGAACGAACTTTCCGGAGGTCAGCGTCAGCGGGTCTACATTTCCCGCGCTCTGGCTGCCGAACCCAGGCTTTTGCTGTTGGACGAACCTACTTCCAGCGTGGACAGCCAATCCAGCAATCAACTTTACGACTTGCTGGCAAGATTGAACGATCATATCGCCATCCTGCTCATCTCCCACGACCTGACTGCTATCTCCACCTATGTCAAGACCATTGGTTGTGTCAATCGTCAGCTGATCTACCAGGGAACCAAAGAGCTCACCCAAGAAATGGTCGAAACCGGCTATGGCTGCCCGGTGGACCTGATCGCCCATGGGCACCCCCACCGCGTAATTGCCGGCCATCAACATGAGGATCATCATGATTGAACAACTCAGCACCATCTTTTCTTATGAATTTATGCGTAATGCCTTGATCGCCAGCTTTTGGATCAGCCTCGCGACAGGCATCATTGGCACCCTGGTTGTGCTCAACCGGATCGTCTCGCTCAGCGGTGGTATTGCCCATGCTGCCTACGGGGGCGTAGGAATCTCGTATTTCCTTGGTCAGGATCCGATGATTGGCGCCTTACTTTTCAGCACAGCTTCCGCACTGATCATGGGAGTGGCAAAACGAAAATCAAAATCAGGCGCCGATACACTCATTGGCGTAATGTGGTCAATTGGTATGGCAATTGGCATCATCTTCATCTCACTCACCCCCGGTTATAAAGCAAATCTGATGAGCTATTTGTTCGGCAGCATCCTGGCAGTTTCAGGCACAGACCTGCGCCTGATGGCGCTGATAGCCTTCCTGGTGCTGGGGTTTGTCTTTTTTACCTACCGCAGCTTGCTGGCGATCTCTTACGATAAGACCTTTAGCACAGTCCGCAATATTCCGGTCAACCTGTTATACCTGACCATGTTGGTGCTTATTGGGCTCACGGTCGTCGTCGCAATGCGCATGGTGGGCTTGATTCTGGTTATCGCCTTACTATCAATCCCGCCCGCGATTGCCTTAAACCATTTCAAGGATGTGCGCCTTATCATGCTGGTTTCGGTCGTGCTCAGCTTTGTTATGTGTTTCCTCGGATTGGTGATTTCTTTCCAAACCAACATCCAGGCTGGTCCGGTGATTATCTTACTTGCATCGGCCATCTTCCTTATTTCAAGCATAGTCAGGCACTTCCAGCTATCCCGAAAGCTGTGACAATTGTCACTACTAACGAGTCGAGTACAACCAATTAAATTTTAATGTGTTATTAACTACATAGAGTACAATTTAAATATGGGATTTAAAGAATTTATTCAGGATTCGGCGGCTGTCAAAACCGGCTTATGGTTCGGGAAAAATTTTTCCCTGCCCGCTCTTCGAAGGATGGCAAAGTTCGCTGCCAAAATTGTTGCATCATTCCAATCCACTGATCTTATTCGTAACATCAAAGTTAACCAATGGGTCATTCTAGGCGAGAATCTGGATAATGAAGAATTGCAAGCGCAAGCCCTTCGCGTGATTTCTTCCCAACTCATATCATTAGTTGAATATTTTTATTATTATCAACACCCCCAGGAAGGGCTTGACCTGGTCAGGCTCACTCCAGAAGCAGAACGTGCCTTCAGCGATATTCGCGATAGAAAAGTAGCTACATTTATTCTTGGGCCGCACATCGGCAACTTTGACTTCTTCCTGATGGCGTTAAGTTGGTTAAAAGTACCAATCTATGCGCTTGCATATCCACGTCCGAACGACGCCTATAAAGAACAAAACAAACTGCGTGCGGCTGTTGGGCTGGATATTCACCCGATCTCTTTTTCCGCTTTTCGCGGTGCCAAACAAGCCTTAAAAGAAGGTATGGCGCTGGCAACAGGTGTTGATCGCCCCCTGGATAACCCCGATGACGCAAAATATAAAGCGATTTTCTTCGGTCGTCCTGCTGCTCTGCCCACTTTTTACGCCCGTTTATGCCTCGAAACCGGGGCAATCGGACGCATTGCCTGCGGTGCTCGCCAAGCGGATGGCACCTTTGTTATCGATTCTTCTGAGCCAATTGTGATGGAAACCCGATCTGATTTGATGGAAGAGAACCTGGTGAACGTGGAAAAAGTGTTGAAACCCACGGAAGAATTTATTCGTCAATACCCGTCCGACTGGGCAATGTTTTACCCAGTCTGGCCGGAAGTTTTTCCTTTAATTGAAAATCTACTTTAAGAGGTCATATGGCTACCGAAAACGATGGAACAAATAACGATAAGCGAACAAACGACATTCTGCTCGGTCCGTTAGAGCGGCCCGCGCTGCAATTCTTTGCCCGCAATATGCCCTCCTGGGTCAATTCGGATATGCTGACGGTCTTAGGGCTGTTCGGTTCTTTGCTGGCAGGCTTCGCTTATGTGATGGTTGGACAGGGTGAGATGAAAGGCAACCCCTGGCTATTTATTGCCAGTCTCGGCTTTGTCATCAACTGGTTTGGCGACAGTCTCGATGGCACCCTGGCACGCTACCGCCATCATGAGCGTCCAAATTACGGCTATTACACTGACCATGCTATCGATGGGATCACCACGGTGGTCCTGTTTGCTGGAATCGGTCTTTCTGGGCTTGCCCGCTTTGATATCAGTCTTATCGCACTTGCTGGCTATATGCTCCTGATGATACAGGTGTATCTCAAAACACACGTGACCGGCACTTTTGAAATGACCAGCATCGGCATAGGACCAACGGAAGTCCGCTTGTTTGTAATAATCCTCAATACCGTGCTTTACTTCACTGGTATTGGTGGCTATCTCTGGACACCCACCTTAAGAGGTGAAGAAATAGGGATGACAATTGGCAGCATAATCGTTCTCGGCTTTGGAATTGCCTTCCTGGGTTATTATGTGTACCAGGTCTTAAGGACCGCCGTCACCCTTGCGGCAGAAGATGAAGCCCGCCTTGTGAGACGATTGGAAAAAGAAGCCCACAAAGCAGAAAAGTCTGAGCGAAAAGTTGAGAAAAAAATTCGGAAGAAGCTGGAAAAAGAGATTGCCCACGCCAGCTCCACCAAAAAAGCCCAAAATTCATAGTTACTTTTACTAAAAAATAGAAGCCGGATTCAAAATATGAATCCGGCTTTCTTGTTTTTTGTTGCTGCCCCTCTTCCTGCAGGCAGTGATGAAAATTACTTTTAGTTTAGCGAGGTAACAATAAAATCATCGATACTGATCACCACATTGGAATCGTCAAAGGTTCCCACAATAAACCCTACATCGCCACTTGTGAAAGAACTATCCGGGTCGGTTACTTCAGCAACCAGTTGACCGTAAATCCAGAGCCGCAAGGTGTTGCCTTCGCAACTGGCTTCAGCCCAGTTAAAACTTGAGTCGATCGAATTCGTGGTGTCATAACCGTCTTTAAAGAAAGTCCATTCGCCATTCAGTCGTTTGCCAATGCGCACGTAACCGTCGTTACCAAAGGTGATCCGATAAAAATTATCGTCATCCTGGTAACGACAGATGAAACCTTGAATATTTTCAGTCTGTTCGGCATCGTTACTGAAGTATGCTTCAATTTTGACATCGTCGGCGTTTATCCGCCCTGTTACATCCCAGCTCTCCCAGTTGTCCTCGATCATTGTATAGGTCAGCCAGCCGTATGAAAGTTCTAATTTTGATTGATTGTATGTTCCGAATTTCCAAGTGCCATAATCCGCTTCGAAATCATCTGAAAAAAGCACGTTCCCCGGTAGAATTCCGTCATCAAATTGTCCACCTTGGTTCATCATTACAGCGGAATAGATTGTGAAATTGTCGTAGGCTATGGTGATATCTTTTGAATCCCAGCTACGGGTGTACAGACCAACTTCACCCTCAGGCAGAGAGCTATCCTCGACTTCAGCAAGAAGTACGCCATTTGACCATAAAGCTAATTTGGTTCCATTACATTCTGCACGAATGAAGTTCGAACTGGGGTCGATCACATCACTTGAGGCAAAGTCAGAGGCAAGATTCTCATAGACGTTATTGACATACTTGTCGATCGAATACCAGCCATCATTGCCGATGAACAGGAAATAGAAGTTGTCCTGGTCGGTATAGCGGCAGACAAAACCCTGACCGTTTTCATCGCTGCCTGCAACCAGGCGGGCTTCGACTTCCAGTGTTACATCTGGCGTGCCCGCATCAAATGTCTCGCTCCATATCATGTAGCTATCCTCATTAACCGTCATACGGTATTCCCCGTCCACAATTACGTCTTGTCCAGCCTCATCCGGCCATACACCGGTATTCCAGGTGCCATCATCGCTCGAAAAACTTTCCATCCAGAATACCTGTCCCAAATCCAAAGAATCTGATTCTGGCGAGGTGGTGGGTTTGGTGTCTTCTTGTGTGGGTTTTGGAGCCATTATGGTAGGTTCTGGTGCTGCAACTGTAGGCTCTGGTACTGCAATTGTGGGTTCAGGCACCACAAACACCGTGGTAGCGGTAGGATCAGGTGTGTCTTCAACTTTGACCAATTTGGGCATTGAGCAGGCTGTGACAACCAGCATCATAACCAAAAAAACAACAGCGATTCTTTTCATCTTTTTCTCCGTATTATTGTTCTGCCTGGTTTTGTCTGAGGAAATCTGCGGTTAATGTACAAGTAAAAACAAGTATATCCGAGCGTATTGGTTTTGCAAATGATTGTCCGTAATATGTCTATACGAGTTTTTCCACCGTCCAGTCTTGGGGTTTTACCAATTCAGCTTTCTGGTAACGGAAGGATTGGTGAGCACATTACGATATAATCAAATTGCTCAAATCAAAGCAGGAGTTGGAAATGCAATTAGGAATTATTGGTTTACCCCAATCTGGCAAAACGACCGTATACAAAGCCCTAACCGGTGCGGACATTCCTGCCGAAATGTCTACCGGTCAAATGGAAGTGCACACCGCTGTGGTGGACGTCCCTGACCCACGCGTAGAGAAACTGTGCGAGATGTTCAAACCCAAGAAGATCGTGCGCGCGAAAGTAACCTATGCCGACATTGCCGGCTTGGATGGCAAGGCTGGTCGGGCTGGCTTGCCAGGTGTGATGATCAACCAATTGGCGCAGATGGATGGCTTTTTGCATGTAGTCCGCCAGTTCGAGAATGCCAGCGTACCTCACCTTGCTGAGAGTATCGACCCGGTTCGTGACATTCAGACTATGGATACCGATTTTATTTTGAATGACCTGCTGATGGTTGAACGCCGCCTAGAAAAACTACGCGAGGAGCATCGCCGTGGCGTTTCCCGCCCCCGGGATGTCATTCAGTTGGAAATTGATCTATTTGAACGCCTTGGGGCTATGCTGAACGAAGAGAAACCGCTCCGTCATTACACCTTCACGCCTGAAGAAGACAAGATTGTCTCCAGCTTTGGTTTCTTGAGCCGAAAACCTCAAATCATCGTCTTCAATCAGTCCGAAGACCAGGCGCTTATTGAATATACCAGCCCCCATCCTCATACGACAGTTGTCAGTTTTCCAGCAAAACTGGAATTAGACATCATGGCGCTGGAGCCAGAAGACGCCGCCATGTTTATGGAGGAGTATGGTGTCAAAGAATTGGGTATGTCCCGCCTGATCAAAGTTTCTTTCGATCTGCTCAATGTGCATAGTTTCTTTACAGCAGGTGAGAAAGAAGTGCACGTCTGGACACTTCGCAAAGGCAGCAATGCCCGGGAAGCAGCTGGCACCATTCATTCAGACATGGAAAAAGGCTTCATCCGTGCCGAAGTAATCTCATTTGATGATCTTATGACTTACGGAACCACAGCCGAAGCCCGCAACCATGGTCGCCTTCGGGTTGAAGGCAAGAACTACATCATCGAAGATGGCGATATCCTCGAGATTCGGTTTAATATTTAAGGTCTATTGACCTTCAAAGGTAAGAAGCTCTATTGCCCTGTAAGGGTGCAAAATTGTTCGGGAGGGGCTTGCTCCTCCCCCAGATTCCAAGCAGATTTAGTCACCGGAGGGACCAAGCCCCCTCCGTACGGTGGATGACTCTCGTTCCCTACGATTCCAACAACCCACGCAGATCCCTAAAATCCACACGTGAGGTCAAATCCAGGCTGATAGGCGTGACGGAAACCAGGTTGTCAAGCAACACAG
>JBCFBG010000112.1:0-1917 GCA_038562515.1 Anaerolineaceae bacterium
AACGCCAGGTGACGCACAATCCCCAGGATGCTCCAGCGTTGACCAACTTCAATCTGATTAAGCCTATCTTCATTCACAAATTCGAGTCCAGCCAGTAATTCTTCCTGTTGCCAATGCAAAACCTGCAGTGCTTGGTCTACATCCCGGTCCGTTAATGGACGCAAATCGTCTCGAAAAAAAGCATTGATCTCATATTCTTCACCCTGGAGGTTGACGCGAGCAACCTTATAGGTCTCGTCAATATGCATATCCAGCCCATCCAAATGGAACCAGGGTTGGTCAGTATGCAACCTGACCCAATAGTCAAACTCCAATAGTTTCCGAGGCAAAGCCAGCAAAGCTTCTGCCTGGTCGTTACCGTTTGCGAAACAGCCTGGAAAGTCCAATGCCCAGGCAGTATAGCGCTTGCCTGGGTCTTCTTCCATCCCAACCCGAATCAGCATTCTTTTTCAGGTCCGTAGAAAAGAGGCAGATGCCCAAGTGAGAGAATATCGCGCCATTCAGCCCGATTGCCCTCGGTCAGGATGCCGACTTCACGTGCCGTGGTCGCACCGGCTTTTTCTATCACAAGGTGCAAGCCTTGCAGGGTGGAGCCAGTACTGATGACATCATCCAGCAAGACAACCCGTTTCCCCTTGAGCATGTCGATATCCTTTTCGTCGAGGAAGAGGGTTTGCGGTTTGCCAGTTGTGATCGATAAGGTTTCAGTGGAGATGGCATTGCCCAGGTAGGGTTTATATTCTTTACGCAGCACGATGTAGGGCTTACCGCTCAATTTTGACAGCATGTGGGCAAGTGGAATCGACTTAGCTTCGGGAGTGATAATTACGTCATAGTCAGTGTCTGCCAGCAGGCGGTTAAGTTCTAAGGCGCAGGCATCCACCAGCTCAACATCCCCTAAAATGTTCAGGATGGCAATGCGCAGCCCTGGTTTGACTTCGAAAAGGGGGAGATTTCTTTCAACACCAGCGATGGTGATGGGGTAGGTTTCTTGATTTTTCATTATTGCTCCAGGTTTTTTTGACTGCCTTGATTTTATCGCAGAAAGGAGGTTAATGCAGGAGAGCAGCCGGTCTATTCTGTACGTGGTCATTGCTCTGAACGGGTTTACCCGGCTGGACAAAACGCCAAGCCGTACAGAGGGGGTAACGATGCTGGGATGAATGTGAGTAGTACTTGTTACTTCTAAATTTTGACCGGTCAAACAAAGTAGCTGGAGTCAAGCCCCAGCCGTACGGAGGGGGTTTAACTCCCTCCGCCAAAAGACACCTGAACGAACCTAGCGGCTGGAGTCAAGCCCCAGCCGTACGAAAGTTAAACAAAGAACTTGACTTTTAACGAGCTAATGCTGCGGACGCCGACCGCAGCATTAGGGTATTAAGGAGGAGAAGAAGAAGAGAAGTCGCCCTTACGACTTTATATTACAATAAACCCATCGTCAATACTTGACGTTTAACCTACGATTACCCTACGATTTAATCAGGAGAAGTTTGTTGTGGACACCTATAAAGACATTAATACCCCAATTGGTACGTTGCGTGTGAGCGCTAATGAGACAGGTTTGACGAATATCACTCTCCTGAATAACAAGAAAGAGGATAGTGTTTCGGAATCATCCCCCTCTGTGATTCTCGAAGAAGCTCAAACACAAATAGATGCGTACTTTTCAGGTACTCTAAAGGAATTCAACTTGCCGCTGGATTACTCTGGAATGACCGCTTTTCAACTGAAAGCGCTGCAGGTTACTTCCCAGATCCCATTTGGGGAAGTGATTACCTATGGAGAATTGGCAACCATGGCTGGCAGCCCACGGGGGGCACGAGCAGCTGGCGGCGCGATGGCGCGTAATCCCTTTATGCTGGTGGTACCGTGCCACCGTGTGGTAGCATCAGACGGCTCTATGCACGGTTATTCTGC
>JBCFBG010000113.1:0-1876 GCA_038562515.1 Anaerolineaceae bacterium
AAAGGGGGTGTCGCAAAACGTTTTTTGAAAAAGCGTTTTGCGGCTCCCTTCTTTTTTGAGTGGACAGGAAAAAACAGGCAGGTAAACGCAGCAAAACGAACTCACCGGCGGCTTATGGGCATAACAAAACAGAGGAAGTCTCTTCCCCTAAGAAAAAATCTGCATGTACTTGTCAGGCTGTTTTAGGAATATGTAAATAGCTTCCACACCGGTCATTTTGGATCTTGCTGTGGAGTTTGTTTAGGTTGTACCCCATACATAATAGCAGGAATTCGGTCTGTACTTTAATGCTGCCTCTCATCAGAAATCGCCGGAAGCCCATGTCCTGTTTGAGTACCCCGAACGCTCCCTCTACCTGAATGGAACGATTTATGCGTAACAGAATGCCTGCCTTGCTTTGAATGCGCTCCTGCATTTGCTGCCTTTGCCTGAGAAAGGTTTTGGATACATACAGGTTCTTGTTTCGTTCTTCAAGCGGTGTCTTGCTCTTGCCTTTGATGCATTGGGCTTTATGCGGGCAGCCTGTGCACTCGGTGCAAGTGTAGACCGTTGTCACGATGGCATAGCCCGCCTTGGACTTGGTCTTTTTTTCATATGCCGCCCGGATGGAGTGGCCCCTGTGGCAGCGGTAGCTGTCACTGCTCTCATCGTAGGGCATGTTTTCCCGACGGCCGATGTCGCTCTTGTATTTGCGGGTTTTGGCCTTATCATGATTAGATGGTTTAATGAACGCGGTTAGTTCATTTTCTTCGCACCAGGTATAGTTTTCCTCACTCTCAAATCCTGCGTCTGCTACCGGCTTGGTATAGCCCAGTCTCTGAAGTTTTTTCAGCATCGGAATCAAGGTCTGGCTGTCGCTCCGTTCCTGAGAGATCGCAGCACCTACGATATATTCGGCATCCACTGCCAAGGTGGCATTGTAGCCGGGTTTTAACTGCCCGTTTTTCATGTGGTCTTCTTTCATCCTCAGGAAGGTTGCATCCCGGTCGGTTTTGGAGAAGCTGTTTCGCTCTCCAAAGCTGTGGTTGTAGTCGTCATATTTTTTCTGCCGGGCCAGGTATTGTTCCACCGTTTCCACCGCCCGTTGCAGCGCGGTCTTACGCTGCCCCTTGCCGTGGACAAAGACGATGCCTTGCTGTGCTTGCAGGGCTTTGAGCCGTTTTCTTAGTTTTTTTAGACCCTTTGCTTTGATCGCTTCCCCGGCGTAAAACCGCAGGCCAAAACCAGCGGCCAGTGTCGGTAGCTCGTCTTTCATTTTTTCCTGCAGCTTCTGTTCATACTTTTGTGTCGATTTCTTCCAGACAAAGCTGTAACGGTTGGCGTTGGCCTCCAGCTTGGTGCCGTCGATAAATACGCTCGACAATGACAATTCCCCTGTAGCGGCCAACTGTCCGACAAGCTGGGTGAACAGGTCATCTATCACATCGGTCAGTCGTTCGCTGCGAAACCGGGCGAGCGTTGCATGATCGGGCGCTTTTTCCCGCCCCAGCAAATACATGAAGTTCACATCCCGCCGACAGGCCTGTTCGAGCTTACGGCTGGAATAGATGTTATTCATGTAGCCATATACCAAGATTTTGAATAGACGCTTGGGTGAGATCTCGATTCTGCCCATACGGGAGTACGCGGCGTATAGTTTGCTGTAATCCATCCTTTCGAATACCGCGCTGAGTAACCGTACCGAGTCGTCTGCGGGGATCATCTCGCCGATATCCATCGGCAAGACCAGTTGATATATATTTCCGTCTGATGTATAATTTGAGTGTAATTTCTCGGTTTTCACAAACTGATTTTACAACAAAAAAATGGCTCCCGGCTACTGCCGGTTGCCATTTTTTTGTTTTGGGGAGCCTTGTTTACTGCGACAGCCCCTTTT
>JBCFBG010000058.1:0-11030 GCA_038562515.1 Anaerolineaceae bacterium
ATCCCGCACCGTCAGGGGCGGGATGGTTTATAATCCCTTTTTGGGCAATTTGCCGAGGAATTATAAAGGAGCGCGTTTTCGGATGGACAAAATCAAAGCTTTTTTCAACCAGCTGGATTTCAGCTGGCGAACCTTGAAAGATTATGGGTTGATCATCCTTGGTGGATTAATCCAGGCACTGGCTTTGCGCACTTTCCTGGTACCTGCCCTACTGGTCAGCGGCGGCATCAGCGGTCTTTCCCAACTGCTTCATTACACGGTGGGCTGGCCTATTGGTTTGGTCACGCTCCTGGCAAACATTCCTCTTTTCATTTTAGGTTGGCGCTATTTGGGCGGACCCCGCTTTGCGATTCGCACCATTCTTACCGTCCTTTCTTACACTATCTTAACCGACATCCTGATTGAGATAACTGGCACAACTCCCATCACTGATGACATTCTGCTTAACACACTTTATGGTGGAATCGTTTTAGGTGTTGGTTTGGGGTTGGTTTACCTTGGACGCGGCACAAGTGGTGGGACGGATATCCTGGCACGGATTATGAATAAGCGTTTGGGAATGTCCATCTCCCTGTCTTACATGATCACCGATTCGTTACCGGTCCTCCTGGCAGGTTTTCTCTTTGGTTGGGAGAAAACCATGTACGGTTTGATCATGATTTTCCTTAGTGGAGTCGCAGCAGACTTTATGACCCAGGGCAATAGCGTGGTCCGCGAGGCTATGATCATTACCGACGAAACTGATAAGGTGGTTTCAGCAATAAGTGAACAGCTTGGACGTGGCACTACTATCATTGACGCAAAAGGTGGATATACTCGAAAGGACCGCCCGATAATCTTTTGCGTGGTAACGGCGGCCGAGGTGATCAGGCTGAAGACAATCGTTCACGATGCAGACCCCGACGCGTTCATGTCAGTGGGGCATGCCAACGAAGCACTGGGTGAGGGCTTTAGCCCGCTGGGCGAACGAACGTAAAAAACTTCCAGATAAGGGCGTGAAAATGGCAAATCTAATTGCCATGTTAGCAGATATCACAACACTTGATGTCGACGCGATTGTAAACGCAGCAGATTCTTCCTTATTAGGGGGCGGAGGAGTGGATGGCGCAATCCACAAGGCAGCTGGTTCGCAGCTTTTGGATGCTTGCCGAAGATTAGGGGGTTGTTTGACCGGGGAAGCGAAAATCACCCCAGGTTTTAATCTGACTGCAGGTTTCGTGATCCACACGGTCGGTCCAGTTTGGAATGGCGGGCAAAATGGGGAAGCCGGGTTATTGGCGAATTGTTATCGCAACAGCCTGATGTTGGCCGAGGAAAATGGGGTGCGATCGATCGCTTTTCCGTCGATCAGTACCGGTGTCTATGGTTACCCGATAGAGATGGCAGCCGGTGTTTCTGTAGAGACAGTCCGGTCTTTAGCATCCGACCTCAAGAACGTCGAGGTTATTATCTTCTGCTGCTTCTCGAGCAGGGCGTTAGCGGTTTACCAGGCTCTTTTGTAGGCACTTACCCCCCCCCCGTAAGTTACGGTCTTCAAACTAACAAGTGGAGTGAACATGCTAGATCAGCGCTACTCGGAATCTATGATGGGATGACCGAGTTTGAGTGCCATTTTCTCCAATAAAGCCTCGTCCGGGGATTGGTTGTCGTAAGTTTCCAGGAAAACCGACAGCATCATGTTGCAGTCTGCAGCTTCGTGACCGATGTTTTCTTTACCCGCTCGATCATTATTGCGAACCCAGCCGGGTTTGCGAGAAACAACCTCGTCGGCTTGAAGCCCCAATTTAGCGAAGGCATTCAGGAGATCCTGCTCCTCCGCAGAAAGTTCTACCGGCTGGATTGCCAGGTAGGCTTCGGCAAGTTCGCCCACTTCGGAAAGGTAAAAGAGCAGCGCGCTTTTTTGGTCAGGCCAACTCAAACCGCGTTGTCGATAGTAATCCTGGATGATCTTAGTTTTCATAATTAACCTCTCAGAAATTGTACCTGAAGTATTCGCCAAATCATCGTTTCAAAAAGAGCGACCATGAATTGCCTTATGATAAGATTAACAGACACCAAAAGAATCAAACAACGAGGTTAGTATGACTGAAATACCAATTCAATGGTTGGCGAATAAGCACGCCCTGGAGAATCCAAAGTCCAAATTGGCAGAAGAATTGTTCCCACAGGGTCTGCCCCAAAAAGTTCGCAAGCTCCACAGTGCCATTCCTGGCTATCGCATGAGCCCGCTCAAAAGCCTGCCCAACCTGGCAAGGCGTATTGGTGTGGGCGGAATTTGGGTCAAGGACGAATCTGCCCGCCTCTCGCTGAGTTCATTTAAAGTATTGGGCGGCGCATATGCCATTTATCGAAAATTGCTTGAACGCGGTGGCTACCGTGAGGATGAACTCACCCTTAAGGATTTGCTGCAATTGGATGGTGAGCACCGTGATAAGTTGGGCCACCCTGTTTTTGCCACGGCAACCGACGGCAATCACGGCACAGGTGTCGCCTGGGCAGCCAACAAAATGGGCTTCCCCGCCATCATTTACGTCCATTCACTCACTACCAAAGACCGCATCCGCGGGATCGAACGGCAGGGCGGCAGTGTGGTCGTTGTAGACGGGAATTATGACGATGCGGTCAGGCAGGCTAAGATTGATGCTGAAAAGAACGGCTGGGAAATTATCTCGGATACTTCATGGCCTGGTTACGAGGATGTGCCTCGGTGGATCATGCAGGGTTATGCCACCATGTTCGTAGAGGCCCAAGAGCAGCTTTCGGGGCAGGGTTTAAGCCGACCAACACACTTGCTGGTGCAGGCAGGGGTAGGCTCATTGGCAGCTGCAGCAATTGGTTTTTACTCGGTTTTGTTTGATGATAATATACCGCTTTCAATGGTGGTTGAGCCGACCAAGGCGGCTTGCTTGTATGAATCAATGCGCATAGGCGACGGGAAACCTCATAGTGTGACAGGAGAATTGGATACAATTATGGCGGGTCTGGCATGCGGCGACCCGAACCCTTTGGCTTGGGAGACGCTCAACAACTGTGCCGATTTCTTTGCAAAATGTCCGGATTATGTGGCTGCAAAGGGTATGCGTGTCTATTCAACACCGTTGCCCGGTGACCCCTTTCTCGTCTCTGGTGAATCGGGTGCCGTCACGCTGGGTGCCCTAATGTATACAATGGAGTATGAAGGCGCCCGAGACTTGCGAGAGGCTTTGGGATTGAATGAGGAATCGCAGGTTTTGCTGATCAATTCAGAGGGCAATACTTCTCCAGAAGAATTTCGCAGCGTGGTCTGGGAAGGAAGCATGCCTGTACCTGACGAGTTCAAAATCCATTCCAGAGTAGAGGAATAAGCCTTCAAGGTCCTGAGACTCTGAAAGAACAACGGCAAGATGCCACAATGATTTGCTTTCTTTTACACTCCAATCAAAGCCAGTGAACTTTTGGTATCATTAGCGCTTATGGAGATCAAGCAAGCGCCTATCATTAAAGAGGATGCACCGGAATGGATTCGACAAATTGTTCATACCGGAACCCTTGATCACGTCTCGAACCCTTACCCAAACCTGGGTGAGGTGGTTACCATTCGCCTTGAGGTGCCAACCGAAGGAAAGCCAGATCAAATCATTCTGCGCAGCATTCCTAACGGTGAGCAGCACCTGGAGGCAATGCAATTGACCGGAACCGAAAACCAGATGAACATCTGGGAAGCGGAATTGCTGATCAACGAACCCAAGGTGCCTTATCGTTTTGCGATCCAGGCTGAAGGCAGAGTTTGGTGGCTAAACGCTGCAGGCGTGAGCACTTTTGTGCCTGTATCACCTTTTGATTTTAAGCTACTGGCAAACAACCCTGAAATTTCCTGGCTTAACCGATCAGTTTTCTATCAAATCTTTCCCGATCGATTCGCCAATGGTGACCCGGGCAACGACCCTGACGGTGAAATCGAGGCTTACCCGGGTTACAGCCGCAAGACCTACCCATGGGGTCAGGCTGTGCAGACAGACCGCACCCACATACCTTTCTATGGCGGTGACATGAAGGGTATTGAAAACCACCTTGATTATTTGCAAAGACTGGGAGTCAATGCTATCTATCTGAACCCCATCTTCACTGCCTACACCAACCACCGTTATGACGTAGCAGATTTTCGCAATGTCGACCCAACACTCGGCGGAAATGAAGCCCTGATTTCACTGGCTAAAGCTCTTAAAAAAGCCCAGATGCGTTATATTCTGGATATTGTCCCCAATCATAGCGGGGCAGGACACCCCTGGTTTCGTGAAGCATTCAATGATCCCAGCAGCCCTCGCCGGTCGGCTTTTTTCTTTGACCAAGAACAAAAATACGTCTCCTGGATGGGCTTTGGCAGCCTGCCTAAACTCAATTACAGCGACCCATCTCTTCGCTCAGAGATGTTCGAGAGCGAAACCAGTGTTTTCGCCAGCTGGCAACTGCCCCCATACAGTATAGATGGTTGGCGGGTGGATGTGGGCAATATGTTAGGTCGGTATAACGAGCAGCAACTGGACCAGGATGTACTTCCGGCGATTCGAAAAACAGTCAAAAGAACCAACCCGCAAAGTTACCTGATGGGCGAGAATTTCTTCGAGGCGGCTGGACAACTTCAAGGGGATACCTGGGACGGTGTTATGAATTACACCGGTTTTAGCCAGCCCTTATTGAACTGGCTGAAAGGCTTTGAGATCGAGGCTTTGCGCTGCAAACCAGTCCTGAAGTCAGAAAAAGCACTAAGCTCAGAAGCATTGGTGCGGAGTTGGCAAGAAAACCTGGCAGCGATCCCGTGGACAATTGCATTACAGCAATTCAATGTGCTCGATAGCCACGACACCAGCCGCCTTCGTACTGAGTTAGGTGGTGATGAAGATCTGATCCGTTTGGCGGTGATGATCCAGTTCACCTTCCCCGGGGTGCCCTGCATCTACTATGGTGATGAAATTGGATTGGTAGATGAACCTGGTTTTTCTCAGCGAAATTGTTTTCCTTGGGAAGAGGAAAAATGGAATACAGATCTACTTGCCTTCTACCAACGGCTGATCTCACTTCGAAAAGAAAACGACGTTTTGGCTGAAGGCAGCTTCCAGATGCTTTACTGGGATGATGACCTGCTAATTTACCAACGTTTGCTGGGCGGCAAGCGAATTGTCGTGACTGCCAGCCGGATCAACCAACCCAATGGTTTTATCTTGAAAAGTAATCTGATTAACCCCACTGGGCTGGAGCACCTAAAGAATGTGTTTACAGATGCTACTCTGGTTTTGCACCCTGGAGAGATAAAGATCCCTGCGATGCCTCGCGGAGGAGCGATCTGGCTTTAGTCAGAATTCTCCCAGCTTCGATTCGCTTATAATGAAATTATGCAAAGGTTGAAAATAGGGATAAATAAGCTCCTGGCAAAAGTCGTGGGAAGAATCGATGGCGCACGCGAGTTCCTGAAAAAGGCTTACTACAAGGGAAACAAACTGACTGGCGGATCTTTAGGCATCATCCGGCACACGTTCAACAATTTTTCCATGATGCGCGGACCCGAGGCTGCAGCGAGCTTATCTTATTACTCGCTATTCTCAATCTTTCCCATCCTTCTGGCAGCGGTTTCCATCGCATCGACTTTCCTTGAGCAGGCAGTAGTTCAGAAAAAACTACTCGAGGTTATCCGGGAGTTTGTTCCAGTTTCTGCAAACTTTATCGACAACTTGATCAGTGGTGTGTTGGAACAACGGGGTGCTGTTACAGTTGTGGCAGTCATTGGTTTATTGTGGTCAGCCAGCAATGTCTTTGATAAGATTATCGTCAACATTAATCGGGCATTCCCCAAAGGGCGGAACCCAGGCTTCATCCAGAGCCGTGCAATGGCATTGTTGATCATCCTGGTGATTGTGCTACTTT
Source organism: Anaerolineaceae bacterium (assembly GCA_038562515.1). Taxonomy (GTDB): domain Bacteria; phylum Chloroflexota; class Anaerolineae; order Anaerolineales; family Anaerolineaceae; genus Mesolinea. Next base: position 5,899 of record JBCFBG010000058.1, read on the forward strand.
TCTTAGGTTCGATAGCCATCGACACAATACAGAACATATTTGAGCTCGAAAACGTTCAATTCAACGGTGTATTTCTGGTAAAAACCAGACTTTATGAATGGTTGCGCTGGGTCATTCCATTGGTAATCAAACTATTATTATTCTTTGCTCTGTATACGTGGATACCACGTAACAAAGCAATCCTTTTCAGGGCTCGCTTGATCGGTGCTCTGGTTGCAGCCGGGCTATGGGAATTGGCTACCCGTGCTCTTTCCTGGGCATTGGCAACGGGTTTTACAAACTTCGAACCAGTATATGGTTCGCTTTCCTCAATTATTGCATTGATGACCTGGATGTACCTTACCGGCTACATTGTTTTCCTTGGCGCGCACCTGACACACGCCCTTAATTATCATTTATTGGCACTCAAAGCTGCCAAAGAAGAGTCTGCTGATTCTGGGTTGGCTGGGATGGGGGAAACCAACGATGACTGAACTTTCGATCTGTATACTCACACTAAACTCCCGTGAATTCTTGCGGCAGTGCCTTAACTCCATACGGCAATACCCACCCAAAGTTGAGTACGAAATCCTGGTGGCAGATAACGGATCGGTTGATGGCACTGTCGCTATGCTTCAGGATGAATTTCCTGAAGTTTGGCTCATCCTAAACAACGAAAACCTGGGCTTTACCAAGCCAAACAACCAGATGCTCCAACAGGCGAGCGGGGATTTCTTGCTCCTTCTCAATCCCGATACTTTATTGACGGAAGATTGCTTCAACCCACAGCTCGATTTCTTGAAAGCCAACCCGAAAGTGGGGATCAGTATCCCAAAGGTGCTTAACGAAGATGGAAGCTTTCAGAAACAGTCCAGAAGAGGGGAGGCTACCCCAATGGAAGTGGTCGGATACTTCTTTAGGCTTGGTAAGTTGTTCCCGAAGAGTAAGCCGTTGAATGGCTATCTGCTTTCCTGGCTACCGGAAGATGAAATTGCTGAAGTGAAAGCGGTTTCTGGGTCTTGCATGTTTATCCGAAGGGAAACCTGGGAACAAGTGGGGAAATTTGATGAACAATTCTTCGCTTACCAGGAAGACAGTGATTATTGCATGCGCGCCCGACAAAACGGTTGGAAGGTTATGTACGTGCCCACCAGCCGTATTATTCATTATGGCGGCGAGGGGGGTTCAAAGGATCAGAAAGCAAAGAGCATTTTTGAATGGCACCGCTCCTACTTTCTATATTATCGCAAACATTTTGCTAAAAAGCATTTTTTCCTTCTCAACTGGTTTTATTACTCATTGATGTTAGGTAAACTCGCTCTTGCTCTTCTGAAAAATTTATTCCGCCGTCCGTAAGCATAAAGAAAAGACACCATCCGCATCACGATATATCTTTGCCCAAAATATTTACAAAAACTTGGCAATTCTCCCATTAAGGTTCAGAATCGTTATTACTTCAGGTATTTCTGAAGAGAGTGGAAGGTGTTAATATGGCAAAACAAGTCAGTAAAGATGAAAAAAGCCAGGAAGCCAGTGAAGGTTTCTCGGAAGCTGAGAAAGCTGCAATGAAAGAACGCGCCAAAGAGATAAAGCGCGATAAAACTTTGAAAGCCAAGACAGACGGCGAGCAGGCAGTCCTCGAAAAAATTAATGAAATGGAAGCCGGTGATAAGATCATTGCCTCCAGTTTGCATGAATTAATTAAGCAGAATTTCCCACAGCTTGGTTTTAAGACCTGGTATGGTTTCCCTGCTTACACCAGGGATGGCAAAGTTATTACATTTTTCCAGGCTTCAAAACGATTTGATGAGCGTTTTTCAACGCTCGGATTTAGTGCCGACGCAAAACTGGATGAGGGTGTCTTTTGGGCGACCTCTTATGCCCTTTTGGAGTGGAATGACCAAGTTGAGGATGAGATCAAGAGTTTGATCAAGAAGGCGGTTGGGTAGAAATGAACAAGGACGGGTTCACCAAACCCGCCCATGCGCATTAGTATCGGAAATATTTTATCGGCTCATCCGTAAAATTGCAGCCGCGTCTACTGCGGTTATATCACGGTGTTCGCCTCTGGTGAAACCTTGCGCTTCCAGGTGTGTCTGAACCTCTTCTGCTACCTTATCAGGATCCAGCCCATAAGCGGTAAGCGTGGTAGGCATACCCAAGCTGTGGAAAAAAGCTGCCAGAGCTTCGATGGTCCGGTCAATTCGTTCTGAATACTTCTGCATTTTCTGATCAAGCACGCGATATCCAAATTGCAGCAATTTCTCTTGCTTCTGCTCTCGTCTATACCAGAGCAACCAGGGCAAAACGACCGCAAGCGACTCAGCATGTGCCAAACCGTACAGTACGGTCAGGGAATGACCGATGCCATGCGTAGACCAATCCTGCGGCACTCCTACTCCGATCAGGTGATTAAGCGCGTTCGTGCAGACCCACATGTAATTCGAGCGTGCTTCATAATCCGGCGGATTGGTCTGCAATGCTCTCTGAGCAATCTCATGAATCGTCAAGAGCAGTCCTTCAGCTTGTCGGTCTTGAACCACAGCGTCTACTGGATAAGTCAAATATTGTTCCAGGATATGCACATAAGCGTCCACCAGCCCGTTACGAAGTTGCTCTTTTGGCAATGAGTAGGTCACTTTTGGGTCAAGAATGGAAAATTTTGGAAACACTTTTTCACTTACAAAAGAGATTTTTTGCCCTTTATCCCGGTTGGAAATGACGCTGTTGCGGTTCATCTCGCTACCTGTGGCGGGTAAGGTGAGCACAACTCCGATCGGCAGGGCTTTTTTGATGGTTGAAGCAAGCCCTTGAGAAAGGATGTCCCAAGGGTCTTCACCCTGATAAAGAGAAGCGACCGAAATGAATTTCGTTCCATCTAACACAGAGCCACCACCAACTGCCAGGAGAAAATCGATCTTGTTCTTTTTGACCGATTTGACTGCCTTCATCAGGGTGGCATAATCCGGGTTGGGCTCGATCCCGCCAAATTCGTAGAGTTCATGTTTTCGAAGGGCATCGGCAACCTGCATATAAACACCGTTCTTCTTGATGGAGCCGCCGCCATAAAGCATCAGAATACGAGCTTTACGTGGAACCAGTTTCTTAAGTTTGTCGATGCTGCCAGCACCAAAAATGATCCTGGTGGGGTTGTAGAATTGAAAATTGTTCATTTCACTCTCCTAATTTGCGTTTCATTACCAAAATGATACCAAATCCTGGGAGCGATTTGGTAATTTGTTTTTAGGATCCGGGTTTTGGATGATAGTGGACATGGACTGCCTGGAGAAAGTCTATCTCCTTTTTCAGCCGCCGCTCTACTTCTTCGGCGACTTCGTGCCCGTCACGCACACTGCTATCACCACAGACATAGATTATTAAATTCAGGACCAAATACTGACCAAACCTGTGCGCCTGAATTTGTTCAATGCCTTCCAAGCCATTTACATCCTCAAGTAAGGAGCGTACTTCTTTATCCAAAGACTGTCCGGGTACCGTGTCCATGAGAATGTCAGTTGAATCACGCAGGATTTCAATACCTGACATCAAAAAGAAGACGGCCACGATCGCGCCAGCCAAAGGATCTGCCCAATAATAACCAAGTTGAGCTGCTAATGTACCCGCTACAACAGCAATTGCTGAAAATATGTCGTTTCGATGATCGAGTGCCAGGGCTGCCACGGTCGGATTGTTGGTTTTCTTACCCACTGTGAGGGTATAGACGAAGAGGATGCCTTTCAGCAGAATCGTAAACAATGCCGCATAAACAGCGAGAGAATTGATGCCGGTGATCTCGCTACCCTGCAGGTAATCAAACATGGTCTGGACGGAATTCCAGAAAATCGTAAAGGCAGCGGTAATGATAAACGCAGCGATGACAAGCGCGCCGATACTTTCAAACTGGCTGTGCCCGTAAGGATGGTCTTCGTCTGCTGGTTTTCGTGATGCCCGGATAAAGATGGCTACGGCGGTATTGTAGACCACATCGGATGTGGAATTGATTCCGTCCGCCAACAGGGCGGAAGAATGAGAGAAAATTCCAACGGACGTCTTGAGGATCGCCAGCAAAATGTTTGCAACCAGGGCGAGGTTAATGGAACGAGAACTAAGCCTTGACCTTTGCCCAAGGTCCTTAATTACTACATTTGATCCAATTTCATTCGCAGACATTATTTATCCAATCCAACTGCCTTCCGCACTTTAGCGAGCACTGGACGCCCGAGTTCGCGGGCTTTTTCTGCACCGATAGCAAGAACTGCATCGATTTCGGATTTATTCTCCATGAGATGGTTAAAGCGCTCACGAATTGGGTGAAAAGTGGTCAGCATGGTCTCAAATAGCTCCTGTTTTAGCGTGCCATAGGCAAGACCGCCATGGATATAGAGCTGACGAACCTCTTCGACCCGCTCAGGTGTGCCAAAAAACCGATAGATCTGGAATAAATTGTCTGAATCTGGGTTTTTAGGGGCTTCAGGCGGAGTGCTGTCGGTGACAATGCGCATGACCTGCTTCCGCAGCGTTTTCTCTGGGGCAAAAATGGGAAGGGTATTACCGTAACTCTTGCTCATCTTCCGTCCATCAATGCCCGGAACGTCTTTTACCTCATCAGCGAACAAGCCTTCCGGCACTTTGAGCGTTTTCCCGTAAATTCGGTTCAAATTTTCAGCGATATCCCGGGCGATCTCAACGTGCTGTTTCTGATCAAGTCCAACCGGAACGACATCGGAATTATAGAGAAGGATATCAGCAGCCATCAGGATGGGGTAGGTGTAGAGACCCATATTAACGCCATCGTCAGGGTCTCGCCCTGCTTCGGCATTCTTGTCCAGCATGGCTTTGTAGGCATGTGCGCGGTTCATCAAGCCCTTGGGAGTCACAGCCGCAAGGATTGCAGTTAGTTCTGGAATCTCATGGATATCAGACTGACGAAAGAATATCGCTTTTTCGGTGTCCAGCCCGAAAGCCATCCATGAAGCGGCAACTTCATAAATGAGTTGCTGCAGTTCAGCACGGTCTGGGTTGCTATTGAGGGCGTGCAGGTCGGCAACAAAATAGACCCCGAAGTATTTTTCGGTCAACGCCAGGGCGGGTTTGATCGCGCCAAAATAGTTGCCGATATGGATATTCCCGGTCGGCTTGATGCCAGTTAACGA
>JBCFBG010000114.1:0-1836 GCA_038562515.1 Anaerolineaceae bacterium
TGGCCTTTGATTACCGTGTCGTTCTCAAGAATACTGTGAAAATTCTGGTTTTCATCCAGGAGCTCGCTCAATCCGAGATGGTCATATAACTCGCTGACCACACCATAGCTCCATTGGTCAGAAATTTTTAGTTCATCCGCCAGGTCGCGCCTGGCAATCGAGAAGATGATCGCAAGCTTGGCAATTTCGCTCTGCCTCTCGGTCAGTCCCGGATAGCTTCTGGAGCGCAAGATCAGGCGTTCTTTGGATACGTTAAAATTTGCCTCCCAGGCATCTTCTAACCCTCGTGGAGTAAAAACCAGCTTGCTCTCGGCTGCAAATGTGATCGCCCAGCCTAACGAAGATCCAATTTCATCCTTATAAAGCAAACCTGCGATGGATGATTCGGGAAAGTGCCTGAAGAAATCGGGTTTTTGGCTGCGGCATAAACCAATCACTTTCAGATCGTGAATGGCATTCTCGAAATCGTTGCCCGCCTGTTTCAAATCACTGGCACTATCGATGTCTATAACAACACCATCGCATATAAGGTGCTCCTGGCTGAGGAACTCTGATAACTCAACCGGGCTGGTGATTTCAGCCACGACGCGGGTTCGCCAATCGCGAACTACCAGCAAGGACATCCAATCCAACACATAAGCATCTTCACTATACAATGCAATCAGGATATCTCGTTTCAAAGTAAACCTCCAGCTTGAATTTGCTGAATTATAATATCAACATTGGAATTGTTGACGAGGAGATAAGATGACCAAAAGTATTGCTGTATTAACTAGTGGAGGGGATGCCCCTGGAATGAATTCGGCCATCCGAGCCGTTGTACGTACTGGTCTTGCCAATGGTTGGAATGTTTATGGCGTCCGAAATGGCTATCAAGGGCTGATCAACGGCCAATTTGAGCAGATGTCTTCCCGTGACGTGGGCGGCATCTTACAACGGGGCGGTACAATTCTGGGCAGTGCCCGTTGTGAAGAATTTGTTACTGTCGAAGGGCGTACACTTGCGATTCGCAACCTCAATCGCCGGGGGGTTGATGCCCTGGTTGTGATTGGCGGAAATGGCTCTCAAACAGGTGCCGCTGAGCTTTATAAAATGGGGTTTCCAACAGTGGGTGTCGCATCAACGATTGATAATGACCTGGTTGGGACTGAAATTACGATTGGCGTCGATACCGCCCTGAATATTGCATTGGAAGCAATTGATCGTTTGAAGACGACCGCGAGCTCCCACCAACGAGCATTTATCCTCGAAGTGATGGGACGCAAATGTGGCTACCTGGCATTGGCTGCTGGTGTGGCCGGCGGGGCAGAGGCGATTACTGTACCAGAGCGTACAACTGACCCCGAAGATATCGCTGAAACACTTCGCCTTGCTTACGAACATGGAAAAAACCATGCATTGATTGTTGCAGCAGAAGGTGCTGACTATAACGCCGCAAAACTGACTGAGTTCTTTAAGGAACACAGAGATCGGCTTGGTTTCAGTGTCCGCTCTACAATTCTTGGTCATGTTCAGCGCGGAGGCGAACCAGGTGCTGCTGACCGGATTTTGGCTTCAAGATTGGGTTGCGGTGCCGTGCAGGCGATTGCAAGGGAAGAGTATGGTGTTTTGATCGGTCTGAATAAAAACAAGGTCACCGCCACACCTTACGAGGAAATTACCGGTAAAGTCAGGGAGCTTGACGAAGAACTATTCGAGCTTTCAAGGTTGTTGGATTAATGTTTTCCATTCAATATCTTGAAAAAACAAAAGAATCTTCAATGATTATCAAAACTTTGTACCCATAGCATGATGAAAAATCGAAAACGACCTCTATATGGAGGTCGTTTTTTCATT
>JBCFBG010000059.1:0-10911 GCA_038562515.1 Anaerolineaceae bacterium
TTTCCCTTGACTAAGAAGGGTTAACCTGATAAACTCTCGACTTGCAATTGTAGGACTGGAAGGTATTCAGCCTTGCGCAAGCGTGCAAATTTTGATATACTTTTTAGTCTGTGAGTTACATTTAACAACGAAATATTTCCCGGGCGCCGGCGTAGCTCAATGGTAGAGCAACCGCCTTGTAAGTGGTAGGTTATGGGTTCGATTCCCATCGTCGGCTCAGTTTTACTCTTTAGCGATTGTGATCGACCTTGGTGGATTGCAATCTCCAGCGGGTAAGAAGCTTGCGCCCAAAGGAAAAACAAATTGGACGGTTACCCAAGTGGACAACGGGGGCTGACTGTAAATCAGCTGGCTGGCGCCTTCGGAGGTTCGAATCCTTCACCGTCCATTTCACCCTGCATAGGCAGTGTGAAAGTACGGCTGCCCTCATAGCTCAGTTGGTAGAGCGCATTCTTGGTAAGAATGAGGTCATCGGTCCGAATCCGATTGAGGGCTCTTGCCGAAAAAGAGAAAATAATTAGTCATTATTAAGGAGAAAAGATGGCGAAACAAAAATTTGACCGCTCTAAGCCACATATGAACATCGGTACGATGGGTCATATTGACCATGGCAAGACCACCCTGACCGCGGCTATTACTAAAGTCCAGGCTATGCGTGGCTTTGGCAAGTTCCGTGCGTATGATTCAATTGATAACGCTCCGGAAGAAAAAGCTCGTGGTATTACCATCAACATTACCCATGTTGAATATGAAACTGCGAAGCGTCACTACGCTCATGTTGATATGCCCGGTCACCGTGACTATATCAAAAACATGATCACTGGTGCAGCCCAGGTCGATGGCGCAATCCTTGTTGTCAGCGCTCCTGATGGCCCTATGCCCCAGACTGAAGAACACGTTCTGCTGGCTCGCCAGGTCGAAGTTCCTTCCATCCTGGTCTTCCTGAATAAGACCGATCAGATGGACGATCCCGAACTGCTCGAACTGGTTGAAATGGAAGTTCGCGAACTCCTGACCAAAAACGGTTTCCCCGGCGACGATGTGCCGATCATCCGCGGCTCTGCCAAGGTTGCTCTCGACAGCACCTCCACCGACCCCAATTCTCCGGAATACAAACCTATCGCTGACCTGATGGACGCTGTTGACGATTTCTTTGTAGAACCTATTCGTGATTTCGAAAAAGACTTCATGATGCCCATTGAAGACGTCTTCTCGATCAAAGGTCGCGGTACTGTTGTGACTGGACGTATCGAACGCGGTACTTTGAAACTGAACGACCCCGTTCATATCGTTGGTCTGATGGCCAAACCCCTGCCCACTGTTGCAACTGGTATCGAAATGTTCCACAAGCAACTCGATCAGGGTCAGGCTGGTGACAATGCTGGTATTCTGCTGCGCGGTATCGATCGCGAACAGGTGGAACGCGGTATGGTTCTGGCGAAACCCAACTCCATCACCCCCCACACCGAATTTGAGTGCTCAGTCTATATTCTCAAGAGAGAAGAAGGCGGACGTCACAGTGCATTCTTCACCGGCTATCGCCCTCAGTTCTACATCCACACCACCGATGTTACTGGTGATGTGACCCTGCCCGAAGGCGTTGAAATGGTTCTGCCCGGTGACAATGTTAACGGATTGAAAGTCAAACTGATCCAGAATGTCGCTATTGAAGAAGGTTCCGAATTCGCTATCCGCGAAGGCGGTCTGACTGTTGGCGCTGGCAAGATCACGAAGATTATTGCATAGTAGTTAAGAATTTCAGGAAGGAATCATGGCTGCCTGAATAAGGCAGCCATGTTAGACTAAAATGGCATCAAAGAAAAAAGACATCAGACCAGTCATCCACTTGGCTTGCACCGAGTGTAAAGAACGTAATTACACCACGGTTAAAAACCGCCGTAATGACCCGGGTCGTATTGAAATGAAAAAATATTGCCCACGTTGCCGTGTTCACAGATTGCATCGTGAGGTAAAATAACTTCCTGAAAAGGAAGTGCTTAGGTCAGTAGCTCAATTGGCAGAGCACCGCTCTCCAAAAGCGGGGGTTGTGGGTTCAATTCCTACCTGACCTGTTGAAAAAGCCAACGCCGTAACTGTTACGGCGTTGTAACATCAACCAGGAGTAATGTATGGCACAGAAAGAGAAAAAACCAAATATTATCCAAAGAACCAAGAACTGGTGGCGCCAGACAATCGGCGAGCTGCGCAAGGTTAGCTGGCCGACCAAAGAGGACGCCCTGGCATTGACCCGGATCGTTTTGATAGTAACCGTGATCATGTCGGCTATTCTTGGCATTTTGGACTTTGTCTTCTCCCGCCTGGTTGGTATTTTGGTTGGTTAGGATATAGAAACGAGACCAGATCATGACTGATCTTTTTGAAGAGAACCTGCCAGAATCCAAGGAAATTGAACCGGCTGATAACAATCTGTCCGACAATGTTTCTTCAACTTCTGGCTCTGTAGAGGAAAGCAAATCTGACGATAATCGTCAATGGTTTGTTATTCACTGCTACTCGGGTTACGAAAACAAAGTGCGAAAGAACCTGGAACAGCGCATTGAAACCATGGCGATGAAAGATAAGATCTTTGATGTGGTCATCCCCACGCAGGAAGAGATCGAAGTTCGCGATGGTAAGCGCCGAACAGTGGAACGCCACGTTTTCCCGGGCTATGTTTTAGTGAACATGATCCTCGAAGAAGATTCGTGGTTTGTGGTTAGAAACACACCTGGTGTGACTGGCTTCGTGGGCATGGGCGATGAACCTACACCATTGCGACCCGAAGAAGTTGCCAGCATTTTGCGTCGGATGGAAAATGAAGCCCCGACCTTTAAAGTCACCTACAAACCGGGTGACCGCGTACGTATCGTGGATGGTCCCTTCAATGACTTCCGCGGTATCGTGGATGATATTTACATGGATCGCTCAAAGATTCGCGTTATGGTGAACTTCTTTGGGCGTGAAACACCTGTAGAGCTCGATTTTCTACAGGTGGAGAAAGCGTAAACCGGAGCGATCCGGAAATTTGTGGGAGGGTTTAATCAACCCGATAGCACCACCAAGGAGATTTATCTGTGGCAAAGAAAGTAAAAGCAATTGTAAAACTGCAAATCCAGGCCGGTAAGGCGAACCCCGCTCCCCCGATTGGTCCGGCGTTGGCACCCCATGGTGTCAATATCATGGCTTTCTGCAAGGACTATAACGCCCGCACTTCCAACCGAATGGGCGAAATCATCCCTGCTGAAATTACCATCTTTATGGATGGCTCTTTCAAATTTGAGCTGAAATCATCCCCTGCTGCTGTATTGTTGAAAAAAGCGGCTGGTATTGCCAAAGCATCTGCCAACCCCAAGACCGAAAAGGTCGGTCAGGTTACGCGGGCTCAGCTGAAAGAAATCGCTGAGATCAAGTTTAAAGATATGAACGCCAACGATATTGAAGCCGCCATGCGCCAGCTGGAAGGCACAGCCCGCAATATGGGTCTACAAGTCGTCGAGAAATAAATCGGAAACTAGCAAAGTGGGAGGGTTGAGACGCCCGTTGGAACCACAAAGGAGTCTTAATGTCTAAACAAGGTAAAAATTTCGTAAATGCCAGCAAGAAAGTTGATGCTGACAAGTTTTATAACCCCCATGAGGCACTGGAATTAGTCAAAGAAATGGCTTTCGCCAAGTTTGACGAAACTGTCGAGATTCACATTCGTACGAGTTTGGATCCCCGCCAGGCTGACCAGCAGATCCGCGACGTCTGTGTTTTACCCAAGGGTTTGGGCAAGACTGTGCGCGTTTTGGTTTTTGCCCAGGGCGAAGCAGCCACCGCTGCCCGTGCCGCTGGTGCTGATTTTGTTGCTGAAACAGATGATGATCTGGCCCGCATCCAAGGTGGATACACTGACTTCGATGTCGCTGTTGGTACCATGGATATGATGGGTAAGGTTGGTCGTTTGGGTCGCGTTTTGGGTCCTCGCAACTTGATGCCGAACCCCAAAGCCGGTACTGTTGTGCAACCTGGTGATATTGCCCAGGCAATTGAATCTGCCAAGGCTGGTCGGGTTGAGTTCCGCCTTGATAAAAGCGCTAACATTCATGTTCCTCTGGGAAAGGTTTCTTTCACTGCTGATGCTCTCTATGAGAATATGGCTGCACTGTCTACTGCTGTGCGCAGAGCCCGCCCAAGTGGTGCCAAGGGAGCCTTCATCAAGAAAATCACACTGACTTCAACCATGGGCCCTGGCGTCAAAGTTGACATCAACGCCGCCATGAACATGGAGACCGAACAGGTTTAGTATGACAAGTATAGGGAAAGGTGTAAATCTATTCCCTAAATAGAAAACTTGACCGGCGAGATTCTGTGTTATACTTGCCGGTCTGGATAACAGAATAGTGCAAACTGCACGCTCTGCTTAAGAAAGCTGGTGCCGTTAATGGCTTAATATCCCGCCGAGGTGGAGATTCCAAAATGACTATGGTCGTTAGTATGAATCTCTTTTCGCGGGTAAAACGGAAAGAGATTTTTTATTGGAAGGAGGTAGAGTACATTGGCATTTTCGAGAGAACATAAAGAGGTAATTGTCGAGCAATATCGTGAATGGATCGATAAAAGCAAAGCAATTTACTATCTGACCTACAATAAAATGACCATGCCCGCAATCAATGATGCGCGCGCTAAACTGCGTGAATCCGAGAGCCATATGCATGTAGTCAAAAACCGTCTTTTCACCCTTGTTTTGGAAGAGAAAGGTTACAAATTTGATCCAAAAACCTGGGAAGGCAACAACGCCGTCATTTTTGCATTTGAAGACGCGCCGGCTGCCGCCAAGGCTGTGACCGAAATCACCAAAGGTAGTGAAGTATTTGCAACTGCTGGTGGTTACCTGGACAAAGCATTGTTAGACGCACGCCAGGTGAAAGTGTTGGCAGATTTGCCCACCTTACCGGTTATGCGTTCCATGCTGATGGGCACCATTTTGGCACCCGCCAGTCAGTTAGTCCGTACATTAGCGGAACCCGCTCGTGGTTTAGCCGCTGTGATTAAAGCAAACTCAGAAAAGCAGGCAAGTGCTGCTTAACAGGCTCGTTTCAAAACGAGAAAACATTTATAAAAGAAAATATTAGGAGATATAAAAATGGCTGATTTAGCAAAAATCGTTGAGGAACTGAGCACACTATCCGTCTTGGAAGCTGCCGACCTCGTCAAAATGTTGGAAGAAAAATGGGGCGTCTCTGCTGCCGCTCCTGTCGCTGCTGTCGCCGCTGGCCCTGCCGCCGGTGCTGCTGAAGAAGAAGTTGAAGAAAAGACCGAGTTCGATGTCGTGATCAAAAGCGCTGGCGCTAAGAAAATCGAAGTCATCAAAGTCATTCGCCAACTCACCAGTCTCGGTTTGGTTGACGCCAAGAATATGGCCGAAACCGCTGATGCCAAAGTCCTCGAAGCTGTTGGTAAAGACATCGCCAATGATGCCGCTGCCAAGCTCAAGGAAGCCGGCGCCGAAGTAGTCGTTCTCTAATTTCTACCGACTAACATTAACCCCCTGCACAAGGGGGTTTTTGTATTTAAAGTATCCAATTCGTTTCTCCAAGCAGGCAGAAATTGGATTCCTGCATCAAACAACCTGAAGATAGTCCTTAGTTGAATAGTAGTGGCAGGTATTGCTTATTGTTCCTTTGACAAAGGATTGGATGCACGACGCTAACCGAGACCATTCCCATTCCTTGGTAAGTGCCTCCCCAGGGCATGGAATAGACATGAGCCGGGTTACTATCCCAAGTGTCGCGGATGTAGACAGTGGAGCCATTGTATCCATAACCTACAATTGAATGTCCTGCCAGGTTGATCAGGACCGGGTGTCCGGCATCGATCTCGGCTTTGAAATTAGCCAGAGTAAATCCGCCAGAATTGTTGTCTGTCCGCTGGTTGTAGCAATCAGTGACAAGATAGCCGCGGGCTTCGTAGAATAGTTTCCTGCCATAAGTGCCATCCTGGTCAGCAACGCCTGCCGACAACATGGTTGAGCAAAGCAACTTCTCTGGTGTATTAGAGTAATTGTAAAACAGGGTGGAACCATCCTTGTTTTGGTAGGATAATTGGCTGGTCTTCATGAAGTCACCAATAGCATTGCCCCAGGCATGCTGAGTCCACCCACCGACGATGTAAGGATCCTGTGAACTGCTGCCATAACTGGTCCAATAATCCTCCACAGAACCTTTCGTGCATTGCCCGTCAACTCCATTTCGGGACGCGACGAGTGGATTGCTGGGGTAGATGTAACTTCCTTGACTCCACGAAGGCCAACAAGTATCGGTCATTGGCATCAATCCGCCGTCGGTCGGTCCAGCGTACATATTAGGGAATGATCCACGGTCATACCAGGCTGCTATCATTGCAGCTGATACGGCTGAACAACCGAATACCCAACTATAGGACGGAAAATTTACCAACGTACCCTGGGGTGCTTCATCGATTGTGGAAGCATCGTGTTCCAATTGGTGTTCAAAAGGCGGTTGAGAAGGTCCGCTGATAAAATAGCCTAAGAGTTGCGTGCCATCAGCAACTGATAATTGTTGGATTGAAAAGTATTCCGAAACGACCTCAATTTGGGGAGTGCTGCCTTCGGGTGGTTCGCTTTGACCCTGGTTGTTAGCCCCTGCACTACTTATCAGGGATAAACTGACAGTTATTGCCAACAAGATTGATGCTAAAGTGTTCAAAGAGCGTGGTTTTGCCAAGTTCCTCCAAAAATTTCAAAACAGCAAACAGTTTGGAAAGGGGTGTTTTCGATAAGAGATAGGTGAATTTCAGTAAATTTGATTATAACATGGCTGAAAATGTGGCAACAATTGACCAGGATTCAGCCCATAAGCGTGATTCTGTTACCTTTATTGCGTAAGCCCAAACTCCCATTCAATTGTTACAAAACCCATGATTAAAGCTTGTAATCATACTAATTAATATCTATAATGAAAAGCGAACACATTACGTAGGTTCACCAAACGCCATGTGAAAGCAGTAAGGGAAAAGAGGCTTGCCATGAAAAAATCTTTGAAATTATTGACGACAGCGTTATTGATTGGGCTCATTTTGTCCTCCTGCGTGGTCGTAGCGACAGAGTCTGCTCCCACAGCAACAATAGGACCAGTAGAGACAGATCTTTCGGGACAATATGAAACTCTACAGGCGATTATTACCGAACAAGCAGCTACATTAGAAAGTCTTAATACACCTGAAAACCCAACCCAGGTGGAAGACATTGCCACTCTGGAAGCAACGGAACTACCCCGATATACAGGTGAATATACTGCCATTGAGAAAGACGGCTTCACATTGAATTTGCCAAATGAGGTAGCCAAAGAAATATCTGTCTCGAATGTTTTGCCTGATGATCCAGAAGATGGGTGGCCTGAATTGGCGTTGCCTGCCCGTCGTGTGATTGGCTTTGAAGAATATAGCATTCAAAATCACTTCCATAAGTCGCTGATCTATGTTATTCCCATTCAGAAAATGATCGATGGCGGTCATTATGGTGGAACTACGGCAATCAACCTCCAGGCGTTGTTGGCTGACCCCAACTTTAATCTACAACAGGAAACGAACCTGCCATTCCTTCCCCCGTTCAATGCCGCACAAGTATTTCACGTTCTGGAAAAAAGGCTCGATTCAGAGCATAACAGTGGTATTCGCTTTCTAACGCTATATTCACAGGGGTTTGTGGGTGTGACTAATTATGAAATATTCTATACTTACCAGGGAATCAGCGCAGACGGACGATATTACATTGCAGCGGTATTGCCAATTAAAAGTTCTTTGCTTCCCGATTCACCATTAAGCAATGAAGACCTGGACAAGATTGTTGATGAGTACCTGGATTATATTGAAGATATGACTGATCTGATCAAGACAGAGAACGGTGGAATTGTGACCCCCAGCCTGGAAGCGCTGGATGCAATGATGATGTCATTGGTCAGTCAAAACTAAATTCTGGTAAGCGTGTGTAAACGGGTCTATGGGCGCAAGAAAAAATCTTTTAGTGGTTGCGAGATGACTTGTGGTTCCACGGAGTGGGTCTGACCCTCCAATAGCCGTGACTCTGCATAGGGAATGGCATGGGTGAAATCGACCATAATGCCAGGAGCGGTTTTGAAGCTCTTGGTCCCTGCCAGCATCAGGACGGGTTGCTTGAGGTCTTGAGCACGGCTTTTCAGAAAATGCCTGGTCGCAGCCTGGATTCTGGCTTCATAAGCAATCGTGCCGGCCATTTCAATAATGGTTTGCCCATGTTCTGATGCGAGTGTGTCTTTTATCAACTGATCATCCATCCCCACAAACCGCATAAAGCGATTGACAACAGCCAGGTTTTCGCCTCTGGCGACTTGCTTCGAAATCTGGTGAATAAAAAGACGAACAAATGTTGTTTCAAGCCAGCCACCACTCAGGGGAGGTTCATATGCGGCCACCTTCAGCACTTTTTCGGGGAATTCGGCCGCGCTAAAAAGGGCGAGAGCTGCCCCCGCGGAATGACCATAGAGATAGGCACTTCCACCGTTCTTGTCGATCAGTGCTTTAATGTCTTCGAGTTCTTTATAGACGGTATAAGGGGGTATATTCCCGCTTTGACCTCGTCCGCGCCGGTCATAGGTCAGGACGGTGAAGTTGTCCTGGATGAAGGGGACCATATCACTCGGAACGCCAAAATTGTGGGTGTTAAGCGCGCCAGTAATGATGACGAGCAGAGGTCCGCTGCCAGTGATTTCGTACGCGATGGGGGTACTGTCTGTTGAGTTAATGATTTTCATACTGTTAATCTTAATCGTATTCCATTTAAGAACGAGCCCTATGTAGAGGATTTATGAAAACCAATAAAAAAAGCTGAGCCTGGAAGCGTAGCTCAGCTTATCCCCAGATAAAGAGATACTTACCGGTCTAATTGGCGGATGACCAGCACTACTTTTCCTTGTACCTCAACGACACTGGGGTCGTTGATGATGATTGGTTGCATGGAGGGGTTGGCGGGTTGCAAGCGAACACGTCCGTTTTCCAGGTGAAAATACTTGAGCGTAGTCTCATCGCGATCGTTCAGCCAAATGGCGACCATCTCGCCGTTGCGAGCCTGGTTTGTACGCCTCATCACGACGATATCTCCATCGTTGACCATGGCATCAATCATCGAGTCGCCTTGCACCTTGAGCGCATACAGATCGCTTAAATTTTCACCCTGCGGCAATAAACTGCGGGCGATATCCACCCCGGACTCAGGGTCATAATAGCTGAAGTCAGATGCCGGGATGGGCATCGGCTCGCCGGCAACGATGTTGCCAACCAAGGGGATGGAAACCAATTGTTCCACCAGTCGCGACACTCCGCTTTTAACGTTTTGCACCAACTCGCCGGCGCTGTCTTTAATCAAGTTGATTCCACGGGAAACGTTGCTCTGCCGATCAATATAGCCCATCTCTTCCAGTTGGTTGAGATAGTAATTGACAACAGAGGTGGAGCTAATTTGGGTATGGGCACCAATCTCGCGGATGGAAGGGGGATAACCCTTTTCTTCCTGCCAGTCTCGGATGCATGAAAGAATATTTTTGTGCCGCTGGCTTAAACCTTTGCTTTTTCTTGCCATAGTAATCGCTTTCTCCAAATTAGCATATTCTATAGTGCAATAATATCAGAACAAATGTTCAGTGTCAAGCATAAATTAGAACAATTATTAATAAAAACGAACAGAACCTGAACTCGAAGCAGGCGAATGACTGTTCAATTTGAATAACCATCGTTTCCCTCAAAGCAAAGAATGCTTTGTAGCAAAGTTGGTTGCGCCCAAAAGAACGGGTACAAGAGTTGCAACATGTGAAACAGGAAGGTAGCTATGAAAAGTAAATTTGTTTTGATTACTATTGTTGCAATATTGCTGATCAGCCTTATCCCAATGGATCTGGCGACCACACAGGATTTTCCCACGACCGCTACAGGAGAACTGGACCCAAACGATCTTGAATTTGGTCTGGTCACCAATTCCGAATTATGGTTGAAATCTGGCAATGAATTGTTTTACAGCCAGGATGACGGAAAACAGTGGAACAAGATCAGCCCGGAAACGAGCCTGGTCGAGCCATACATGCTGGTTTCTTTCCCAAAATCTGACCTGGGGTTTGCCCTATATTTGACCCAAACTGAAACTACTGTCGACCTGGAAATCCACAGGACTTCTTCCCAGGGCAAAGCCTGGACGGTTGTTGACGGCAACTTAGATGAAAAGATCAACCAGCAATTCACCCAACCGTTTGGAGATATCCAAATGCAGTGGCTGGATAAAAATAATGCAATGGTATTAATCAAGGAACTCACCAGCAGCAACTTTAGTGTGGGAACGCTCTTCGTGACTGGGGACGGTGGCAAGCACTGGAACGCGAGAGAAGTGCCAGCCGCCGAACAATTTGTGTTTCTTGACAATAAAGTTGGATTTATGCTCAACCCGGCTGATTCACAATCACTTTATCACAGTCAGGATGGGGGGGGAAGTTGGACCTTACTCGATTTGAACCTCCCTGAATTTCTGAACTGGACCCTCATCGAACCTGGGTTGCCAATCGAACTGGCAGATAAACGAGTGTATTTACCTGTAAAAGTGATGGATGAGAATGACAAGGGCGTCGATTTTCTGGTACAGATTGAGCCAAAGGCTACACCAAAGTCAATATTTTCAACAGATAGCCTGGATGTTATACCCATTCTGGTCCCATCTGAACAAAAACAGCTATCAAATTCAGCAGACATTCAAATCAGCAACATAGAGACCCTTGATGCTCAAGTTTTTTGGATTGGAATGTCTGGTGGAGAGTGCCAACGCCTGCCGACAGATGAGGGTGGGGTTGAAATTACTTGTGAGTCCAGTTGGCAGATGCTTAGAAGCCAAAGTGG
>JBCFBG010000060.1:0-10866 GCA_038562515.1 Anaerolineaceae bacterium
ATGCGAAGAGTATTGTTCAGAGCCAGTTTGGTCACTTGAGATCGAGCGTAGAATCAACGATGCTCAATCATGTTATTGGTCGTTTCCTGGCAAAAAATATCATATCTGACGAGTTTGTGCCTGCTTTTGACCGTTCTACAGTCGACGGTTTTGCTGTGATCAGCCGAGATTTAGTGGGTTGTTCCGAATCGATACCTGCTATCTTGCGAAAAGCTGGTGAAACCCAGATGGGTGAGATGCCAACGTACCAGCTCAAACCTGACCAATGTTTTTACGTCCCTACGGGGGGAGCCTTACCGCAAGGTGCGGACGCGATGGTTATGATCGAATTCGTGGAAGACTTTGGTGCTGGCGAATTCGCTTTTATAAAACCTGTCGCTCCAGGCGCAAACATGATTTTCAAAGGGGAAGATCTCAAACCTGGCAATATGATCCTGCCTGTTGGAAGAAAAATCAATCCCGCTGATATCGGTACCCTTGCGTCAATGGGAATAACAGAAATCGAAGTTTTCAGACAGCCAAAGGTTGGTGTAATCTCCACTGGTGATGAGCTAGTGTCGGCAGGCAACCAACTTGAACCGGGTAAAATCCGTGATGTAAACACTCCTATGCTGGCTGCCTTGCTGCAGGATGCTGGCGCAGTGGCAATTACTCACGAAGTTGTGTTAGATCAACGCGATTTGTTGAGAACAGCGATACAAAACATGCTTGCGGAAACCGATATGCTGCTTGTTTCTGGCGGCACCTCAGTGGGCGAGCATGATAATATGCCGGTCCTCATCGAGGCATTGGGGCAGATCTTTGTGCACGGTATCGCAATTAAGCCCGGTAAACCGACCATCGTTGGTCAAATTGAAGGCAAACCAATCTTTGGCTTGCCTGGCAATCCGGTGGCAGCTTTCTTTATGTTCCAAGCCCTGGTAAAACCTCTGCTTTATTCATTTTCCAACAGCCAGGTAGAGCAAAACCCGGTCGAAGCCAGGTTGAGCCGGGCGGTTTCGTCAAACCACGGTCGCGAAGAAGTGATCCTGGTCCGTCTTGAAGGTGACCAAGCAACCCCTGTTCCATCGAAATCCGGTCTTATCTCTACTGTTTCCAAGGCAAATGGCTATTTCCTGATCCCACGTGACCGGGAAGGTTTGGCATCCGGTGAAAAAGTTTATGTACACCGATTGTGAGGTCTCATGGCATTTAAATATTTGAGCAATATCCCGCTGGATGAAGCACGAGTTCAATTCGTTGATTCACTAATTTCTGCTGGTTTGAGACCAAGAACAGAACAGATAAAAACTGTGAATGCCAATCATCGAATTGTCTCACAAGCGGTTTACGCGCACATCAGCGCCCCTCACTATAATTCCTGCGCTATGGACGGAATTGTACTTGATGCCAGACTGACTTATGGAGCGACCGAGACACGTCCCGTCACCTTGCAGAGTGGACAATTCCGCTGGGTAAACACGGGTGACCCGCTACTCGAAGACTGTGATGCGGTTGTGATGGTTGAGGACGTGATCGAAGGTGAAGAAGGGGCTGTGCAGCTCTATACAGCGGCGGTCCCCTGGCAGCATATCCGTCAAATTGGGGAGGACATTGCCGCAGGCGATATGATCATCCCCAGTTACACCGTAGTGACTCCCGCTATCCAGGGTGCCATGCTGGCAGCTGGTGTTTTGGAAATCTCTGTGATGAAGAAACCCGTTGTTGGGGTGATCCCAACTGGTAATGAACTGATTTCACCCCAATCTGACCCCCAGAAAGGTGACATCATCGAGTTCAACTCCACCATTATCAAAGGTATGCTTGAGGATTGGGGTTGTGAACCGATCGTTTTTCCTATCGTCCGGGATGAGCCTGGATTGCTTACGGAAGCACTTCGGAAGGCAACTGAAGTTTGCGACTTTGTTATGCTCAATGCTGGCTCATCTGCTGGAAAAAAGGATTTTTCAGTTGATGCCATTGCTGATAATGGCGAGGTGATACTGCATGGCGTTGCCATCCGACCTGGCAAACCGGTTGTACTTGGGTTTGCACGCAAGGGTGCGGAAGTGATACCCTTAGTTGGACTACCCGGATACCCAGTCTCCGCCATTTTGGTGATGGAAGAATTGGTACGTCCGGCATTGAACCTTTTAACACAAAGAGTTGACGATGAAACGCCCAGAGTTGAAGCCAGCATTTCAAGACGACTGACTTCTTCCCTCAAATACCTCGAATTTATCCGAACCAGGATTGGGAATGTCAACGGTAAATTGGTGGCAGTCCCGCTCAACCGTGGAGCTGGCGTTGTGAGTTCATTTGTCAAGGCTGATGGTATTATTGAGGTTCCTCAAAATACAGAAGGATATGAAGCCGGCGAGAGAGTGTCGGTGAATTTGGTGAGGAAAATGGAAGACATTAACAAAACTTTGGTAATCACAGGCAGTCACGATCCGTTAATCGATGAGTTGATTGACCTGATGAAAATGAGATGGCCTGACAGTAAGGTGGTATCTTCGCATGTTGGCAGCCTGGGTGGTTTGATGGCACTTAAACGTGGAGAATCTCACCTGGGGGGTACCCACTTACTGGATGAAGAGACTGGCGAATACAACAAGAGCTATGTCCGCCGCTACTTCCCTGAAGGCGGCGTCCGATTGATCAGCTGTGTATATCGCAGCCAGGGTTTGATCATCGCAAACGACAACCCTTTGGGAATCACTGGGATCGCGGACCTGGCGAGAGTCAATTATGTCAATCGACAAAAAGGCTCCGGGACCAGGATTTTACTTGATTACCTCTTGAAACAAAACAGGCTCGAGATCTCACAGATCAAAGGCTATGAACGTGAAGAGATCACCCATACTGCTGTAGCAGCAGCTGTTGCAAGTGGAACTGCAGACGCTGGAATGGGCATCCTTGCGGCAGCCAAGATTTATGATCTGGGGTTTGTCCCTTTGATCCAGGAACAGTACGACCTGCTGGTTGCGGAGAAAACGCTCGACCATCCAGAATACCAGCGTTTGCTGGAAGTGATGTGCAGCGAAGACTTCAATCAAAGGCTTGAAAAACTGGGTGGTTACCAGATAAACAACCCCGGAGACATACTCTTATGAAAATGACCCACCTGGATGAGAACGGTCGCGCGATCATGGTAGATATCAGCCGAAAAATTGATACAGAGCGCATAGCCGTCGCATCGGGCACTGTTAGAATGCGTTCGGAAACACTGGAATTGATCCGCTCAGGCGAGGTCAAAAAAGGTGATGTTCTGGCGGTAGCCCGTGTGGCAGGAATTATGGCAGCCAAGAAAACCTCAGAACTGATTCCGCTTTGCCACCCATTGCCTTTAACTTCTGCAAAGGTCGAATTCGAATTTGTATCAAATGACACGCTCCGAATTGTTGCTGAAACAAAAACAACATATGGCACTGGCGTAGAGATGGAAGCTTTGACTGCAGCCAGCGTTGCTGCGCTCACAATTTACGATATGTGCAAAGCAGTTGATCGTGCCATGGTGATCAGCGAAATCAAACTTGAAAAAAAGAGCGGGGGCCAATCAGGGGAATTTAACCGGGAGGAATACGCCATTTGAAAGACACATTCGGAAGGCAGATTGACTATTTGCGCCTTTCTTTAACAGAGCGCTGTACTTTACGCTGCACCTATTGTCGTGTTGACGAAGGTTTTTGTCCAAAAAGCGCAGAATTGAGCGCAGAAGAATTGATCCTTATTGCGGAAGTCTGCGTTGAACTGGGTGTCGAACGCATCCGTCTGACTGGTGGTGAGCCTCTGCTTCGCAAGGACCTGCTGCAGATAATCAGGGGCATCGCAAGCTTGCCTGGTTTAAAGGACCTCTCGATGACCACGAATGCTCAGATGCTGGCAGAAATGGCCGTTGACCTGAAAAAAGCTGGTTTGAAACGGTTGAACATCAGTATGGATACCTTTAAACCAGATCTTTTTAAAGAATTGACAGGCGGCAGTTTGCAGAAGGTGCTGGATGGTATCCAGGCAGCTTTAGCCGCAGGGTTTGACCCAATCAAGATCAACGTGGTGCTCATGCGCGGTGTAAATGATGGTGAGGTGGATGATTTCATCGCCCTGACATCAAAAGAAAATATTGATGTGCGCTTTATTGAGTATATGCCCATCGGTGGTGGCAATGGCAGCAACAAATTGCGCTTGAATAACCAGGATCTGATCGCAGAAAGACCTTGGTTAAAGCCTCTCCCGCCCAGACTTCACGGTCAACCTTCATCTGATTACACATTTGACGGCGCTTTGGGTCGTGTGGGCTTTATCAGCCCGATTTCTCATGCCTTTTGCAGCGACTGCAACCGCATTCGGGTCATGAGTGACGGTTCTTTGCGAACCTGCCTTGGAAGAGATGCTGAGCTTTCCTTACTCGAGGCATTGGCGGAGGGGAAGGACTCCTTGAAACAGGTAATTCATCAAGCGATTTTAGACAAACCAAGATGTCACCTCTTTAACCAGGAAGTTTTGGAACAACGAAATATGAGCAGGATCGGAGGCTAAATGGGAAAGGTTATTTCTGTCAATATTAGCGAAAGAAAAGGCACCATCAAGCACCCGGTTGATAAGATTGACTTGAAATTCAATCACGGTATCGTTAATGACGCCCACGCCGGTGATTGGCATCGACAGGTCAGCCTGTTAGATTTGAGCAGCTTTGAAAAGATGCACAACAATGCTACTGTTGAATTGAGACCGGGCATTTTTGCTGAGAATATCACCACCCAGGATGTAGATCTTTGGCATCTACCGATCGGAACCCGCCTGCAAATTGGAGATACACTCCTGGAAATCACCCAGATAGGCAAGGAGTGCCACCGACACTGCCAGGTGTTCCAGCAGGTTGGAGATTGCGTTATGCCAAGAGAAGGGATTTTTGCGAAGGTAATCAAAGAAGGCGCGATCATGGCTGGGCAAGATGTTAAAATTATCCCGACAGTGCGCGTAGCCATATTGACAGTTAGTGATAAGGGTTCTACCGGGGAGAGGGAGGATCGTTCCGGTCCAGCCCTGACAGAAGCCATACAAGGCAAAGCCGAAGTTGCTTTTCAGGATATTGTTCCTGATGATTTTGAGCAGATAAAACAAAAACTGACCGATTATGCTGAACAAGGACTCGACCTGGTCTTCACGACCGGAGGGACTGGCTTTGCGCCGAGGGATAATACGCCAGAAGCGACTATGGCTGTGGTTGAACGGCCAGCTCCTGGTATTGCCGAGGCTATCCGGGCTCAAAGCCTGAAAATTACCCCCTTTGCGATGCTTTCTCGAGCGACGGCTGGTATTCGCGGTAAAACGTTGATCATAAATTTCCCGGGAAGTCCCAGAGCTGCGCTGGAATGCTTGGAAGTCTTTTTACCAGTCATGAATCACGCAGTGGAAACCTTGCGTGGTGATGCTTACGAGTGCGCTCAACCTGGCGCGAGAACGTAGACAAGTCAGCTTTACTCGCATAAACACTTTTGAACAGTCATAAACAATTCCGAAGACTTTCGGAATTGTTTATGACTGTTCAGTTTAATAGTACTTCTGCTACGTTATGGGTTAATGGGGAACGTGGGAACCTTTTGTCGCGAATAATCCTTTTCTCATTTAAAATAAATCAAAAATTAGTGTAGTTTCCCCTTAATAGTCAATAATTGAGTATAATCCAGGAAATTCCTAAAAATGGAAAAACTTTGTGAGGTAATATGAAAACTATTGATCTGAAAAAACTTCTTTTCCTGTCCATCGTCTCAATTCTTTTACTTACTACTTTCGGTTGTACACAAGAGCCTGAAAATAAGGTGATCCGCATGTCCACGACCACTTCTGTCAATGACTCCGGTCTGATGGCTTACCTACAACCAGAGTTCGAAAAAGCAACTGGCTACACGCTCGAAATCACCTCTGCCGGCACAGGCGCTGCGATCGAAAAAGGTCGCATGGGCGATGCGGATATTCTGCTCGTCCACTCGAAATCGGCTGAAGAAGAATTCATTGCCGAAGGTTTTGAGGAAGTTCGTTTACCCTTTATGTACAATTTCTTTGTCATCGTTGGACCTGCAGACGATCCTGCTGATGTTGCTGGCTCTGCGACTGCATCTGAAGCGTTCAAGAAAATTGCTGATTCCGGTTCACTTTTCATTTCCCGTGGTGATGAGAGCGGGACAAACAATAAGGAAAACGCGATTTGGAAATCAATCGAGTTCGATCCTACTGGACAAGAATGGTACAACAGTGTTGGTCAGGGAATGGGACAGACACTGACCATCGCCGACGAAAAACAAGCTTACACGCTTTCAGACAAAGCCACCTTCCTTGCACATGAAGATAATTTATCAATGCTTCTGGAAGAAACCGATGATATGAAGAATACCTATTCGATGATCATAATTTCTGCAAAGCGCTTCGCTGAATCGAATGTTGCCGGTGCTCAGGCTTTTGTTGACTGGATCAAAACCGACCAGGCTCGGAAAATGATTGCAGAATTCGGTGTTGCGGAATATGGCGAGCCTCTATTCTTTAATCTTGACTAAGCCTTTATAATAACGACCGGAAGGGCAGGAATGCCCTTCCGGAGACGATACCATTGGAACTCATTAAGTCCATCCTTGACCTCCTGTTTGGCGCAGATCCTGAATTGCGCCAAATTATTGCTGTGACTCTACGCATGTCGCTCTTTAGCACGTTTTTTTCATCTCTGATTGGGATCCCGGCAGGAGTTCTGTTAGGTGCAAATGATTTTCGTGGAAAACGTGTGTTCACCCGGCTTGTCAACACTCTTCTGGGTTTACCCCCGGTTGTTGCTGGTCTGATCGTGTTTCTTATGCTCTCCCGAAGTGGACCATTGGGAACCTTTGAGCTGCTCTATACAGTAGAAGCAATGGTAACCGCCCAAGTACTGCTGATCACGCCCTTTATCATTGCAATGACGGCCAACCTGGTTGGCATTAGTGCCAAAGCAATCAATGAAACCTTGGTTGGGGTTGGTATTCGAGGAGGCAAACGGCTGAAATATTTTCTGCTTGACTTCAGGGTACCCTTTGTTTCGATTGTACTGGCTGGTTTTGGACGTTCAATAGCTGAAGTTGGGGCTGTGCAGATGGTCGGAGGGAACATTCAATTCAAGACCAGGGTCATGACCACTGCTATCATGATGCAAACGAATATGGGTCGTTTCGAATTTGCCATTGCACTGGGCTTGATCTTGCTGCTTATCTCCTTCCTGGTGAATTCAGTGGTGAATCGCATTCAGAAGGCAGCATCAGATGATTGAATTAAAGAATATCCTTGTCAAAGCCAAAGGTCGCCTGATTTTGGATGTACCAAGTCTGCGCTTTGAAAAAGGGAAACGATATGGAATCATCGGTGAAAATGGAAGCGGAAAGACGACGCTTTTGCGAGTTTTGATGGGAACCGTCCAACTCAGCCAGGGATCAATCGAAGGCTTGAACCTGGATCACAAGGTAGGATACCTGCCGCAATCGCCGTATGGTTTCTCGTTCTCAGTGCTCAGAAATGTAAGCATGACGTTGGAAAACGAGCCGGCACGAGAGTTTTTAGCTTTGATTGCCCTTGAAAAAGTTGGATTGAGCGCTCTACTCCATTCCAGGGGCAGCACGCT
Source organism: Anaerolineaceae bacterium (assembly GCA_038562515.1). GTDB lineage: Bacteria > Chloroflexota > Anaerolineae > Anaerolineales > Anaerolineaceae > Mesolinea. Next base: position 7,622 of record JBCFBG010000060.1, read on the forward strand.
TTCGGGTGGGGAGAAACAGCGGCTCGGTCTGGCAAGGGTGCTGGCTGTGCCGAAGGAAGTATTGTTACTTGATGAACCTACTTCTGCCACTGATATCCGCGGAACAGATATCGTGGAGAGGTTATTGCAAGAATGGTTTGAAAATACCAGTGGTTTGCTTATCTTTACCACCCATGCGCCTGCGCAGGCTTTGCGGATGGCTGATGAAGTAGTCTTCATGGAGGATGGGAAAGTTGTGGAGACTGGAAACCCTCAACACCTGTTCAATAACCCCCAGGAACCCGAGACCCAGGCGTTTCTCTCTCATTGGGTCATCTGAGGTTTTCACTTTTCTCGTGCCTTTTTCTTTTTCCAAAAGATCTGCCACGACATCCCATGATGCAAAATTGCATCGGACCAGACCTTACGAACTATCAATATCGCGTCATTAGTTTTTGGTCATACCTTTTGGCCATCATCTGGCTTTTTGTCCTTGACCGAAAAGGATTTGAAGGTTAGGATTTTAGTAGTCTATAACGCCCCAATCACAGGGTACCAATAAGCACCGCCAGGTGTACGAGAAACGATGACTTTAGAAATAAAAGGAGAGATTTTATGTTAAAGTACGACCGCGTCTACAACTTTTCAGCAGGTCCAAGCACCCTTCCCGTTCCAGTGTTAGAAGAAATTCGCGATGAGATGATGAACTACCAGGGTTCTGGTATGTGCGTAATGGAAATGAGCCACCGCAGTAAGGTTTTTATTCGCATTGCTGAAGAAGCTGAAGCAGATTTACGCGAGCTGATGAACATTCCGGATAACTACAAAGTCCTGTTCATTCAAGGCGGAGCAACCCTCCAATTCGCCATGATCCCAATGAACTTGATGAAAAACGGAGTTGCAGATTATATTGTGACTGGCAGCTGGTCAAGCAAAGCTTATAGCGAAGCCAAAAAATACGGTAAGGTCAACCTGGTTGCCAGCAGTAAAGACAAAAATTACAGCTACATTCCCGATGTTTCCGATCTACCCATCTCTGAAGATGCTGATTATGTTTATATCTGTGAAAACGAAACCATCAACGGAACTACCTATCATAAACTCCCCAATGCCAAGGGAAAACCATTGGTGTCTGACCAAAGCTCAATGTTCCTTTCCAAACCAGTCAATGTCAGCGACTATGGAATGATCTATGGCGGCGTGCAGAAAAATGTTGGTCCTGCTGGTCTGGCGATCGTGATCATTCGTGAAGACCTGATTCGGACCGACCTGGATGAAAAAATCCCGACCTATATGCGTTATGACATTCATGCCGAAAACGACTCCATGTACAACACCCCCAACTGCTGGGCGATCTATGTCTGCGGTAAGGTCTTCAAGTATCTGAAGAACCTGGGCGGACTGGAAGCAATGAACCAGATCAATATGGCCAAAGCCCAACCTCTGTATGATTTCCTGGACAACAGCAAGATGTTCAAGGGTACAGTCGTCAAAGAAGATCGTTCACTGATGAATATTCCCTTTGTGACTGAGAGCGCTGAATTGGACGCTGAAGTTGTTGCTGCCACCAAGGCTGCCGGGTTTGATAACCTCAAGGGTCATAAATCGGTGGGCGGTTTGCGAGCCTCCATTTACAATGCCATGCCAAAAGAAGGCGTTGACGCCCTGATTGATTTCCTAAAAGAATTCGAAGCCAAACAAGGGTAATTTTTTGGCCAGATTCAACACAAAACCTCTCCGGATTGGGGAGGTTTTGTTGTTAAAGTTACCATCGTACAGGCTGGCGCTTTACCGCTCCAGGGGAAGAAATTTAGACCATTTCCAAACCGGATATTTCAGTAACGGTATACTTAATCCATCGATGGGTTTCTTACCCCCATATAAATTAAGGAAACTATGAAAACAATCGTTATCACAGGAAGCACACGTGGAATAGGGTTTGCACTTGCAGGCGAATTTTTGAAAAAAGGTTGTAAGGTAGTGATAAGCGGAAGATCGGATGAATCTGTTAGAAATTCGGTTGCAAATCTTGAGGGAGACTATCCTAATGACCAGGTGGCAGGTTTTGCATGTGATGTTACCCAATATGACCAAATACAAGCCTTATGGGAGTTAAGTAAAACAAGATTTGGTGATATTGACATCTGGATTAATAACGCAGGGATTTCAAACGAACAGGCACATGCCTGGGAAATTCCGGTTGAAGAAATTAGGTCTGTTGTTGAGACGAATATTCTTGGAGAAATACTTGGAACCAAGGTGGCGATACAAGCCTTTTTGGGTCAAGGCTTTGGAGCAGTTTATAATGTGGAAGGTTTGGGGGCTAATGGCAAAACGAACAATGTCGATGGGTTATCCATTTATGGGATGACCAAAGCAGGGTTACATTATTTTAATAGGTGTCTTTTCAAAGAATTGGACCACCCAAAAATTATCGCTGGTGCCTTACAACCAGGTATGGTTCTTACCGAGCTCGTGACTGGACAATACGACAAAAAGCCGGAAGAATGGGAGAAAGTTAAAGGAATTTTAGGGATAATTTCCAGTCCCATCGATGAGGTTGCTGTTTGGATGACAGATAAAATCCTGACAAATCACAAGAATGGGGCTTACTTCCACTATGGCGGGACGCTGCGAATACTGAAGCGGATGATCCTCTCTCCATTTCAAAAAAAGCAAGAAAGTAAAGGCTAAGCTTAAAAGTAACACCAAGTAAGTTGCTTGGCTTTGAATCCGATATTGCAAAGAGAAACACGATCGGCAGTTTTTGCGCTTCTAATTACGACGTAATGCCAGGAGGTGGTATGGATGGCTTGTTTCCGTAAGGAATTCAAAGTAAAATAGATTCGTCAGCCTGAGCTTCTTTTCCATATATAATGAAAACCATAATCATTCCGGGAGGAGCAAGATGAGAAGATCGTACCTGTTGATGGCCGTTTTGGCGCTTGCTATCGCCTCCTTTCTCCCCATTGGAACAGCCTCCGCGAACCAGTTGCAAACGCCAGGGCTCTCGGTTTTTGTCATCAATGCGCCTAAAGACCTAAGATTATTTATTCAATACCGAAACAGCGCGCTGCCGGAACCGCTAGAGTTGCAGCGTACTTCTCGTTACTGGGAAACTTACTACAATTATTACTACCAACACCAGCAAGGGAGATTCGACGAAGACTTCATTGGCGCAAAACTGATCGTTCGATCCTCGCAATATTCCTACGAGCTGCCGATCTCAAGGGATCCCGAAATGCGCGTAGACAAGCGCCAGATGA
>JBCFBG010000115.1:0-1785 GCA_038562515.1 Anaerolineaceae bacterium
TGCCGATGAAGGACGTGGGACACTGCGATAAGCCTCGGGGAGCTGTGAACAAGCGATATATCCGGGGATGTCCGAATAGGGAAACCTGCTGGTGCGAACCACCAGCATCATGCGTTGAATATATAGACGTATGAAGGGAACCATGGGAACTGAAACATCTAAGTACCATGAGGAAAAGAAATTATTCTCCAAGTAGTGGCGAGCGAACGGGGAACAGTCTAAACCGATCCAGTTTACTGGGTCGGGGTTGTAGGGTCCGACGACTAAGAGTTACAAATTGAGACGTTAGCAGAATTGGTATGGAAAAGCCAACCACAGAAGGTGATAGTCCTGTACGCGAAAATGTCGAAACTCTCGTTGGATACCTGAGTACAACCGGGCACGCTAATCCGGTTGGAATCTAGGGAGTCCACTCTCTAAGACTAAATACATTTGATGACCGATAGTGAACAAGTACCGTGAGGGAAAGGTGAAAAGTACCCCTGTTAGGGGAGTGAAAAGAACCTGAAACCGTAAGCTTACAAACAGTCGAAGGGCTAATGGTGTGTTCGTGCTATAGCGAAAGCTTGTGCGCAGCACTATGCCTGACGGCGTGCCTTTTGGAGAATGAGTCTGCGAGTTAATCTTTGTGGCAAGGTTAAGGAAGTTACATCCGAAGCCGCAGCGAAAGCGAGTCTGAATAGGGCGTGCAGTCGCAAGGATTAGACACGAAACCAGGTGAGCTAACCATGGTCAGGTTGAAGCGAGTATAACAGCTCGTGGAGGACCGAACCTACTAATATTGCAAAATTAGGGGATGAACTGTGGTTAGAGGTGATATGCCAAACGAACTTGGAGATAGCTTGTTCTCCCCGAAATAGCTTTAGGGCTAGCGTTAAGCGTTTAGTAACGGAGGTAGAGCACTGAATGGGCTAGGGGGCTTATAGCTTACCAAACCTAATCAAACTCCGAATGCCGTTACTCCAAGCTTAGCAGTCGGACTCCGGGAGATGAGTTTCGGGGTCGAGAGGGAAACAGCCCAGATCAACAGCTAAGGTCCCCAAATTTGTACTAAGTGGGAAACGATGTGAAGTTACTGAAACAACCAGGAGGTTTGCCTAGAAGCAGCCACCCTTTAAAAAGTGCGTAATAGCTTACTGGTCGAGTGATTTTGCGCGGAAAATTCAACGGGGCTAAGTACAATACCGAAGCTTTGAACTCTCGCTTAGGCGAGATTGGTAGGGGAGCGTTCTGCCAGCGATGAAGGTCGACCGTGAGGACGGCTGGAGTGGGCAGAAGTGAGAATGCAGACATAAGTAGCGTAAAACACGTGAGAACCGTGTTCGCCGTATATCTAAGGTTTCCGACGCCAGGTCAATCCGCGTCGGGTTAGTCAGGGCCTTAGCCGAGGCCGAGAGGCGTAGGCGATGGACATCCGGTCAACATTCCGGAACCACTTGAGTAGAGTGATGGAGGGACGCAACGAGGTAGGCCAGCCCACGATTGGTTGTGTGGGTGTATTGCATGTCAGCCGTTGAGATCTATAGGAAAATCCGTAGGTCGAGGTGAGATGCCGTAACGAGCCTATAAGGCGTAAGTGAGTTGAGCCTTGTTGCCAAGAAAAGCTTCTAAACGATGAAACTCGAGTGCCTGTACCGCAAACCGACTCTGGTAGATGGGTAGAGTATACCAAGGCGAACGGGAGAACCCTTGTTAAGGAACTAGGCAATTTAGCCACGTAACTTCGGGATAAGTGGTGCCCTTCGACGTGAATGAATAATGAGCGTTGGGGGGTCGCAGTGAAAT
>JBCFBG010000061.1:0-10211 GCA_038562515.1 Anaerolineaceae bacterium
ACCGCCTGGTCGCCCTCGAGTTTGCTTTGTCCATAAACATTCAACGGGTTGGTAGTGTCAGTTTCGACATAAGCAGATCTCTTTGTACCGTCAAAGACGTAATCGGTCGAATAATGAATAAAAGGGATTTTTAGCTCTGCCGCACTTACTGCCAATGCTCTTACTGAATCACGGTTCACTAAAAAGGCGGTTTCACGGTCTGATTCAGCTTTATCTACAGCAGTGTACGCAGCAGGATTAACCAGAAAATCCGGGTGCCATTCTCTAACTAAAGCACTCACCAAAGCAGGTTTCGTGAAATCCACTTCGGGAAAATCCAGAGCCATCACTTCTCCTAACGGTGCGAGTGTGCGCTGCAATTCAAAACCGAGCTGACCGTTACGGGCAAAAAGTAAAATCTTTTTCATTTTTTCAATCCGTCCAAAAATCGCAACAAATACTGTCCATATTCGTTACTCACCAGCGGTTCAGCACAGTTACGCAGGCATTCTTCATCGATATAGCCCATGCGGTATGCGATTTCTTCAATGCACGAAATCATCATGCCCTGGCGGTCTTCAACCGCCTGAACAAACATCGATGCCTGCAGCAGCGATTCGTGCGTGCCGGCATCCAGCCAGGCAACGCCCCGCCCCAGCACCTTTACTGATAATTCTCCATCATTGAGGAAACGCCGATTAATATCAGTAATCTCAATTTCACCTCTCGGCGAAGGTTCCAGTTCTTCAGCATAGCGAACAACGCGGTTATCGTAGAAGTAAATTCCGGGCACTGCGTAATTGGAGCGCGGTTTGAGGGGTTTTTCTTCCAGGCTGATGGCTTTGCCGTTATCATCAAATTCCACCACACCGTAACGTTCGGGGTCCTTGACCGGGTACGCAAACACCACCGCGCCACTTTCTTGTGCGGCAGCACTTCGTAAGATCTCCGGTAACCCGTGTCCAAAGAAAATATTGTCACCCAAAATCAGGCAGACTTTATCGTCACCGATGAAGTCTTTCCCAACCAAAAAGGCATCAGCCAGCCCACGTGGAACAGCCTGGGTGGCGTACTGGAAGGTCATACCCAACTTGCTGCCATCACCCAAAAGACGCTTGTATTGATCGCTGTCTTCAGGGGTCGTGATGACCAAAATTTCCCGAACGCCAGCAAGCATTAGCATGGAGAGCGGGTAGTAGATCATGGGTTTGTCATAGACCGGCAGCAATTGCTTGCTGATCGCCATGGTCAATGGGTAGAGCCTGGTGCCTTTTCCGCCTGCGAGGATGATCCCTTTCATGTCTACGCCTTTCTGCCCGAATAGTTTTTCTGGAGCCAGTTGTGGTAATCGGATTGTTTCGTAATTGCCTCAACCCATTCAGGGTTGTCTAAATACCATTTTACAGTGTCTACCAGACCCTGGCGCAAGTCGTGGCTGGGCTTCCAGCCGAGTTCCTGCTCAATTTTGGCAATGTTGATGTCATAACGCCGGTCGTGCCCCGGTCGATCAGCCACGTAACTGATCAACTGGTTATGTGGGGCGTAAGCAGAATTTGGCTGCAGTTCGTCAAGTATGTCGCAAATGGTGTTCACAATTTCAATATTGGGAGGCTGGTTATCACCGCCTACGCAATAGGTCTCACCAACCTGTCCGTTCTTGACAATGCTCAGGATAGCCTCGCAGTGATCGTCCACGTATAGCCAGTCTCTGATTTGCATACCGTCGCCATAGACTGGCAGAGGTCTGCCGTTTAGCGCGTTCAAGACCATTAACGGAATCAGTTTTTCAGGGAATTGGCGCGGACCATAGTTATTGGAGCAATTGCTGATGCTGATGGGCAAGCCAAAAGTCGTATGATAGGCGCGTACAAAGTGGTCGCTGGAGGCTTTTGCGGCGGCATAGGGCGAACGCGGCGCATAGGGCGTACTTTCTTCGAAAGGAGGATCCTCACGGGTCAATGTGCCAAAAACTTCGTCCGTGGAAACGTGATGGAAGCGGTTTTCAATTGGAATAATTGTATCCATTAGCCAGGCACTCCGGGCAGCTTCAAGTAGGGTGTAGGTGCCAACAACGTTGGTCTCTACGAAAACACCGGGATTGAGGATAGAACGGTCCACGTGCGATTCTGCCGCAAAATTAATAACAGTATCGATTTTGTGCTCGCTGAATAGCTGGTCCAGCAAAGCCCGATCAGTGATATTGCCATGGACAAACAAGTGGCGGTCAGGATTGGGCAAATCCGTAAGGTTCTCAAGGCTGCCAGCATAAGTCAGGGCATCAAGGTTAACAATTTTTACATCCGGATCTTTTTTCAACAAGTAATGGATAAAGTTCGAGCCAATGAAGCCCGCTCCACCGGTGACTAACACAATTTTCATGTTTACTCCTTGAATCCTTTTTCAACCGACCAGTCTACAGGAAACACCTCGGCATCCATTAGTGTCGGCGCGCAAGCGTCTTTTGTAGACAACGTGGGCAACACACCCTCAACCAAATGCCAATCGATCCCCACTACCGGGTCATTCCAAAGGATGCTGCGCTCCCATTCAGGGGCGTAATAATCGGTTGCTTTATAGAGGAACTCCGCCCATTCACTCATCACGTAATAACCATGAGCAAATCCCGGAGGTACCCAGAGTTGGTGTCGATTTTCAGCGCTCAAAACTTCGCCAACCCATTTGCCAAAAGTGGGAGAGCCCTGGCGAATATCAACCGCGACATCTAAAACCTCACCTACCGCAGCCCGCACAAGCTTGCCCTGCGTCTGATGCAGTTGATAGTGCAGCCCCCGCAAGATTCCTCGTGGTGAGCCTGAATGGTTATCCTGCACAAAATCCTGGTGCCCGCAAAAAGAATCGAACTCAGCCTGGCGAAAGGTTTCCATAAAAAAACCGCGGTGATCACCATGCATCTTGGGTTTGATTAAAACCACATCCGGGATAGTTGTACGAATAAATTCCATTACAAATTTTCTCCGCGGTAAGCGGAAATCACTTCCTGTGGCTCACCGATTTGTTGCATTTTGCCGTGGTCGATCCAAGCGATACGATCGCACATGCTTTCCAACATATCCAGACCGTGCGAGACCATCAGCACAGTTGCTCCAGCCTGTTGGAAGGTCTTCATGCGATGGTTGCATTTTCGTTGGAACGCCTCATCCCCTACGCTCAGAATTTCATCCAAAATCAGGATCTCGGGCATATGGGCAGTTGCGACAGCAAATCCCAAACGGGCATACATGCCCGAAGAGTAGGTGCGTATCGGCGAGTTGATAAATTGCTCTAATTCCGAAAACTCAACGATTTCATCAAAAACTGCTTCCATCTCTGCCCGGCTATAGCCAAGCAAGGCGCCATTGAGGAAGACGTTTTCCCGTCCCGACAACTCCGGGTGAAAACCAGCACCAAGTTCAAGCAAGGGGGCAATTTTTCCATAAACTACCACCCTTCCCTTGGTGGGTTTCAATACTTTGGAAATAACCTTCAACATGGTGCTCTTGCCGGCACCATTATTGCCAATCAGCCCAAAAACCTCACCCCGGTTGACCTGCAGGCTGACATCTGTCAGCGCCCAGAATTGTTCAATTCGAATTTTGCGCTGCAACTTACGAATGGCATATTCTTTGAAGGTTCCAATTCTTTCTGAAGGCAAACGATAACTCACCGAGACGTTTTCGAGCTGTATGACCGGTTGGGTCGTGGTCTTCACTGGTGTTTCTGAGGTCACATCAAACACGGTAGGCATATTCCTCCGTTTTTGAAGTGAAATAGATCCAACCAAGCAACAACATTCCAGCCGACCAGGCAAGGGCAGGTATAAATTCCTGCCAGGTAGGCATTCGCCCTTCAAAAATTGGCAAACGAAACATTTTGACCATCCAATACATTGGATTAATTCTATAAATGGGCATAAATTTTGCTGAAATCAGACTCTCTGGATAGATAATGGGAGTCAGGTACATCCAGGCAGTCAGCAAAACCTGGTACATCTCAGCCACATCGGGAAAAAAGACCGCTAGAGAAGATATGAACAGCCCAAATCCAAGTGTAAATGCTGTCAGAAGCAAGATCGCGACGGGTAAAAACAGCAATGACAAGTAGAACGGAGCACTATCAATCAGCATCACAATCACAAGCGGAAAAAGCGAAAGAACAAGGTTAACCAGCGCTGTGCCAATCGCCGAGACGCCAAAAACGGTGCTGGGAATATAGATGCGTTTAAGCAAACTACCACCCCAGACCAAGCCGCTAATGGCAGCATTCGTCCCCTGTGAGAAAAAGTTCCAAACAAGCAAACCACTCAAGATGTAGACTGGGTAGTGCGGTACAGTTGATTTGAAAAAGTTGGAAAAGACAAAGGTTAAAATCAACATCGTGCCCAGAGGGTTTAGCATTGTCCATGCCACACCCAGCACCGAGCGCTTGTAACGCGTTAGGATATCCCGCCGAATTAGTTGCCCGAGTAGGTAGCGATATTTTCCTAATTCTTGTAATTCGGAAATCGCAGAAACGCGGTAAGTGGCAGAATCGTAGACGGGTTTAGAAGCGTTAGCCAATCATTTCACCTTTGAATATAAGCATCAAACAACTTCTAATCTTACCATATGAAGAGGACGAGGGGACTTGCGCAACCGACCTCACAGAATGGGAGATCAATGATGTCGCCCTTGCAAAAAAGTAGGAGTAATAAATTTTGTAATTATTGAGCTATCAAGGACCAGTTATAACAGGCAGATTCTGGCTGATCCAATCGCTCATTCCACCTGCCATGCTGGTCACGGACACGAAGCCTTCTTTCAACAAGATATCCCTGCCCTGGGCGCTGCGGTTGCCAGACCGACACACCACCACGATTTTTTGGTCTGTTGGCAGTTCATTCTTTCGTGCTTCCAGCTGCCCCAAAGGTATCAATGTTGCGCCTTCAATATGCCCCTCATTCCATTCGGATGGTTCGCGGACATCCAGAAATAGACAGTCAGTTTTGTCAAGTTTTGCTACTTCTAAAACGCTCATTTCTGCCGGCAGAGAGTTATCTACCTGTTGACGTTGATTGGTACGTTGGATCAACCAGTATCCGCCTGCCGCCACGACTATCACAATCAAAAACCAAATCCAGGAGGGAATGGCATCTTTTTGCTCAGTGTTGGTACTGATTCGAGCACTGTGTGTTTTTGTACCCGCAGTTTTTGACTGGGGGTTCTTCGTTGAACTGGTGTTTTTCTTTTGACTGGTCTTCTTCGAGTTTGTCATGTAAGTCCATCCTGCCAAGTGATTTCTACCTATTATACGATTTCATCAACCTGGCTAAGAATCTTCTTCATACAACCTTACCTAAACTATAATATCCATAGCCAGGAACACTCACCATGACCAAACCTTTCTTTTCAGTGCTCATCTTATTCTGGGAAAGTGCTCAATACTTATCAGATATTCTTCAGGCATTGGAAAAACAATCCTTCAAGGATTTCGAAATTGTCCTCCTGGATAATGGCGCAAAAGAACCACCTGACCCCGTTGTTTTGAGTCAACATTCTAACCTGGACTTACGATTACTAAGCTCTGAAACCAATCTTGGCTTTGCAGGCGGTAACAATCTGGCCGCCAAATCCGCGAGAGGTGAGTATCTGGTGCTGTTGAATGGGGATGCTTTTCCTGAGTCCAATTGGCTTACCATCCTCCACCAGGCTGCCCAAACGCATCCCGGGCACTGCTTTGCGTCCCGCCTCTTGCAGGCAAACAACCCCGAAACTCTGGATGGGGAGTGGAATGTCTACCATGCCAGTGGTCTGGCTTGGCGACAAAACCATAATCGATCTGCCAACTTTAGTTCCATCAACCCCCGCTATGTAATCAGCGCTTGCGCTGCAGCTTCAGCTTATCCGCGCTCTGCTTTCGAGCAAACCGGTGGTTTTGATGAAGATTTTTTTGCCTATATGGAAGATGTGGACCTTGACCTGCGCTTGCGGTTGGTTGGCTATCCCTGTCTTTACCTTCCGGATGCGGTGGTCCATCATGTTGGCTCTGGCAGTACAGGCAGCAGAAGCGATTTCTCCGTCTTTTACGGTCAGCGCAACCTGGTATGGGCTTTCGTCAAGAATATGCCTGGACTGCTCTTTTGGCTGTTACTGCCAGCCCACCTGCTTGTTAACCTTGGTTACCTGCTGACTGGATTGTTTATGGCAAACAGAAAATCGATCTGGCAAGCAAAAAAAAAGGCCGTTGTGGGCTTGCCAAATATGTGGCAGAAGCGTCGGCAGATCCAATCCACGCGGACTGCCTCAATCGGGAGCTTTGCCAGGCTGCTAAACTGGAACCCATTCTCTCCATTGGTCAAACTGATCAATAGACACCCTTATCGTTAGGAACAACATGACTGAAAACCTTTCCGTAGTTAAACCTGAGAATCCTTCAATTCCTCTCTCCCGTTTCTTTTACATAGACGAGAGCGGAAAGCTCTCAACAATCTCATCCCTGAAGGATGGGCTAAAGGCGGTCGACTCAGGTGGCTATCTATGGCTGGATTACTGTGATCCGGATTTGGAGACCCTTCAACCACTCATGACAGCGTTGAATATTCATCCGCTATCTGTTGAAGATGCTCTTAATGAGGAACAGTTGCCCAAATTGGATTTATTCCCTGATTACTCTTTCATGGTCTTTAACATCTTTGAAAGTATAGATTCAGAAGTCATCACCCATGAACTGGACTTGTTCATCGGATCCAACTTTTTAGTTAGCTCAACAAAGCGCGACAAATCTGGTCAACCACTTTTGGCGGGAATTGAACGTGCAGTCGAACGGGAACGAGAACGGATTAAGAACGGTCCCTCTCTCCTTTTGCACTTGATCACTGATATGGTGGTCGATCGCAAATTCCAGGCAATTGACCAAATTGAGATCAAATTGGACCAGGATGAGGATGACATTCTGGCAAATACCCGCGACTTTGATCTTTCCCGACTGATGGATTCAAGAAGTTCTTTGATGGTCATCCGTAAATCTGTTTTTTATGAACGGGAAGTAATCAGCAAATTGATCCGCAAGGACAGTAAATTTGTCAGCGATCAGTCGATAATATTTTTCCGGGATGTCTATGACCACCTTTCCCGTTATTACGAAATTTCTGAAACTGCCCGCGACCAGGTGACAAGTCTGATGGAGATCCACCTTTCAATGATCAGCAATCGCATGGCAAAGACCTCCAATCGCACAAATGCCATCATGCGCCGTCTTACCCTGATCACTACTATTTTTATGCCACTTACCTTAATTTCTGGAATCGGTGGAATGTCCGAATTTACCCTTTGGGTAGGGGAGGAGAATTTCAAGATCGGTTATTTGGTCTTGTTTGTCGTAATGATCTTGATCGCGGCACTTAACTTTACTCTTTTGAAGCGTATGGAGAGTGGTTTAAACGAAGAAGATTGAGTGTTTTGAATAGAAGGGTTCCGCGAATACATCATCGTGTTGTCCGGGACTTACTGCTTTCTACTCACCAGGATCTTCAGCCGCGCCAGTTACACCCTCATCGGGGTTTTCCATCTTTTGCAGTAATTTGATCGCCTCGCCGATATTCATTGGAGCATTGATGAGTGTTTCCAATTTCTCCCACAGTCCCTCTTGTAGCGTTTTATCCCACGTTTCGAGAAACTCCTGGTAATCTTCCCCCCGGCTAACCTTTCGGTTGGCAGCAAAAGCCTTCAATCCGGGTAAGAGCCTGCGCAAAGGGCGGTTATGCCCAAAATAAGTAACGATGCGCTGCTCTTCTTCTTTGATAAAGTTTGGAATCATCGTCATCCAGACATCAGCATCGTGGATTGAACCCAACAAGTCCTGATGCTTTTTCACCTGGTTGATAAAGGGTTTGATCTCCTCACCGTACAAGCTCGCAAAAATTTCCATGGTATAACGCAGGTGCTTAGCGCTAATACGCATTGCGTGCAACTCTGCCACGTTGGTTTCAACCCGAACTGGCTCATCAAAGACCATCAACTCCTGCAATCTCAACTTGATACTTGAAAACGCTAATTCAAATAATGCTGGCGAATAAAGGTAAACACTGTCTGCCCTGTCAAGCCAGGGTGCCGCCCAACGCGCAATTTTGCGCAAGGTTTCATCACCTTCCAAGACGCTCATTGCTTTAACCACATGGTTCTGAATTTTCTGACGCTGTTGTTTCAAGCGCAGTTGCAGCCGGTTGAAACCGGGTGTCAGTTTAGGGTCGGCAAATTGTGGGTGAAGCTGCTCGAGCAATTCGAGCTGAACATCCAAATCGCGGGCTTCTCCCAAGGCTTTGGTGACCGCCCGGATGTCTTTTAGAAATTGTTTGTAATCATTTTTGGGGAAGCAATCCCTAAAAATTGCCAAAGAACTGCGCAAACGGCGGGATGCCACACGCATACGATGGACATATTCGACATCCGCGCTGGTCATCACCCCTTCCACCTCTGCCTGCATCGCTGAGAGGTGTTCATAAATGATCTTAGCCCCGTAGACTTTGATCGCTTCCGCGTTTACTTTTGCCACACTACCTCCGTAAGGATGGAGACTGCTCCTGTCTTCCTTGCAGGGATGGGGCTTGCCCCATCCAAGATTTAAGACTTACCCCAGGCAAAGCCGGGGTAAGGATGATGCTAATATGGGCGCTCCGACCTTGTCAGCCGGTTATGCAGCAACAATCTTATGGGTCGCTTGAGATCTTCAAAAATCTCCTGTGGATTACGATCCGCATCGATGGTGACAAAGTTATACTCCCTTGCAAGCTCTTCTAATTCTTTAATGATCTCTGTCTGATAGACCACAAAGCTGTCGTAGAAATTGTCTGCCATATGCAAGTCCATACCCGATTCCCAATAATTGAGTCCACGACCATGGATAAGGCGTTGCACTAATGAAGGCACAGATGCCTGAAGGTACAAGATCAAATGCGGGCGCAGTGCTATGCCATACAAAGCTCTGGACCAGTTTTTCTCCACACCGCGGATGCTGTCACGAGCGATCATTGAGTAGAAATACCGGTCAGATAGTACAACAAATCCAGCCTGCAGTGCCGGGATAATTTTATTTTCAAGTCGATCAGCAAAATCTGCTGCGTAAAAAAGACTCATGGTGGTCGGACCAAGTGTGTGTCCACTCTTGGCGGCATCCAACCCGGGACCAGTCAGTTCTGAGCGTGTCAGCCCGGTATCAGCAACGGCATAGCCTTCTTCTTCCAGCCAGTGCCGCAGCATGCTGACCTGGGTCGACCTGCCAACTCCATCGGTACCTTCCAGGACGATCAACTTACCTGGAAGTTTTCCGAAATCACGATAGGGAAAACCAGCGCCATAAAAACCTGGGTTAGCCATTATTTCCCTCCTTTTTTATCTTTCTTTCCAGCTTGTGGGTTATCAACAGCAATCGCTTGTTTGTCCGGGTTAGGCAACCCCTCAAAACCTTCCAAAACCCGCTTGATAATTGCCCGCACCTTCTTCTGCTGTTCTTTGACTGGCAGGGTGCCATCGATCATTGTCAAACCGAATTCGTCGACCATCTTGTCATATTCGTTGAGAATCCTGCCCTGGAATAGCTTAAAGCTCTCGTCGTAACTATCCGAAAGACCCAAATCCATACCGGCTTCGTAATACTTTAATTGGGCTCTTGCTCCGGTAATTCGCCCTACAGCGATATCCAACGGAACCCGGAAATATAAAGCAGCATCAGGCATGAAGGCAAAAGAATACATATCACGCACCCATTGAGGATCATTTCCGCGGGCGATATCGCGAGCAAAAGCAGTAAAAGCATAGCGGTCTGCCAGGACGATTACACCTGCCTTCAGCAATGGGTAAATACTGTTTTCCCATCGATCAGCAAAATCGGTACAGTGCAGAATGCTGAATGTAGCTGGGGTAAATGCCTGGGTCTTTTTGGCGACTTTATTGGTACTTTTTACCAGTGCTGAACTATTCCACTCGCTGAAGTAAACGGAATAGCCTTTCGAAAGCAGCCATTTATAGAGTAGATCGATTTGAGTCGATTTACCCGATCCGTCAATGCCCTCAACGACGATCAACTTCCCTTTCGTGTCATTTGGTCTTAACACTTTTGCCACCTCCTGAACTCAAATCAAACAAAACGGGTTTTTCTCGTAGTTTTGTGTAGATAATTGTGATTATAGCTAATCTGTGACAATTTCGATAGTATTTGTTTTAACGATTCTCACAATCGTGACTTCTTCCAGGAACAAGCAA
>JBCFBG010000062.1:0-10037 GCA_038562515.1 Anaerolineaceae bacterium
TGAGTAAGAAGATGTTAGAGCGCTTCAAGCAGACCTTCAAAAAGAAGCCCGGCAAAAGGAAGTTAAAGCAAACCGTTATCGATATCGTAGCTGAAGAGTCCCTTCATTCAACGAATCAGAATACAAAATAAAGTTCATATCTTATATACATCCACAACAAACTGGCGATTGCATGAAACGCCAGCTTGTTTTCAGTAAAGCTTAATACTATTTCACCATCATCGGTAAGAAGATCTTCTCCGGATCCCAAGCCATTACCCCGGGTGAAAACTCGCTGGTGCCAAGGTAATGAGCGCCATCAAACTCCGTCGCAGTGGCAGTCAGGCAAGGACCGATTACATTGGTCGGAAAAAGTTCGCTGATATGCCAGATGCCGGAGTTACCGTTGCTGTCTGTAGTAATGCTGCCATTATACGCAAATCCTTGCTTGCCCTGTCCATAGCCATTACTTCCGCAAAATGGGCTAGAAAAGACTTCAATATAGTATTGTTTATTGGGGGCAGAGTGCAAACTGACATCAAAATTAACTATCTTCACAGCCCCATAATCCTGAACATCGACATTCGAAATCACCGGGAAATTCTGCAGCCCGTTTGGTCCGGTATCGCTGTCCAAATTATCATTCAGGGTTACCCCATCATCCTCTAAATCAATGCCCATTTCTCTGTTGCCGTAAATCTTATTCTTGGATATCGGCACGACTGAATCCCAAAGAACAACAATACCTTTTTCGAAATTAGTAATTTCGTTAAACGAGATTTCAGGAAAACCCGTCGCGTTTTCAACGAAAATGCCATCCCGATCCGGGTCAATCGGATAAACATAGCCACTTTTTGAGATGCCCAAAAAATTGTGCTTGATCAGTAAATTGACGTTATTGACTGAATTGCTCTCAACAGACACACCTTGCGGAATAACATTGCCATAACCGGAAGTCTCGCCGCCGATTCTCAGATATGGGCTGTCAAAGACTTTTACATCCCCCATTTGGTTAGGAATGTATGCCGTTCCTGCCGCGTTGGAGCTGAAGATGTTCCCTTGAATCGAGGCGGAATTTGACTCTGCGATGGAAACTCCAAGCATATTATTGCCTGCGATCAAATTCCCTTGAGTGACATAGTCTCCTCCGATGTTCAGCCTTCCCGCGCTTTTTACTACCTCAATCCCGTGTCTGTTGTTGAACTCAGAAGTAGTATCGTCAACCATGCCAATGTAATTATTGAGAATGATAATGTCAGTAGACTGTTCCTCGTTTTCAATGTAAATACCGGAATGCGAATTACCAGCGATCACATTGCCATCTTCAGCGGTGAGTCCGCCAATCCAGATTTCGCTGTCTTCAATGGCTGTTGTTTTGGCGATGACCTCAATACCCTTGTTGTTCTGATCCCGTAATTCAGTATAGGGGTTGTACCCAATGAAATTGCCAGTGATGTGGACATCGCCATAACCAGTTCCCAGGTTGTTGATATAGATCCCAGTGTCATTACCCACAAACACATTATTCATGATCGTATCGGTACCGCCAGGATAAACCATGACCCCAGCAAGATCGAAATCCTTAATAATCAGACCTTCAATGGTGGTATTTTGGTCTCCAGCGATTATTAAACCTCTGAAAAAGTTACCGTTTATGGTGATACGTTTCATCGGATCATTATTGATCAGGCTGGCCTGGGTGTAACCTGGTAAGTCCGAAGTAATCTCAATCGTCGCCAATGAGGGGAGATCAAAAAAGATATTCACAGTGTGACCGGCGGGGGTGAGCAGCTTGGATTCTTCCAAAGCTGCCCTCAGGGAGCAGTAACCCTGGGCATCCTCGCAGGAGTTGTCACCCGGATTGGCATCGCTCGTGTCGGTTGTAACATCCACTGTGAAATTGTCGGGTGCTGCCTGAACATACCCATTAGTAGATAAGAATGAAAGAAGCAGGATTACACTTGTAAAAATCCGGTGGAACGCTTTACGATTCATGACTGCCCTCCAGAACTATTTGATTTTAAGTAAAGAAAAATTGGATGTTTGTTTATAAATTATAATCACAAAATTTCACTATCAAAGACAAGATTTATTACGAATAATGAATTAATATTTTGAATCAATTACTTCCAGATGGTAATTGCGCAAATTTGTGAAATTTTGGATTTGAAACTGAACAGGCAAGCCAAATCACGTGATTTTAATAAAAAACTTGGCTGCTGCGCCCATTGCATACCGTCTTTTTCCAAATTATCGATTTTTTTACCGCTTGTTACTCAAGATTTCATACTATTCATTCAGCTTAACATATGAAAAAGAGTTGAAATAGATCTTTCAGAGGTCCGTCTCAACTCTTGTTAGGTTCAGAAAATTTAATACTTGATTGAAACTAAATCAAACCGTTTTCCTTACCAACTTTTTCAAAAACTTCCAGCACCTTCACCAATTGCGGTTCGGTGTGGGTTGCCATGTAACTGGTGCGCAACAACTGACGGCCGGGAGCGGTGGCAGGGGAGATGACCGGATTGACAAATACACCTGCATCGAACAAATCCCGCCAGACTTTGAATGTCATAGCATCGTCCCCGATGATGATCGGGATGATCGGCGATTCAGAATGACCGGTGTCGAATCCAAGTTGGCTGAAACCCGCCCGCATAAATTCTGCATTCTTCGCTAATCTCTCAACCAATTCTGGTTCATCATGCATAATCTCGAGTGCCGCCAAAACACTTGCTGTGTTCGCAGGGGGGATGCTGGCACTGAAGATTAAGCTGCGGGCATGGTGTTGGATATATTCGATCACGTCAAAATCCCCGGCAATAAATCCACCAATCGAAGCAAAAGATTTGCTAAAAGTCGACATGATCAGGTCAACATCTTCGGTCATGCCAAAATGTGCAGCCGTACCCCGTCCGCCACCTAAAACTCCCATAGCATGGGCATCATCCACCATCAAGCGCACATTGTATTTTTTACAAAGCGGAATGATCTCCGGTAATTTGGCAATATCACCTTCCATGCTAAAGAGACCATCAACAACCAATAACTTACCTGGTTCTTCAGGTAGACTTTGGAAAACACGTTCCAAATGGGGAATATCGTTATGCCGAAAACGCTCAATTTTTCCGCCGCTCAAAAAAGCTCCATCCACAATACTGGCATGGTCTTCTTTGTCAAGAATGATGATATCGCGTTTACCAACGATCGAACTGATGGTTCCAAGATTCACCTGCATGCCAGTAGAGAATACCAGAGACGCCTCTTTGCCAACCCATTTGGCTAATTTCTCTTCCAAATCCTCGATGATGGTCATATTTCCATTCAGGAAACGTGAGCCGGTGCAACTTGTGCCGAACTTTCTAATCGCTTCGATGGCTGCTTCGCGCACCTTTGGATGCGTGGTCAGACCCAGGTAATTATTCGAACCGCACATAATGATTCTGCGGTCCTGGTAAACCACCTCAGTGCCTTCATTGCGATCCAACGGGATGAAGTAAGGGTAACTACCACTTGCTTTTGCTTGCTTCACAGTTTCATATTCAAATGCTTTCTTAAATAAGTCCATTTCTAACCTCATAACGTTTCTTAAACACTTAACAGGATAAAACCACCCAAGATACGCCCAATTATAGTATCTATCCGTTGAGGCGTTCATTCCTCTACAATCCGAGATGCTCTGGAGTAGAATTGAAGACAATTCAGCCAGAAAACGAAGGACTTGATTTATGAAAAAGCTACTCCCTTTACTGATCTCTATACTGTTACTCTCGGCCTGCAATTTTCCTGGAGAGGTAGATTACTCTCAAGATCCAGTAGTCCAAACGAGTGTTTCTATGGTCCTTACCAAGGGAGCTCAAACCCAGCAGATCGTGCCTCAAGATCCAACAACGACACCGCCCCCAGTTGAAGCAGAAACCTCTCCAACTGAGACTCAAGCACAGGAAGAAACCGCTGCGTTGATTCAAACCGTTGTTACTGAACCAGCGCTTTCGCAAACGCCCTCTCCAGCCCAAGTAGCTACCTCAACTGATCCATGGTACGGTGAAACCACCATCACGGAAGACTTTGATAGTGGTGATTATTGGGATTTCGAGAGTGACTACCTCTACTCAAAGATTAACAATGGTCAATTGGAATTTATTTCCAAAGGTACACCCTGGTGGAGCACTTGGTACACTACCGAACCGGAATTAAAGAATGGCTACTTTGAAACCACATTTACGATGCCCAATTGCCAGGGGCAGGACCGTTTTGGTCTGGTGATCCGTTGGGGCGGCTCCAGCGATTTTTACTATGTGGGGATAACCTGCAATGGTTATTGGGGTTTCACGCAGTATACGACTGCTAATGAAACCATTGACCTGCTGCCGTACCAGACAAGTGATACGCTCAACCCGGCTAAAGAAACCAACCAGATCGGTATCCTGGCCAAAGATAACTCTTTCGAGTTTTACATTAACAGGCAAAAAGTTGGCTCTGCCAGCAATGCTGCTATTGCAGACGGTGGGAACTTTGGTTTTCTAACCATGTCCTCTGGGACACAAAACTTTAAGACCTTGATCGAACGATTGGATTATTGGGATTGATTTTTGTAGGGAATGGGCTCGTCCCATTCCGTAACAGGAGACCTAAAAATCAAATCACGCGCTCGGTGAGGACACCGGCACGATCAGGTTGTAAGTGACGGCTGCTTCGCCGTCTCACAAAACTGGAGAGTCATGAGCAATAAATACATCGAAAAACCACACCTTGACGGCTCGAGTTTCTACTATCCGGGCAACAGTACCGGGTTTTTGTTGTTGCACGGCTTCACCGCCACAACAGCCGAAGTCAGACCCATGGCAGAGCGTTTGAAGGAACAAGGCTTCACCATCTCCGCACCGCTGCTCCCCGGGCACGATACGCATCCGGATGAGCTCAATAAGGTTCATTGGCAAGATTGGGTTCAAACAGTGCGAAAGGCTTACCTGGAATTGCGGGAAAGTTGTGACCAAATCTGGCTGGGTGGAGAATCGATGGGGGCATTGCTCTGCCTACTAACCGCGGTCGAATTCCCAGAGGTGGCTGGCTTGCTGCTCTTCGCTCCTGCTTTGGAGCTTAAAATCAAAGGATCTAAGGCGGCTTATTTTCTGCAATACTTCAAAAAATACTTCGATAAAGGCTCATCGAAGGATAACCTGGAATGGAAAGGCTACAACGTTTTTCCATTGAAGGGATTTGTACAACTGATGAAACTTCAGAAGCAAGTCCGAAAACAACTCGATAAAGTAACCCAGCCAACCTTGGTTTTTATTAGTAAGGCGGACAAGAGAGTTTCAGTAAAAACTGGAGAAACCATAATCAACTCCATTTCATCGAACAAAAAGCAATTGATCGTTTTGGAGGATTCACCCCACACCATGTTGTTGGGGCACGATAAAGAGCAAATCATCGATAAAGCAATCGAGTTTGTCCAGAATGCTTCTGAATAGAAGGCGATCTTGTCGATCAGGTCATAACCATTGGTCGTAAACCAGTATTTTTCTTTTTGTATCGGTCTTTATCCAAATAATGTCTATCTTTATTGACCTTCTGGAGTCCCGTGGGTATACTGTTATGTTTGCTGATAGTGATTTAACAGCACATATTTGGAGTAATTGTGATTAAGCCTGAAGGTAGTTATGTAGACTTGGATATGCCCAAGATTCTCTCCAGTAAGAAACTGGCGAGTTTGTGGCATTTAATGAAAGGCTACCACTTCAATTACTTTGTTGCCACAGTTTTCCTTGCCCTGGCTGCATTTGCTCGCACCAACATGTACCTTGTGCTGGGTCGCTACCTGGATCAGGTGGTTGGTGAGGGATTCTCGGGCAACGAGTTGCTTTTGGCCGCCTTCAATTTTGGCGCTATGATCGTGCTGCAAGCAATTTCATCCTTTATGAGTAACTGGATGGCATCCTTCACAGCAGAAAATACCACACGCCGCTTGCGCGATTACCTTTTTGATCACATTCAGCGCTTGTCTTATGCTTACCATGCTGAATCCAAAACCGGTGACCTGTTGGAACGTGCTACTTCCGATGTGGACACATTACGGCGCTTCTTTGCCGATCAGGCAGTGGGAATCGGGCGTATTGTCTTCATCTTTATCATTAATCTGATCGCGATTTACAGTATCAGTTCACGCCTGGCTTTGATTTCAATCATCATTGTTCCAATCATCCTGGTGGTTTCCATGGTTTTCTTCAAGAAACTTAGCAAGGCTTACGAGTCTTACCAGGAGCAGGAAGCTATTTTAACCACCAACCTGCAAGAGAACCTGAGTGGTGTTCGGGTTGTTAAGGCTTTTGCGCGCCAGGATTATGAGATCGAAAAGTTTGATTCCAATAACTTGGAGAAGTTTAATCGCGGCAGAAAACTAAACCTGATGCATTCTTTCTTCTGGCCCATTTCCGACCTGATCAGTGCTGGTCAGCAGATTTTCAGCAACTTTACCGCCGCGATGATGGTTATCAACGGGACACTTTCCATAGGCAATTTCGTAGCCTTCAACTCCCTGCTTGCATGGCTTATCTGGCCAATCCGCAATCTCGGTCGCCTGATTGTGGACACTTCCCGAGCGTTTGTTTCTTTTGGGCGTGTCTCCGAAATCCTCAAGGCTCCCGAAGAAGATCTACTATCTTGTACTTATGAGCCAACTGAGGGCATCCTCGGAAAAGTCGAGTTCAAAGATGTAGACTTCGAGTACGAAAAAGAGCACCCGGTTTTAAGGCAAGTATCTTTTGAATGCGAGGCAGGACAGGTGGTGGCGTTGCTGGGTTCGACCGGATCTGGCAAGACCTCATTGGTAAATTTACTTCCCCGCTTCTACGATGTCACAGGCGGCAGCATCTTGTTGGATGGTGTCAACCTAAAAGAGTATTCACGTTACTACCTGCGTTCTCAGATTGGTATTGTGGAACAAGAGCCGTTCCTTTTCTCCGATTCGATTCGCGATAACATCACCTATGGAATCCACCGCGAAGTAACACAGGAAGAGGTTGAACAAGCAGCGCGCGAAGCCGCCATTCACGATGTGATCCTAACCTTTGCCAATGGTTATGACACGCTCGTCGGAGAACGTGGTGTGACCCTTTCTGGCGGGCAGAAACAACGCATTGCTATCGCCCGCACTTTGTTGATCAATCCACGTATCCTAATTCTCGACGACTCCACTTCCTCTGTGGATATGGAGACCGAAATGCAGATCCGCGAAGCACTGGACAAGCTGATGCAGAACCGCACCACCTTCATCATTGCCCACCGCATCCAGAGTATTATGGCAGCTGATTTGATCTTGGTCTTTGATAAAGGTCAAATTGCCCAATGTGGCACCCACGAACAGTTACTCGCTGAACCGGGCATGTACCGGGATATCTATAATATCCAAACCCGCATCGATAGCGAACTACAGAAGGAAATTGACAGTGTCGACGTTCTATGATGAATCCGAGTACGATGACAGTGTGACCTCTCAAGGTCCTGTCCTCCGGCGCCTGGCGAAGGTTTTAAAACCGCACTGGAAAACCATGCTATTCGCTATGATTGGTATCGCGTTGGTTTCATTTCTTGACGCCTATTTCACGATTCTCAACAAGCGGATCATTGATGAGGGCATTGGTTTACGCGATGTTACCGCCTTGGTCAGACTCTTTACCATTTACGGTTCGATCGTATTAGCGCAATCCTTAGGTTTCTTCCTGTTCATATATTTGATCGGTTTACAGGGTGAACGAGTTCGCTACGACCTTCGAAAAACCCTCTTCGATCATATTCAGAAGCTTTCACTTTCGTATTTCAGCAAGACTCCTCTTGGTTGGATCATGTCGCGTGTCACTTCCGACACTGAAAAGATGGCTGACCTGCTCACATGGGGCATTATCGATACCACCTGGGCGATTACCAACATTATCTTCGCGTCTATTTACATGATGACTATAGAGCCGAGGCTGGCATTGATCGTAATCCTGTCTCTACCAGTCATGATCATCGTTTCGTTTAAATTCAGGGTCAACATCTACCGCCACTACCGTCAGTCTCGCAAGGCGAATTCGAAGATGACTGCTTCACTGAATGAAAACATCACCGGCGTCCGCATAGTCAAAGCCTTACGCAGAGAGAATAAGAACCTCAAGGCATTCGAAGTCCTTTCCACTGATATGTTCCGCTCCAGCTACCGTGCTGCCTTCCTTTCCGCGGTCTATCTCCCCACAATTCAGACCATCAGCGCGATTTCGCTGGTATTGGTACTTTGGCGGGGCGGTTTAATGGTGACTGGCACGACTTTGACGATCGGCGGTTTGCAAGCTTTTGTTGCCTATATCATGATGATCCTCTGGCCCATCCAGGATCTTGCCCGTGTTTATGCTGAAATGCAAAACGCCGTGGCTTCCTCTGAACGAGTCTTCTCACTGCAAGACACAAAACCGGCCATTGTTAACCGTGAAAACACTTTGCCATCCACCTCACTGGTTGGCGATGTGGTTTTTGAGAATGTGTCTTTTCAGTACGAAGACGGAGAACCAGTCATCTGTAATTTGAATTTCCAAGTCAAGCAGGGACAAACCGTTGCCCTGGTTGGACCAACCGGTGGCGGTAAGACAACCACGGTTAACTTGCTTTGTCGGTTTTATGAACCTACATCTGGCAGAATACTAATCGCCGGACATGACTACCTGGAATACGACCTGAACGATATCCAAAGTCGTATCGGCGTTGTACTGCAAACACCACACCTTTTCTCGGGCAGCATCCGTGAAAACTTGCGATACGGCAACTTGGAAGCCAGCGATGTCCAAATCGAAGAAGCAGCAAAACTTGCCGGTGCTTATGACTTTATTACCAGTTTTGAACATGGGTTTGATCAAAACGTGGGCGAGGGCGGCAATTTGCTTTCTGTAGGGCAGAAACAATTAATCAGTATTGCCAGAGCTTTGTTGGCAGAACCGGATATCTTCGTGATGGATGAAGCTACCAGTTCAGTCGACACGCTGACCGAAGCACTGATTCAAAAAGGTATGCTGCAACTCATGACCGGGCGCACGAGCTTTATCATTGCTCACCGACTTTCAACTATCAAATCAGCTGATCAGATTTTCGTTATTGAAGACGGACAGATCGCTGAAAGCGGCAGTCACAAGAGCCTCATCCAGCAGCGCGGAATCTATTACAACCTTTACACCAAGCAATTCAGACACGACCTGGAGTCAAGGTTCGACCCCTTTGGCGAATCTGAAGTGAAAGCCAACTCAGACTGAGATGAAGTTTGCTGTCAATTACTCCACGCCAATAAGGCTATTGATTGAGCAACGCGCTGTCAAAGTCGACTTGCTCAAATGTCCCGAATGGGATGGCATCGTCAACGCAGCCCGACCGTACGGTCAGGTATATATTCATTTTGAAATTTCGGTAGGAGCAAACAATATTCAGAAGTTGAATTTTGAGTTGATCAAACGTTTTTTACACACAACGAGCACACCTCATCTGAATATCCATCTTTCCAATCATCACTCTCTTGAAGCGGTCACAAAGGAAAACCAAAAAGCCCTCTTCCGAAACTGGAAAAAAGATATCGCCCACTTGCGAAGCCAATTGCCAGGAGTGAATATAATTGCTGAGAACCTGCCCTGGCATGAATTTTTGCCATACTTGAAAATGGCGGCTGATCCTGAGTTGATCAATGAGATGATCGAAGAGTGCGACCTGGGCTTATTGTTGGATCTTTCTCACGCACAGATCAGCGCCCAAGCATTTGGAATCAATTTTGAGCATTACATTAGCAAACTACCTCTCCACCGGCTTTCAGAATTGCATATTACCGGAATCAAAGAGTATGCAGGCTTTCCGACCGACCACTTTGAATTGCAACAGCAGGATTGGCCGGTAGTTGAATGGGCTGCTGAACAGATCAAATCAGGTGCTTGGCGAGAACCAGAGATCGTTGCTTTTGAGTATGGCGGGATCGGAGATGTTTTTTGCTGGCGTACTGAACCTTCAGCGTTGAAAGAGCAAGTCCCGCTTTTGTATCAAATTTTTTC
>JBCFBG010000063.1:0-9721 GCA_038562515.1 Anaerolineaceae bacterium
CCGGTGTTGCGAAGCCGTAGGCCGGGTTCCGGGGTTGAACCCGGCAATGCGTTGGAAAAAAATTGTGATGGTGTCATTCAACCCTCACCCCCGCTTGGTCCACTCGCCTTTTTGAGGCTGGGATCTTCGACGGACCCTCACTCCCTCTCGCTTTTCTACGATGGATCTTCGACCAGGGGAGGGCTTAAACCTCTCCGTTTCCGCCGGTCTTGCAAAGCACCCCAGCGAAACGAGCGCTGGACAGGCCAGCCAATGAAAAGCCTTCCCAAAACAGAACAAATGTGCTATACTTTTCTCACAAATATTCATACTTCGAATCCGCACCTTAACAATTGATATCCATTTGCAGTCAATTCGTGTTCTAGCGCTATCAAAAAACAGTGCAAATAGTGCAAATAGTGCAAATCCTTACGCAGGGCAGGGCAATGTTCCTTATGAAACGACTGGAACGGTCGGTGCCCATTCCGTACCAAAGGGCAGATCGCTTCGCTTTGCTCGCTACGCTCGCAATGACGGAATCTCTGATCCTGCCGATCTTGCGAACTGGAACGGTCGGTGCCCGTTCCGTACAAAAGAGCAGATCGCCACGCTACGCTCGCGATGACGGAATCCTTTGGTCTTGCCGGTGTTGCGAAGCCGTAGGCCGGGTTCCGGGGTTGAAACCGGCAAAGAGTTGGAGATAAATTTGTGTTGGTGTCATCCAACCCTCACCCCTGCTTGGTCCACTCGCCTCTTCGAGGCTGGGATCTTCGACGGACCCTCCACTCCCTTCCGCTACGCTTCAGGGATCTTCGACCACGGGGGGGGCAAAGAAGAAAGACGTGCGCGGTCAGCCCACTAACGCTTTCAGCGTCGGGGTGCTTCGCAAGACCGGCACGATCGAGAGAAAACCCACCCCCTTCGTCCCCACGCCTCCGGCACGCAAGCAGTCCCTGGAGGGGGTAGAAAGTCTGAAGACCGGCATGATTAAGGAGTAGCCACCCCCCCGGCTTTGCCGTCCCCCTCTAAAGAGGGGGTGGAAATAGAAGACCGGTACGATCAAAGAAGACTGGGAAGAAACCAACTTCAGCAAAGCGCGACGGGTTTTGGGTAATAAGATAAAATAAGGTTTGTTTTTAAAGTAAATTAATGATTACGAATTAACACGAATTAATACGTGTCAATAATAAGTAAAAAAATACGGAAAATACGAAAGAGATTAACAAAGGTTACGAACCTATGAACAAAAAACCTAACTTCAAACTGATCATCGGTGTATTGGTGATCGTGGCAGCGCTGGGCTATCTTCTGATCTCCGCGACACGCTCAAATACGCAATATTTCATGACCGTGGACGAGCTGATCAGCCAAAAATCTGAACTTGAAGGGCAAAAATTGCGCATGTCTGGCGCGGTGTTGGGCGAAAGTATTCAATATGATCCTGCCACGCTTGATCTGAGTTTCGTGGTTGCCCAAATTCCCGGTGACCATCGTCTGATAGAAGAAATGGGCGGGATGGCAAAGGTTTTGGCAGACGCGGTAGCCGACCCGAACGCAAAACACATGACCATCCATTACACCGGTGTCAAACCTGACCTGCTTAAGGACGAAGCACAGGCGATCGTGACAGGCTCGCTGGACGCGGAAGGTGTGTTCCAGGCAACCGAATTGCTGATGAAGTGCCCTTCGAAATACGAATCTGTCTTGCCGGAACAGGCAGGAGACTAAATTATGTTTTACATGGGTTTAGGAAGTTTTGCCCTTTCGGGACTAATCATGCTTGTCTGCCTGGCTCTTACCGCCTGGCAGCTCTCGCGCAAACAACACGAAATCTCGGCGGCAGTCCGATTTCTGACCAATTTAGGTTTCGGACTGCATACATTGAGCCTGATCGCGCTGCTCTACATGCAGGTGAGCCAGGATTACAGCAATGCTTATGTGGTGGGTGTGATCAACCCGGCTCTGCCGACGTATCTGAAGCTGACCGCGCTGTGGGGTGGGCAGGCGGGGTCGCTCTTCTTCTGGAGCTGGATTATCAACCTGTGCCTGGTGATCGCACTGAACCGCCGCCATATTCTGCAGGATACCTGGGGCTATTTGTTCGCGTTGGTTAACCTGATTTTCTTCAGTGGAATCTCGATGTTCCTCGAAAACCCTTTCAACCGGGTCTGGCAATTGAGCGATAGCAACCTGATTGAAGGTCTTTTCAGCCCGGCTGCCGGAGCGCAGGTCTATTCCGGGCTGATTGGCAGAGGGCTTAACCCGCTCTTGCGGCATTGGGGCATGATCATTCACCCACCGGTGCTTTATATCGGTTTTGGCGCTTTCCTACTGCCTTTCGCGGAGACACTTTCGCACCTGGTGGTCAAAGCGGACGGCGATGACCTGATCGCAGCCTTGCGTCCCTGGCTTTTGGTCGCCTGGATTTTCCTGACTGCCGGCATCACGTTGGGCAGCTGGTGGTCGTATGATGTGCTGGGGTGGGGCGGATATTGGGCTTGGGATCCGGTGGAAACGTCTTCTCTGATCCCCTGGCTGGTCGGTACCGGTTTGCTGCACAGCATGTTTTTACAGCAAAAGAAAGATATTTTCAAACGAATTAACGTGATATTGATTTTGAGCACCTATTTGCTGATCATCTTCAGCATTCTGATGACCCGGGCTGGTTTGATCAGCTCGGTACACGCTTTCGGAGAAAGCTCCATTTCCATCCCGTTGACCGTGTTTTTGGTTGCATTCCTGGCGTTGTCGGTTGCCCTGGTAGTCTGGCGCTGGAAAAAAATGGACAGCGGCTGGGAGTTCCAATCCTGGTTCTCACGAGATTCGCTCTTCCTGTATACGTTGGTGTTGCTGGTAGCGATTGCGCTGGTGTGTTTGTGGGGGCTGCTTTATCCATTGGCGACAGGCGTCTTCACCGGTGTTGAGATTACACTCGACCGGGGTTTTTATGACCGGGCGGTCACACCACTTTTGGTCATCCTGGCGCTCTTGATGGCGGTTTGTCCGCTGGTGGGTTGGTCGGTTGCCAGCTTGAAGAAGCTCGGTAAACGAGCCTTGACCCCGTTTGTTGCGGCAATTTTGGCAGCGGTGGCGGCATACCTCTGGCTGAGCAAATCGTGGGTGGCAGTGCTTTCAATATTTGTCGTGGCACTGGGTCTGGCGGTCTTGATTGCGACCACCATCCGCGATCTGCGTAAGGTTGATAATCCACTGAGCACATTCTGGAAAATGCGTTCACGATACGGTGCCTTTTTGGTGCATACCGGAATCCTGTTGATTATGTTGGGTATCGTGGGCGTGGAAGGACTTTCTCAAAGCATTCAGGGCACGCTGGTACCTGGCGATAAGATGCCGTTGGGAGAATTTGGGGTGGAATTTTTGGAACTCACGGAAAACTATGACAGCCCCGAGTACCTGAGCGTGCGAGCCCAGATCGATTTGTGGCGCGGTGATGAGCTTGTGGGTCATTTGACCCCTGGTCAGGACGTTTACGAAAGCCGCAGCCAGTACGTGAGCATTCCGGGCAAACGGAGCACGCTGGCAGGCGATTTTTATACGATTATGCTCGATTACGACGAGATGATGGGCTATGTTTCCATCCAGGCAACCATTAACCCGCTGGTTAACTACATGTGGATTGGCTCATTATTCCTGTGCCTGGGCGCAGCATTCAGCCTGAGTTCGCCCATCGTGCGCGAGCAGGCAACGCGGAAAGAAGATGAGCAAACGGATGCGGATTGAGCTGCAGGGAGTCAGCAAAGCTTATGGTCGCTTGTCGGTACTTAAGAACTGCGACCTGGTGCTGGAAAGTGGGCAGTTGCTGTGTTTGCTGGGTAGCAACGGGGCTGGCAAGACCACGCTCCTGCGCGTAGCCAGCGGGCTGCTGAGCGCTGACCAGGGTAAATTGCTGATTGATAAAGAAGAATGGTCCCTGAAGAGCCCGGAATGGCGCCGGATGTGCGCACTGGTGGCTCACAAGACCTTCCTTTACCAAAACCTGAGCGGGTTGGAGAATCTGCACTTCTTTTCGAGGTTGTACCAGCGAAATTTGACTGAAAAAGACTTGCGCGAACGCCTGGCAGAAGCTGGACTGGCTCGTGCGGGTGACAAACAGGTGCGGGCGTATAGCCGCGGTATGCAGCAGCGCCTGACCATCGCACGGGCTTTGCTTTCGGACCCGGATGTTCTGATTTTGGATGAACCTTTTACAGGGCTGGATAAGGATGGCAGCGCGATGTTGGTGCACATGCTGACCGGGTTAAAGGGGCGGGGAGCAATGATTTTGATGACCACCCACGACCCACAGGCAGCCTTAGCCGTTACAGATGGCTTTGTGCGCCTGAACCGTGGCGTTTTGGGCGCGGTTAACTGGGTGAATGGCAGAGGTTGGAACGAAATTGAGGCAAGCCTTTATGCTCAGGGCACTCCAGAAGGGCAGGCGGCATGAAAAATTGGCTGAGCACCCTAAAAACCCTGATTTGGAAAGACCTGTTACAGGAATGGCGCAGTAAGGACATGCTGACAGCCATGCTGGCTTTTGCTATTCTGAGCATTTTCATTTTCAACTATGCCATGGAACTGGACCCACGCCAAAGGGCTGAACTGGCACCCGGAATTTTGTGGGTGGTAATTACTTTCTCGGGTACGCTGGGCTTGAACCGCTCTTTCGTGGCGGAGCAGGAACAGGGCAGTTTTGACGCCCTGGTTATGGCGGTTCCCGGATTGGGCAGCATCTGGCTGGCAAAACAAATCAGTAATTTCTTGATGATGTTGGTGCTGATCGTGATTGTTTTGCCAATTTACAGCCTGCTTTATAACCAAAACCTGTTCATCCCTGGTTTGATTCTTACGCTCATTTTGGGGGCTTGGTCGTTCAGTGCTGCCGGAACGCTTTTGGCGAGCATGACCGCTCAGACACGTATGCGCGACCTGCTCTTACCGGTTTTGCTTTTCCCAATTTTGATGCCAGTCAACATGGCGGTTGTCAAGGCGGGCACGGGGATCATGACCGGTGCGGCTTTGGCGAGTTACCAGGTTTGGCTGTCGGTATTACTCGTTTACGGTATTATTATGACTACAATTTCACTCTTGGTGTTTGACTATGTTATCTTGGAATAAAAAATTAACGTTTTTGGCAGTTTTTTCAGGCGCGCTGATTTTGCTCGCCTTTGGGCTGGTGCTGTTTTACGCTCCAGTCGAACAAAATATGGGCGTGGTGCAGAAAGTCTTCTACTTCCATGTTGCCGCAGCCTGGCTGGGAATGATCGGTTTTTTGGTGGCGGCGGTGTCCGCGGTGTTGTATCTGAGACAAAACAAACTGAAACTGGATGCTGTAATGGCTTCTTCGGTTGAAATTGGACTGCTCTTTACCGCGATTGCCAATTTTACGGGTATGATCTGGGCGCGTCCGGTTTGGAATACGTGGTGGACGTGGGATCCGCGCCTGACTACGATGACAATCATGGCGTTTACCTACCTTGCTTACTTCTTGCTGCGTAACAGCATTGACGACCCGGTTAAGAAAGCGCGTTTTGGAGCGATCTACCTGATCATCGGTTTTGCGACGGTTCCACTTACTTTCTTTTCAGCGCGTTTGCTGCGAACCATCCACCCGACCATTTTTGGCGGTGCTGGTACAGGCGAAATGGCGATGACGCCGGCGATGTACCAGACCATGGGCTTCAGTATCTTTTCGTTTTCGGTGCTGTTTGCACTACTGCTGATCGTGCGGAGCAGGTTGAGGTTGAACCAGCAGTGGTTGGAAGAGCAGGAAGCCCTGGAACAGGACGAAGAATTTGGCGAGGTGATCAATGGCTGATACCTTTAACTTTTTTGTAACTGGTTACGTGGTGATTTTTGGTCTTTTGGGAGCCTATATTGGCTGGCTGGTATTACTAAACCGCCGGATCAAGAAGAAGATATCAAAGAGAAGAATAGCTGATAATAATTAACCGTCTTTATCCTTTGTAGGGCGAGATTGAGGAGGTGTTAACCCTGCAATTATTCTCATCTTCGCTCCTCCTCAATCCGCTATTACAGCGAAAAGCATTTTCATATTGGTTGGTCTATAATTAATGCGCGTAGCCACTGTCAGTAAAAGATACATTGATTATGTCAGGGTGGGGTTAGCGTAGGCCGGGTTCCGGGGTTGAACCCGGCAAATGACGGCATTAACAGGCGTGGGTGGGGTGGTGATGCACCGTTCTTCAGCTTCTGATGTGAAATCAATCACCCCCCGGTTTACCCGTCCGTTTCACGGCGAGCAGAGGTCACGATCCCTCCTCTACAACAGAGCATAAAGTTACGCCTGTACGGAGGTGATTTATCTCCCTCAGATTATACTTTTACGCCACAAGCCACAAAACCGCCGGGTTCACCCTAACCAGAGCAGGTGCGCGGAACCCGGCCTACGAAAGACATGCACGGTCTGCCCACTAACGCTTTCGGCGTCGGGGTGCTTCGCAAGACCGGCACGATCAGGGTAAAGACCCACCCCCTCAATCCCCCATTCCCTTTCTCTATGCTACAGGGATCTTCGACCCTGAAAGGTTAAAAACCAACCTTCGAAAAAACTCCAGGAACCAAAACCCTATGCAAACTACTTCATAACAAACAAGCAAATCGGAAACAAATAAGATATAATATTTTGTAGAAGAGGAAAACAGAAGAAGAAATCTACGAGTCGCTCAGGTCGAGGTTAAATAACCGTGCCAAGAGCTCTACGAGTCACACTCATCGCCATTGGGGTCATCCTTTTGCTTTACGGTATCTACTACGTGATCGGAAGACCCGCTATTCCCTTGCCGGCTATTCGCTATCCCGTGCCGGCTGGTCAACCTCTTCACAACATCATCACCGCCACAGAAACAAACCAGGTCAGAGTCACCCTGAACACGAAGGGTAAACTTGAGATGCTCAGTGCAGATAACGAACTGGCCACGCTCGATTACACGCCGGAGACGTTAGCTAATACCGTAGACCTTGCCTTGCGCCTCGCGCCTGGGCAAACTTTTTCGGTTTACGAAAAATTTGTGGAGAGGTTCCCTGTCTATCCATTTTTAACCAAGTATGTCAACCAGTTGTTCTATCGTTTTCTACCATTTCGAATTTCCGTTATTTTAGTACCCCAACAATAAGCAATCAAAGATTTTAATTTACAAGGAGACAAAGGATAAAATGAAAAACAAACAGAACGTAATAAAAATTGTTATCGCGCTGGTGCTGGTTTTTGGATTCAGCTTGATGCAGCATACCCCCTCGGCAATCGCCGATGTGCCACTGCAGACTGACGCGAGCAACGTGGTCCACATTGATGTCACCTATGATCCAGGTACCAAAACGTTCAGCGCCGGTGGTTTCTCTGCGGAAGAATTGAAGCAATTTGGTGTGCCTGACCTACCGGACAACATCTGGGCGATCCTGACTGTATTCGACAATCTCACAGTAAAGATCATTGGTGATGAGATTCAGCTTCTGACCGATGAAAAGCCTTTGTTCAATATGGCTTTTGACGAAAACGCGCGCACGTTTGTTTATGACATGGTGGGTGTTTACCTGCAGACAGGCAAAATCGACCGCGAACGAGCTGAAAAATGGTTGGAGCAGGCAGATTTTGACATCACCCTGCGGAAAACCAAGGAACTGAGCGCTCCGCTTCAGATCCAGTTAGCCACATTGTTACAGGTCAAAATTGACCAAAATGGAGCCCTGTCCGTCGAAGGCATTCCAACTGGTATGGGCATCACCCCTGAGACCGCCGAATTATTGAGGTCCGCGAATATTGAAAACGCGAAGATTTGTTGGAACAAGGGTGTTGTAAATGGGGAAGTGAACGGCAGTGTCTTGCCCCAGATGACGATCTATGAAGATGGTGTGATCGTGATTGACAAGGCTTTGGGTTTGAACCTGGGCGATCTGGGTCCGATCTTTGAATCGAGCTTTGGGGCTGGGCTTGTGTACGCAGAAGGCGCGCCTGTTGCCGGTGAATGTCTGCCGTAGTAGCAGCGTAAACAAACCCATAGTTCCCTTCGCCTCCTTTGAGTCGTAGAAGCACGCCTGCCCCCTGTTGGGGGGCAGGCTGATGCACAAGTTAAGTTGAACAACCACCCGTGTAAGTTGGGTGGTTTTGTTTTAAACACAGATTGCGGCGATGAAAACCGGGCAAGTTGAATTGACGTTTTCCGAGAAACTTGTCAGGATCTTTTCTAAAATGCAGGTTGTCACTGCAGGGATTCTTGATAAAATTAGTAAAATATAATTACTTCTCATAGCAGAAAGTGAAAAACCCATGACCTTGTCTCGCTTTGAACTTTCGAACCCCCAAAACAATTCCGCCCAATCTTATGACGCAATTATCTTCGGAGCCGGTATTGCCGGTTTGACGGCGGCAGCCTACCTGGTACTCGGAGGTGCTCGCGTGCTTGTGTGTGAACAGGCGCCAAAGGTGGGTGGGTTGTTTAACTCTTTCGAACGCGATGGATTTTGGTTCGATGGCGGCATCAAAGCGATTGAGAACAGTGGTCTTTTTCTCTCGACTTTAAAGCAACTTGGTATGGAGGAACGAATCAAGGTGCACAAAAGCCCGATTGGCATGATCACCAACGGGAAAATGCAGCTCTTCAATGCCTGGCAGGACGTGGAAAACTATTATGCTGATCTGCAGATTCTATTTCCTGATGACCAAAAAGGTCTTCTCCAGGTCAAAGCAGACTCCAAAACCATCTTTGACATTCTGGATAGTCTGCTGACATACCCCATCCCCATTATGGATACGCCAACCGATAACAAATCAGCCCGTTCGGACTGGTTTAAGGAGAAAAAAGGCAGCCTGGCGCGGTTTCCAAAGGCGTTGGCGATGATGAAGATCGAAATGCGGACGTATTTGGAAAAACACATTCACAATCCCAACCTGGTCAACCTGCTCTGCGACCTCTTTCCAGACGGCACGACTGCCTTTTTTGGGCTGGGATATTTTCGAATGTTCTTGGATTATTACTATCCTGAAGGCGGGATGCAATCCATCCCCAACCTGCTTGCGGAAGGTATCGCCGAGAAGGGCGTAGAAATCAGGCTGAACACACGCGTTGAAAGTATCCTGGTGAAGAATGGTGAGGCATGTGGTGTGCGCCTGGCAAATGGCGAGGAAGTGAAAGCCGGTAATGTAATTGCTTCAAGCGACCTCAGCCAGGCTTTGACCCGAATGCTTCCTGAAGATCTGCTACCAGTCAAACTGGAGCAAAAAATGCTCAAAGCAAAGGTGTCCCATTCGGTTTTTAATGTTTTTTTGGGTCTCGATGTTCCCCCCGAGCAGTTGAACCTCTTTGGTTCCGGGCATGTCTTTTTCAACCCCGATCTGGAGGGCATTACTGAGCAGGATCGCATTTCCCGCGAGGATTATTTTTATCATGTGCCGCAGGAGATTTCTGTACCCTGCATGCACGACCCCAAGCTGGCGCCGGCTGGGAAAACCGGGCTCAATCTGAGCGCAATGACCTCCCATAAATTCCTCGGTGGTTGGATGAATGATGACTTAAGTTACAGCCAGCTGAAAGAAGATTGCGCTGATGACCTGATTCGAAGCTTTGAGAAGTATTACCCGGATCTTTCAAAACATATCCTGTTTCGGGTAACTTCCACACCGCGTACCATCTTAAATCAGACTTCCAATCTCGATGGCGCAATCATGGGCTGGTCGTATCATCGAAAAGAAGCCCTCAACCGCGGCAGCCTGCTGGCGATGCGC
>JBCFBG010000064.1:0-9608 GCA_038562515.1 Anaerolineaceae bacterium
CCTAACAGGCTCATCACCGGTATTTCGAATTGCTCTACTGAGGTCCTCAAAGTTGGGTCCAATGAGGGAACCAAAATTCCAGCAGCTCCCTGATTTTGAAGAGTTCTCAGGTCCGCCAAAGCTGCCATTCCGTTCAGGAAAACAATCGCGTCTTTCACCTCAGGTAGGTTGCTTTCCTTGTATGTATCGAGGATCAACAATGTTCCAGTTGCTAACTTACCGTTACCCCAGGCACCCTGTAAACTAAAACCACTGGAAACAATCACCGCGCCCAGTCCCGGAATAATCTCAGTAACCGTTCCCCCAATGGGTGTGTCTACCTGGATCGTTTTTTCACCCATAGCCAATGTCACTCGTCCGTCTCTGACTGCCACCACTTTTCCATCATCCGGTGCCCGAAAGAAGCGGGAGATCAAACCAGCCTTTTTGGCGATTACATCCCCACGCTGCAGATCTTCACCCGCCAGCCGCTTCATACAAGCCTCAAGCTC
Source organism: Anaerolineaceae bacterium (assembly GCA_038562515.1). Classification (GTDB taxonomy): domain Bacteria; phylum Chloroflexota; class Anaerolineae; order Anaerolineales; family Anaerolineaceae; genus Mesolinea. Next base: position 492 of record JBCFBG010000064.1, read on the forward strand.
GGATTCTTTTAGCCGAAATTGGTTGAGCACATCAAACACCTGGAACCTAGCGGGCAAAATCGATTCTGCGATCACGTCACCCACTTCAACGCTTTGACCCAGGTGGACAGTTTCTTTGCCAGGTACCGGCAACTCAACCGCAAAACTCAACAAATGGTCATTATTGATTATTGCGCTTTTCACCATCATGCTCCCAAGTTCCATAACCAATCCCGACGCACGTCCTGCCTGGCATGCTCATCAACCGGCAAGAAGCAAGGTCTGCCCCTGGCATCCACAACCAGCCCAAGGTCGCTCACGCTGGCATTCAACCAACCCCCCAAACCGCGTAAGCCCATGCCCACGTCGCTCTCCGGTTCTGGCGCCAGATAGACGCGCAGGTCGTTACCGGGAACGGTTTCAAAGCGTTTCAATTCTGCCTGGTAAACCTGGTAATGCTCACGGGCTTCGCCATATCCCTCATCAACTTCAAGCTGCAGCACTTTTTGTCCTGCGGCAACCGGGCTGTCCACGTTGATAACTGTAGCGATTCCGCTGAACACGTCACTATCAACAATTTGAGTAACTAATAATGGGTCAAATTCGGCTAATACACCAAGTGGTGTAATGACCTGATAGTCATCCCCGACCATTGTTGTGATGCCATGGGGTAAAACTCCGTCCTGGGCAACCATAAAGGTATGTCTTGCGCTGGGCAGGCGTTCAAAGTCACTGCCGCTAAGCAAGATTGGCTCATAATTGTCCATCAAGCCAAGCCTGTCATCATAATGAAAATCATCGTGAAGGCTTGCCATTTCGCTTAGTAGGCGCTGGATGCGCACACTCATCCATGCCATTTCCACGCTCATTTCTTCAATGGTTACAGGTACAAAGCCGGGGTGCAATTCCCGATTTGCCAGGTATGCAGCTACAGTTGCCTGCTCAATCGGCTGGTCTGACTGTGTGAGAACCGCCGAAAGAGTCTCTTCATCCACATGACAGTTCTGCCAAACGCCCATTCTTTTTCCGTCCTGAATCGCGACAACATGGGCATGATCAGGCTCAAGGTGGATCTGTAAAACACCTTTGCGGTTGGTTTGGGTTTGTTCCAGCCAATGGTCCATTCTTGACCGCGCGTATTCACCTGGAAGCAAGTTCACATTGGGTTGGTCAACCAATTCCTGCAATTCGGGGAATTCCTTCAAACGCAGCCTGCACATTGCCGCCAAAAGCGCTTTGCTGGCAAAAGACAGGTCCTCGCGACCGCTTTCCGGTTGGATATTGCCGCCAATGTGCAGATCTCCACCCGCCTCAATTTCCATCCTGGCATAATCTGCCAGCGTTTGGTTGCCAACGTAAACAATTTGTGGTCGGTTAACCGCACCTCGCAGTTGGACCAGCAAACGCAAGTTGCCGATCATCGCTCGAAGAGCCTTCTCTGGGCCGCCATCCACGCCTCCTGCCAATATGAGCAAATCGAAGGGGGTGCTAGTTAATTTCTCCAGCTGCACTGAGATATTTGGTTCGTTTTGCAGGTTAATTTCCAGAACGATCTCAGTGTTGTAGAAGCGCGCCAGCCTGCGCAGTGGTTCCAGAGAATATTTTTCAGAAATCCCAACCAATACCACTCGAATTGGCTTACCGATGGACATTGTCAGACCAACACCGCGCAAACCAGGGATGTTGTTATCAAGTTCCACCTGGAACCGCCTGGCAGAAGAGAGCAAATTCATGCCAGTTTTTGCTTCCAGCTCCTTGCCAGCCTTATCGATTGCGGTAAGCAGCCCTTGACCAGACCCACGAATGGTGCGTGTTGAGGCATGGGCAATCAACTCAAAACTACCCGATTGGTTATCAAACAACCAGGCACGTGTATTCTGAGAGGAGATGTCTATGCTGAGGTAACTTGAAGTCATCATGCCTCGCTCACCATAGCCTTACAAAATCAACCAGGTACTGTACATAAGCGATGAGTGCCACCAAACTCGTGCTGAACAGTCCCACAAAAAGTGCGCCAAATGTAATCCCAACGAACACCTGTCCAAAACCACTCAACCCATCCAACCAGGAATGACTGTAAGTGTCTTGTTGTTTGTTAATTCTGCGGTGATGAAATACGAATAAGACCGCCAGAACCCCAGCCAACATCATGAAAGCCTCAAAAATACCGGTCCAGTTGGGCAGCCCGGCTGAAGTCATCTTGGTGGGGTCAAAGGCATCGACGATGCTGACCAATTGGGGTGCCAACGTTCCACGGGTAAGACCAATGATCAAAACTGCCGCTACAATCCCGCCCAGAAAACCCAGGGGAACACCTGAAGCACGTCTGTTTTTTCTGAACAGCAGCCAAATCAGTAAGATAGATAAGAACAGTGGGACCAAAGCAAGCATTGCTGAGGTTTGCGGGAAGCTGCTTAGTGGGTTGATGGCCATGGGAATAATCACTTTGTCCAGCAACACCAAAACTGCAAACCCCGCGTTCGCCCCCACCAGGGTGTACATAGCAATTCCGAACAAGAGCGTGTCACCAACCAAGTAACTGAAAACCATCAGGCTGAGGACCAGTCCGGCGAGGAGAAGCAACAAATCGAGCGTACTCATTGCTTGCGCTCCTCTACGCGTCGCTGTGCGTCTTCATCCGCTTTCATGATCATTCCCAAAAGCAACACTACGATCATCAGCAGAGTTCCGACCTGGAAGGCTCGCTGATTGATCATATTTTGAGGTTCCACATCGAGCGCTTTCGCGTCAATTATTCCAGCGACAAAGCCCTTGAGTTGCCCTGAGTCGTGATAGGGCAGCAAGATCGCACTGGAAACTGCAGTGGTAATGGCTGAGGTTTCTATCTCCGGCTGCCAGGGGCTGATCTGTTCCAGCCACATGCGCACAAATTCTGCCGAATCACTGATCAAAACAATCTGATCGACCTCGCTGAACAAACCCGGATCGCCACTGAAAACATGGTTTATCGGTAGTTCACCCCAATCAGGGCTGTCTTCAACCGCCAGTGCAAGGTAGCCAAGTATTCCACCTGGAATGAATTGGTCTGGTATTTGACCTGTCTCCGACAAATTTCCTGCCAGCCAGATGTTTTCCGGGTTGGAAGTTACAACGCGAACACTACTGCCTTTTTCGTCCAAAATTTCGAGGGCTCTCTTCGCAAGCGGCTCGATGTCATCGCGGGTGGCAGCCTGATAATCCAGGATAATCAAAATCGAATCACCCGGACCAACCGATTCCAGATTCTTAGCGAAGGCAGCAGCTGGCGCAGACAGAGGCAAATTGACTGTCCCCGAGGGTCCAACCAGGATTGCCAGAAGCACGCCCAAAACCAGGAGCATCCCCAGTGCAAACCTGCCGAATTTACTTTGTCGGTTTCTTTCGTGTAGGACCGGGATGGTTCGACGCCCTTCTTGCCCGAGGATCTCGCTGAAGACCTGGGCACGCTCACGTTGGTTTTTTAACAAGAGCAAATCGGGTAAGGTTTCTTTGGTTGAAATTGGCTCGTCCGTTGACGGTTGAATCTCGCTCTCCGCTTCAGAAACTTCTTCGTTGGAATCAGCTTCGGATTCAACATCAAGCTGCCCTGATTCAGGGTCGCTGTCGGTTTCCAACGGAAGATCATCTTCTGTTTGGTTAAGCTCTTCAGACAAGCCTGCGGCTTCAGTCATCTCGGAAGGCAGATCATTTTGTATTCCACCGTTAAAGTCTTCTTCTTCATCAGGGATGTTGTGCAGAAATTCAGGTTCCGGCTCAGCTTGCGCAGGTTGACCCTGAATGATTTCGTCTGTTGGAAATGTCGGGATAATTTCGACATCCTCTTCTATTGAAGATGGAGTGCTTACTTCCGTGGTAATTTCTTCTTCGGGTTCCTCGTCCGCCTTCTCTGGCAGACCCAATTCATGCCGCAACAACTCCTGTAGTTCTTCTTCGGTCCACTCATCGTCGCTTGAAGCCTTCAAACCTGAAGAAATTATATTAGCTTGAGAATCGTCCTCACGATCGGGTCGTAGCTCACGAATCCTTCGCAACCATTCCGGGTCGCCATTTTCGTCAACCAGGTCCGATTCAACCCGTCGGGTTCTGTGAACTTTTTCGCGTTCGTTTTGCTCACGGATGCGACGCATGATCTCATCAAAGGCTTCATCGACTTGTTTTCGCCCTTCTTGAGAGCGGCGGTCGTCCATCGCGATGGCACCCTTAGCCAACTCACCGGCAGCATCTTCCTCTTCTTTGGCGCGCTGGCGAATGCGCTCCAACCAATCCGGAGAACCTTTGTCACCACCGGGTTCATTTTCTGTAAACTCCGTTTGAATCTCCTGGTCGGCTTTTCCCCCGTCTAAGTCGGAAAGCAAAGGGCTTTCATCCAAGGAAGCCAAAATCTCTGCCGTGAGTGTCGGTATGTTTTCTGAATTTTCACCATCAGAATATCCTGTGGTTTCGAAGCCCTCCAGTTCAAAGAGCCCTTCCAGCTCCTGACCGCAACGTATGCAGCGCATCGTATGCGAGGCGTTTTCCTGACCGCAATTCGGACAAATTCTCAGGTCGTCTGGCTGTTCACTCACCCAGCGCCTCCTGTCCGAATAAGACCCGCAAAGCCATTATCAAGGCGCCTAATGCCAGTCCGATTAATAAGCCCCGAGCTCCAACCACCGGCAATCGCTGTATGGTTGAAACAAACTGGCTCAACCCAGGGTTGGATTCAAGTCGTAGAAATCCTAAATTAAGGAGGAGAAAGACAAGTGCGCTCAACCCAAAAGAAACGGTCAAAATCGACCAACCTCTGACACGAAATATTTTGACAGCCGCGCTCATCAACACAAGCGCAACCAATGCCATCAACGCGTTTTCAAGCGGCATCAACACGGTTCGAATTGCTTTGAGAAAAGCCGGGTCGTCCACGCCAAAATACCATCCCAACAGCAGGGTGCTGCTAAAAGCGATCAGAAGAACGATGCTATAGAGAAAACCTTTTCGTCCTTTGATAATGAAACGGAAATGTGTCACCACCAGGCTGGCAATCGCCACCAGCAAGGCAACGCTGGAAACGATGATCGCCCAATTGAGCACCAGCCCCAGGTAGGGGGCCGTAAATGGTTGGAAAAAGAAAGCTGCCAGCATCACCAGTCCGGAGATGGCTGCAGCAATCACAGGTGTGCGCTGTTTCATGGCAGCACCCCGCTCAGTTTCAGGAAGGCTGCCACGATCAACCCAATTGCCAGAACGATACGCAACCAATTCATAGTTATTGCCTGGTTTTGATGAGTGCGCTGGTTTACCTTCCCGATTGAGGGCAAGTAGTAGTCTTCACCCAGCGTTACCGCCGAACCCGAAGCAAAAAATGCTGCCTGGGCACCCAACGACCCTGTGGCAGCCACCAAGGGTAATTCTTTGCGTTCTGCCAGGTCAGCGATCAGGACGTTTTCCGGTCGCAATGTTCCACTTAATATCAGACCGGCGTTGTTTTTGCGAGCAAGTTCGGGCATCAGCCCTGCCATCCACGCAAACGCATTCACGCCGCTTAACTCGCTATAGTCAGACCGAAAGAGCTCGCTTGCCATAGCGTCCTCGTAGGCACCATGGTTCACCAATTGACTGATACACGCCAGTGCCCCGTCCCCGCTGAATGAACGAGTGGGCAAGTCGTTGAACACTGAGCGACTCAACACAATTTGTTCAACCATAATGCCAACAGAATCACCCAAGCTCTGGTTATGCCCCGAAAAGCCCTCTCCAAGCCCAATTAATAAGCCTTTGTCTTCTTCCGAAGAGCGGTGCATCATTGCTTCGATGGCGTCATAGGCAGGCGCGTTCTCAAAGTGTGCGTTGGAAGATTTGCGGTTGATTAGCCATATAAGCACCATGAAAACAACTGTGAGAACAACAAACCCAGCTGCAATCCAGTCGTTAAGGCTGAGCGAAGGCATTAGAAAAGCCTCCAATTTCTTTGTCGAAGGGTGGCAAAACGCGGCCATCTCAGAAGGACAAAATTCGTGCTTTCAAGAACTTCAGCTTGCTGAATATTATGTGGGAAATTGTTGGCGGGAGGCTCAACTTTCATAGATAAAGTATAGCATAAGCGAGATGCAAAAAATCGCGATTTGTGTGCTTTCACCTACAAGGATGCCGGTCCGACAGAGACAATCTGTGATCGTTCCAGACTTATCTACTTAAAAAACGCCCTGTTACCAGGGCGTATCAAATTCACTCGAATAACCTAAATATGGATGGGGCGACCCAGCGCGACTTCCGCGGCTTCCATGATCGCTTCAGAAAGTGTGGGGTGGATGTGGACCGAGTGGGCTATTTCTTCCACAGTCAGTTCATTTGCCTGTGCCAAAACCAATTCAGGCAGCAACTCCGAAACTTCGGGTCCAACCAGGGTGGCACCAAGCAACTCGCCGTACTTGGCATCAGTGATAATTTTCGCAAACCCTGTGCCCTGAGCCAAACCAAGTGCTTTTCCATTGGCGATGAAGTTAAAACGTCCAACCTTAACATCAAAGCCGGCTTCTTTTGCCTGTTCTTCGGTGTAACCAAATGAAGCAACCTGTGGGTCAGAGAAGACCGCTCTTGGAATCATGCGGTAGTCCAGTTTTCGCTGTTCTTGTCCGGCAATATTCTCAGCACAGATTTGCCCCATGGCTGAAGCAGCATGAGCAAGCAAGAGCTTTCCGGTCAGATCGCCGATCGCCCAAATTCCAGGCACATTGGTTGCCATTCGGTCATCGATCTGCACAAATCCGCGTTTATCCAGTTCAACGCCAGCCTCTTCCAGCCCGATACCTTGGGAATTCGGTTTGAAGCCGATTGCGACCAGCGTGATCTCAGATTCAATAGTCTCCTCCCCCTTGTCACCTTCAAGTAAGACGCTTGTACCAGTCTCAGTTTTTGTGATCGACTTGACCTTTGTACCAGCGTGAACCTTGACACCACGTTTCTTGAAGGCTTTCACCAGTTCAGCCGCAGCTTCTTCGTCTTCATTCGGCAAAATATGAGGTAGCATCTCGACAATCGTTACATCCACACCATAGCCGCTCCAGATGGTAGCAAATTCGACCCCAATCGCTCCACCGCCAATAATGACAGCAGATTTGGGCAGTTTTTCGAGCATAATTGCGTGAACGTAGTCCAAAAGCTTCTCACCGTCTGGCTCCATCCCGGGGATGACGGTTGCATGCGCTCCGGTTGCCAAAATGATATTCTTTGCCTGGATTTCTTCTTCGCCGCCAGCCTTCAAGTCGACCTTAATTTTTCCTGCTCCAGTCAGTTTGGCTGTGCCTTCAATCACTTCGATGTTGTTTTTCTTCATCAAAAATGCAACGCCTTTGGTCAGGCGTTGGCTTGCCTGGCGGCTGCGTTTGAATGCTGCCGAATAGTCCAGACCCAGGTTATCAAAACTGATACCGAAATCACTTGCCTTGGTGAGCAGAGTGTGGGCAATTTCTGCATTATGCAGTAACGCTTTGGAGGGAATACAACCGACGTTCAGACAAACGCCACCCAGCCATTGCTTATCAATAATGGCTGCCTTCAAACCCAATTGCGAAGCCCTGATCGCGGCTACGTATCCGCCCGGACCTGCCCCCACCACAACAACATCAAATTCTCTCATGTCTCTCCTTTCCCTTTCAGGGAATTAATTTTAATATGCATTGGTTGTATCAATGTGATTGGCTTCAGATTCAGGAGTTTTTTCTGAGCCAAAGCGTTTGGTCCCAAACCCAACCACAGATACTTTTACACCGCTGTTTCCAGGATTTCAATACTTCATTCTTTTCTTCTACTCATTTTTATCGTTGTTTTTTTCTGGATTTTGATCAAATTTCCCTTTTCCTAATTCCTGTGAACGTGTATATGCAGCCCAAATAGCACGTGAAATTGCGGTGCGGAATCCAGCTTTTTCCAGATAATACAATGCGGCAGCAGAAGTACCACCCGGCGAAGTCACTTTATTTCTCAGGTCAGCAACATGGACCGATTGGCTCTCATAGTAATCGACAGATCCACGAATCGTTTCGATGACAAGTTTTTCAGCCACATGCCTGGAGAACCCCAAATGAACGGCTGAGTCCATCAACGCTTCCATGAAAAGGTAAACGTACATAGGACCGGTACCGGAAACTGCAGTTGCCATATCCAGATAATATTCTTCATTGACCTGGATATGTTCCCCCAATGATTGTAGTATGAGGCGTGCTTTCTCCAAATGTTTTTCAGTAACAACATCGGAAGCGAACCAAACTGTGATACCTTTGCCAATCTGACCCGGTGTGTTTGGCATAGTGCGAACAACTGCTTGATGTGCCAATCCTTTGGAAATCTTGTCAATCGTAGCACCAGCTATGATGCTGATAACCACTGCCTCGGATGGGATAAACCCCTTTAATTCTTTTAATATCTTATCTAATATTTGTGGTTTTACCGAGAGCAAAACAACATCTGCATTAGCTAAAACCTGAACATTTTGAGGAGAAGCTTTGATACCATATTTGATTCGCAGTTCTTCACAACGTTCCAGGCGTGGTTCTGATGCGTGGATATTCTCCGGTGAGGTTAGTTTCTGTCTGAGTAAACCAGCAATGATGGCTTCTCCCATTGCACCTGCACCAATTATCGCGAATTTCGTTTGATTGTTCATTGCATTTTCCTTAAACGTTATTTACCAGATGAACATCTTCCAATAATCCAAGCGGAATCTAATTGGACCTGCCTCCATCAGAACAACATCAAATTGGTTCAAATTTGCTCTTTCTGTTTCACTCTTCTACTTAATAAAAGTACCAGCTCGTAAATCATTAAACGCTCGCTCGAGCTCTTCTCTCGTGTTCATAACAATCGGGCCACCCCAGGCTACCGGCTCGTGCAGTGCTGGAGCGCTGGCGAGAATGAACCGCAAAGTTTGACCGGGAAGTGCGCCTACTTCTACAAGATTTCCGTCTTTGAGTAAGAGCGCGGTTTTCTCTGCGAAAATCTCACCATCGACCATGGAATCACCTAAAAGTGTGAAGATGAACACGGTTTCATCTTCCTTGACATGGATTTCGATAGTCTGTCCTTCCTTCAGGCTGACGTCCAGCAGGGTTGCCTGGAGATGGTGTGGTTTCGCCCCATCCACGCCTTCATAGGTGCCAGAAA
>JBCFBG010000065.1:0-5899 GCA_038562515.1 Anaerolineaceae bacterium
GAGGTCTACAAGCAGCTCAAAGCAACCCAGCGCCAATTGTACGATCACGATCAGCACAAAGACCAGGCACGCCTGGAGGAAGAAGATGTTTTTCTCAAGCTGATCACCAATTACCTGGAAGTTCCACGCGAGGATCAACAAGAAGAAAAAGCACCCCCACTGGAAGAGGAAGAGCTGGTAATAGCCGAACCGGAAAGCTATTGTCTGTACAGCGACTTCGAAGAGGCGCCATGAGCCAGCTGCGCGCTTTTCGGGGCTGGCTGCTGGACCTTTACCTGAACCAGGAAGAGGGGTTGAGCCTGTGGTTCATCTCTGCCGATGACGACAGCCGGGTCTGCTTCAGGCAGCGTTTTCCAGTCAATTTCTACATTGCTGGTCCGAATGAAACCCTGCGCACACTCTGGAAAATGATCTCAGGGCGTCCTGGTGTGCTTTCGCTCAGCCGGCAGCGTAAGCAGGATGTCTTTGAAGAGCAACCGGTGGATGTGATGCAAATTGAGATGGAATCACCCGCCAGCCAGGTGAAGCTTTTTCGCGAAATTGAAGAAATTTACCCCGACCTGACCTATTATGGCGCCGATCTGACCATCAGCACGCGCTACATCGCCCGTTATGGGGCTTTCCCACTGGCGCTGTGCCAGTTGGAGGTGGACGAGAACAATGTGATCCAGTCCATCCAGACGCTTAATGACCGTTGGGAGATTTTTCCTGAGCTGCCTCCTTTGCGCGTGCTGCGTGTCAGCCCGGATGTTGACCCTAATCGCGGTAGTGTGCAGTCACTTCTGATTTATTCCGACCGCTTTGAGCAAAGCCTGGCTCTTGACTCGCAGGGTGCATATCTGCAAACGCTCGATCAAATTCTGGCAGATTACAACCCCGATATCCTGGTAACTGACTGGGGTGACAGTTGGCTAATCCCATTCTTACTCAAAGAATCGGAAGATAAGGGCATTCCATTACAGCTCAACCGTGACAGCAACCGACCGGTGCGCTGGCAAAAAGAAACCACCTACTTCTCTTACGGGCACATTATCTACCGTCCGGAAGAAGCGCACCTCTTTGGTCGCTGCCATATTGACCGCAAATCTTCCATGATGTGGTCAGATTACAGCCTGGCGGGCACACTGGAAATGGCACGTGTAACCACCTTGCCTATTGAAAAGGCGGCTCGTGTTTCTCCGGGTCAGGGAATCTCTGCCATGCAGGTCATTACCGCCCTGGAAAAGGATGTCCTGGTACCGTACCAGAAACGCCAGTTCGAGGAATTTAAAACCGGTCTGCAATTGATCCAATCTGACCGGGGTGGCATGGTCTACCAACCACTTACCGGGCTGCACACCGATGTGGCTCAGATCGACTTTATCTCCATGTATCCCGCCATCATCATTTTGGGCAACATCTCGCCTGAAGTACCATTACCAGACGGCTTGACCCCGGCTCATGAAGATCTGGGCGTGGTGCCGCTGACGCTCAAGCCGCTCTACGAAAAGCGGGTCGCCATCAAGCAAAAGGTGAGGACCTATCCTGAAAATCATCCACTGGTCGGCAATTTGAAAGAACGTGCCCAGGCACTCAAATGGCTGCTGGTGGTTTGTTTTGGCTTTTTGGGTTACAAAAATGCCCGCTATGGAAGAATTGAAGCCCACGAAGCCGTCACCAGGGGTGGGCGCGAGGTGCTTTTGCGTGCCAAAGACGTGGCAGAGGAGGAGGGCTTTGAAGTACTGCACATGTATGTGGACGCACTTTGGGTCAAGAAAAAAGGCTCTAACAAACCTGAGCATTTTACTGAGTTGATCAAAAAAATCAACCATCGCACCGGTTTGACCATCAACCTGGACGGGGTTTACCGCTGGGTGGCATTCTTGCCTTCCAAGGTCGATCCTCGCATCCCTGTCGCCAACCGATATTTTGGTGTTTTTCAGAGCGGGGAGATCAAAGTGCGCGGTCTGGAGGCGCGCAGGCGCGACACGCCACTTTGGATTGCGGCAGTTCAAAAAGAGATGATCAGCCTATTGGGGCAAGCGCACACAAAAGCGGAACTGGATGGCTGTATCCAGGAAGCCTTCAACTACTACCAGCAAGCGTTGCAAAACTTGAAGGCGGGGCTGGTGCTTCCGGAACAATTGGTAATCAATGGCAAAGTCAGTTACGCTCTGGAAGCCTACAAAGCCTCAACGGCTTCAGTTCGGGCTGCCAAACAACTGCAAAATGCCGGCATGACGGTCAGACCTGGCATGCGGGTACGCTTTGTCTATACGCGTGGTGAACCAGATGTAGTCGCCTGGGATCTGGGAGTGAAGGTTGAGCCTGCTGCCATCGACTCGGACAAATATATTGAGCTTCTGATCCGGGCTGCAAGTTCAGTCCTGTCTCCTTTTGGTATTTCGGTTAATATCCTGCGCGAGTGGTCTCTCTCAGACGGTCTTCAGCTGCACCTCCCTGCTGCAGTGTGACAATAAACATACTAACATTTGTGGCTACGCGCATTAATGTGTGTACTTATGGAAAATTTCGTTTTTTCGTGTAGATTTTTTTCATGCAAACCAAGCCAAATATTCTTTATCGTAGTTTGCAGTCTGGATTTTTCCATCAATTCCACTAAATTTAACTGGTTTTTGCTCAATTTGTTATCTCATTTGGTGCACATCCCTATACATTTGAACAATACATTGAGGTAAAATAAATGTATGCGAAAAAAGACACCTATCTACAAAGAAATTCGAGCCGACCTGATACGTGAGATCGTTGCAGGAAATTATTCCAATAAGCAATTACCAACAGAAGTCGAATTGTGCGAAAAGTACAAAGTCAGCCGGATGACCGTCAACAAGGCTCTGAGTATGCTTGTTCATGAAGGTCTTATCCGCCGTACTCCCGGCAAAGGCACTTTCGTCAACACCATCGAAATTCAAAAAAGGATTGCGGAACCCCGGGGATTTAGCCAGGACATCAACACGATTGGTGCCGCGCCTGGATCCAAGGTGTTGGAATTCAAGATGATGCAAGCTAAGGATGTGGAAGAAATTGCCAAGATTTTCCGTATTCAAGGCGATGCTCTCATTTACTACTTTGTGCGGCTTCGCAGTGCCAATGGTGCCCCTGTAGCCATAACTCGCACTTACCTTTCTGGTGAGGTTGTGAAAGAATTGCCTCAGCAAACACTGGAGCAATCTCTCTATGCCTACCTGAGAGATCAACTCAGCATCATCCCAAAATGTGATGACTATCAACTCAGAGCGCGCAACGCCACAAAGCAAGAGAAAATCTGGCTCGGAACAACTGATGAGCCAATCCTCGAGGTAAGACATATTTCTTATACGCAGTCGGACATTCCATTCGAATATAACGAATCTGCCTACCTTGGGAGTAAGTTCTTTTATGTCTCAAGCTCAACCTACCATCCTCGTTTCAAAGACGAAGAAAACAAAAGTTAGGTTTGACTCTCTAACTCTGCTCGCATATAATAATCCGTTCGAGGGGAAGTGCTGGAATTGGCAGACAGGCATGACTTAGGATCATGTGCGGTGACGCGTGAGGGTTCGAGCCCCTCTTTCCCCACTTTATAATTAAACAAAGAGGTATATATTGAAAACTGAAAAGACTTTTACTGATGATCATCAGGTCCGTGTCAAGGCTGAATTTGACCAAGAAACCTTGGAAGGTTTTAAACGAAAAGCTGCACGCAAGATTGCTCAAAGCACTCGCATCCCAGGCTTTCGTCCAGGCAAGGCCCCCTATGCGATGGTTATAAACCATGTTGGAGAGGTTGCCGTTCTTGAAGAAGCCATCGATTTGATGCTTAGCGATGTTTACCCACAGGTTCTGGAACAAGAAAACATCGATCCTTATGGTCCCGGAAATCTGGAAGCCATCCCCAGCCAGGAACCCCCGATCTTCGAATTCGTTATTCCCCTCAGCCCGGAAACAGAACTTGGCGATGTGGAAAGCCTGAAGAAACCCTATGAACCTCCAGTGGTTAGCGATGGCGATGTCGATGAATACATTACCCAGATGCGTCAGAACCAAGCGAATGTTGTACCTGTTGAAGGCGCTGCCAAGGTTGGTCATTTGGTCTATATGACCCTTGAAGCTACCGACGAAAACGCTGTCAGCCCAGAAGAAGCGGTTATTGTAAAATCTGCTCCCCAGCAGACCCTGATTCCGACTGCCAAAGAAGAAAAACAAACAGAGTGGCCTTACAAAGGCTTTGCCCGAGAGCTGATTGGCAAAAAAGCCGATGATCAACTCACGTTGACTCATACCTTCCCTGCCGACAGCAAGGATGGTGCCTTTGCCGGGAAGACGGTACGCTTTGACGTCAACATTCAGTCAGTTAAAGAGCTGGAGTTGCCTGAGATGAATAAGGAATTTCTGACCTCAGCTGGCGGATTTGAAAGCATCGAGACGTTGAAGCAAGCGGTTCTTGAGAAACTTGAGAGCGACCGGATTTCCGAATATGACGACACCTATTATCTGGGACTCGTCGACACCTTGCGTTCTGGTGCGACAATGAAGTACCCACCCCAGATGATCAAAGATGAAGAAGAAGATGTTCTGCACCGCATCGAACATGATCTCGAACATCGTGGGCTGAACCTGGATGTTTACCTGAAGATCCGGAAAATGGACAAAGATCAGTTCATCGAAGAAGAAGTCAAGCAAACAGCTAAAGACCGCCTGGAGCGCTCGTTGGTTATGGATGCCATCACCAAGAAATATGGTGTCAAAGTCACCCAGCAACAATTGCAAGCAGAAGTTACCGGCGTTCTCAATTCATTGCTCATGAGCGGTGAGTACGAGCAAGCCGAAAAGGAACTTGGCAAAAAGCGATTCACTGAAGCCATCTCCAACGAAGCCGCCAACAACGCTCTCGAGAAGGCGATCCGGCTCCAGTTGAGAACACTGGCAGCTCCGGAATCGTTGCCTGTCATAGAAGATGTGACCGAAGAAGAAGAAAAAGCAGTGGAAGATGTTATGGACGCTCTTCAGGCTGAAACCGAAATAGATATCGTTGAAGTTGAATCCGACGAAGCATCTGCTTCTGAAGAAGCAAATGAAGACTAACGATATTCTAATATTGAGCCAGTAAACTGACAGAAGAAAGGACACGATTATGCAAATAAATGATTTTCAATCAGTGATTCCCATGGTAGTCGAACGAACTGCCAACGGTGATCGTGCTTATGACATTTACTCTTTACTGCTCAAAGAACGAATCGTCTTTGTTGGCTCTGCCATTAACGACCAGGTCGCGAACGTTATTGTCGCTCAGCTTCTTTACCTGAGCCAAATTGACCCTGAAAAGTCGATCCAGATGTACATCAATTCTCCAGGTGGTTCAATCTACGCAGGGTTAGCTATTTTGGATACGATGCAAATGATCCCCAACCCAATCAGCACGGTAGCCGTAGGCGTAACTGCCAGTTTTGGCACCGTCTTGCTTGCTGGAGGAACCAAAGGTCAGCGCTACGCACTACCCCACGCTACGATTCACCTGCATCAACCCCTGGGTGGTACCGAAGGACAGGCTTCTGATATTGAGATTATGGCAAAAGAAATTTTGCGACTTAAGTCAGATTTAAACAAGTTCTTTTCTGAAGTGACCGGACAACCTCTTGATGTTATTCAAAAAGATACTGACCGCGATTTCTATATGACCGCTGAACAGGCAATGAAATACGGGTTGATTGACAAAGTATTAATTGCCCCTCAAAAGTAGAAATGATCACAGATCATTTCCCTATGCTCAAAGGCCTCATCCTCGATTTGGATGGGGTCCTTTGGCATGATACTAAACCAATTGGAAATCTGGCAGAGATTTTTGATCAAATTCGTAGTCTCGGGCTCGATTTTGTGTTAGCCACAAATAATGCTACCAAGACAATCCAGGAATACGTGG
>JBCFBG010000065.1:5999-9232 GCA_038562515.1 Anaerolineaceae bacterium
TTCGGCTTTTGTCCTTTCTGGTGTGAACACACTCGAAGATCTGGCAAACTGGGAACCTAAGCCTGATATCGTTGTAGAAAATTTAACGGCATTGATCAATGGATAAACAAATCCTGCTCGACTTAACGAAAGAAGAATTGACTGACGAACTCAAAAAGCTGAGTCAGCCCGCGTTTCGCGCCAAGCAAATCCTCGAGGGCATTTACAAGCACCACTATGCTGATTTTTCTGCCTTTGGTAATATCCCAAATAGTCTGAAAACTGAGCTGGAAACCAATTTTCTGATTGATCCAATTGTCTCCAGCGAATCGGTGGAGTCAAGAGACAAGAAGACAATCAAATACCTTTTCGAAGTCCAGCAAGGCAACCGGATCGAAACCGTCCTAATGAAATATTCTGACCGGAACACGGTCTGTGTTTCCACCCAGGTTGGTTGTCCGATGGGTTGTGTTTTCTGTGCAACGGGTCAGATGGGATTCACGCGTAATCTCAGCGCCGGCGAAATTTTGGGACAAATTTTATTCGTGATGCGTACGCTCGAAGCCGATGGCGAAAAGCTTTCGAATATCGTTTACATGGGGATGGGAGAGCCTTTTCTTAACTACCCTGCCGTAATGCGCTCGATCGAGACTCTCACCGACCCAGACTTATTCAACTTTGGTGCCCGGCGTATCACCATCAGCACCGTCGGGATCCTTCCCAAGATGAAAGAGTTCACCGAGCTGGATTCCCAGGTCAACCTAGCGGTCAGCCTGCACGCTCCTGAAAATGAGTTAAGATCGCAACTTGTGCCTGCTAACCGTATGAATCCCCTCAAATCTCTCATCGCAGCCTGTAAGGAATATACCGACAAAACCCGCCGAAGGATTACCTTCGAATATGCTTTGATTGACGGCGTAAACGACAGTGAAAACCAGGCCAAACAGTTGATCAGCCTGATCAAAGGCATGCTTTGCCATGTAAACCTGATCGCTCTTAATCCCAGCAAAGAATACCCGATGCCTGGCTCAAGTCAGGAGCGAGTAAACGCTTTTGCGAAAATCCTGACCGATTACGGTATTCCATGTTCCATTCGGATGCGGCGCGGTATCGAGATAAGTGCGGGCTGTGGGCAGTTGGCGCAAACCCAACAATCCAAATGATATAATCCAGAGCCTATGGACAACTTATTTAAGAAATGGCGTGACAGCCTTCAAAAAACTCGTGAAACTACATTTGGCAAGATAGCCAATTTATTCGGCGCTACCGAAATCAACGATGATACTTTTGATGACCTGGAAGAATTGTTGATCCAGGCGGATGTTGGTGTGAAAACTACACTTGACCTTGTAGATACTGCCATTGAGAAAACCGACGAGCTCGGGCTTATGCGGACCTCACAGTTAGAAGCGTTGCTCAAGGACGAACTTTCCAAGCTTCTGTTTGAAGCGGTAGAACCTGACTTTTCTCAAAAACCAACAGTGATCATGGTCGCCGGGGTGAATGGCTCAGGCAAGACCACCTCCATCGGCAAACTGGCTGCCAGATACAAGAAAATGGGTAAATCCGTCCTTCTGGTTGGGGCTGATACTTATCGTGCGGCTGCAGCCGACCAACTTGAAATCTGGGCAGAACGCGTCGGCGTGCCCATTATCACTGGTCAGCAAAACAGCGACCCAGGCGCCGTTACGTTTGATGGCATTCGTGCCGCAGTTGCCCGAGATGTTGATGTTGTACTGATCGACACTGCCGGACGTCTGCATACACGCTATAACCTGATGGAAGAAATCAAGAAGGTCTATCGTGTGGCGGAAAAAGCCTTGCCTGGCGCACCACATTATTCCTGGATAGTGATTGACACCACCACCGGTCAGAATGCGTTGAACCAGGCGGAAGCATTTGGCAAAGCTGTCAACCTGAACGGCGCAATCCTGGCAAAGTTGGACACCTCCGCTAAAGGTGGTATGGTGTTTGCGATTAAAGACCAGCTAAACATACCCGTAATTTATGCCGGGTTAGGTGAGAAAATCGAAGATCTGCAGTTGTTCGATAAAACATCTTTTATTGACAGCATTTTTACAAAGAATGAAGGAAATTAGCATGGCTGAACTGACCGACCGCATAAAGTCTTTGGAAGATCAATTCAATTCCCTCCTGGAGCATCTTTGACTTAGCTGAAAAAGCTGAAGAATTATCCAAACTACAGAAACTGAGTGAAGAAACTGGCTTTTGGGATGATCCCACCAACGCCCAGTCAGTTATGAAACGCATATCCAACCTGGATGACCAGATTGTCGAATGGACTACGTTGCAAACCCAGGTGGAAGGGCTCTCAGCCCTGTGGGAGCTCGATGATGGTAGTTTGACAGAAGAGATCAATCAACAAGTCGATGAGTTGGAAGAACTTGTTGCGAAAAAAGAAATCAGCCTCTTGCTTTCCGGTCAGTACGACCATGGCAACGCCCTCCTGGCAATCCATGCCGGTGCAGGAGGTACTGACTCGCAAGATTGGGCGGGCATGCTCGAACGAATGTATCTTCGCTGGGCTGAGAACAGCGGTTATAAAACCGAAGTCCTGGACCGAACAATGGGTGAAGAAGCTGGAATCAAATCGGTTACTATTTCGGTATCAGGCGAGCTTGCCTATGGCTATTTGAAGGCGGAAAAAGGCGTACACCGGTTGGTGAGACTATCTCCATTTGATGCTGCCCATCGGCGGCATACTTCTTTTGCCCTGGTTGAAGTGTTACCGGAGATCGAGGGCAACGGTGACATCGTCATCCATCCTGAAGACATTGAGATCGAAGTTTATAAGTCTTCCGGTGCCGGCGGACAGAACGTGCAGAAAAACATGACCGCTGTGCGCATCATCCACCTGGCCACAGGACTGGTAGTTACTTGTCAGAATGAGCGTTCGCAGACACAAAATCGCGAGTCTGCTCTCAAGGTGTTACGTTCCCGCTTGTTTGAATTGCAGCAGCAGGCTCAAGCAATTGAGATCTCGGATCTGAAAGGTGAATTCAAAAAGGTCGAATGGGGTAGCCAGATCCGATCGTATGTACTGCATCCCTATCAGATGGTCAAAGACCACCGCACTGACTACGAAACCGGAAATACCCAATCTGTTTTGGACGGCAACCTGGATGGCTTTATTGAAGCATACCTGAGGATGAGATAGCTTATTAGTAGACCAGCCTACCTACTAAACCCGGCAACGCTCTCATTGTTCATTCCACTTCTTCTGCAATCAAAAT
>JBCFBG010000116.1:0-1624 GCA_038562515.1 Anaerolineaceae bacterium
GTCCACTCCGAAGAAACCAGCATTGGGCACATAGGTGAACGAACCATCAGTATTGAGCGTGAGCGTGCCGCCAGCAGGTTGAGTCAAAATCTGCAGCGAAACGGTCTCGTTCGGGTCAAGCAGCACGTCATTGGTCAGAACACCTGGCGCCGCAACTTCGAGCGTTACGCCCGCCATGGTCTCATACTCGTCATCATTCGCGATCACCCAGTCATTGATAGAGTTGACCGTAATGGTGACGATAACTGTGTCGCTTTCAAGCGTTCCGTCCGACGCCTTGTAGGTGAAGCTATCGCTGCCGAAGTAGTTCTCATCTGGAGTGTAAACAAAGGAACCGTCGTCATCTAAGACCAAGGTACCGTTGCTAACATCACTCACCAGAACAGCCGTCAGCGGATCGCCGTCCACATCGGAGTCATTATCCAAAACACCATCTGCCACCAGAACTGTCAGAACGGTATCTTCATCTACGGTGTAGGCATCTTCCACAGCCACAGGAGCATCGTTAACCTCGGTGACCGTGATATTAACCACAGCCATATCGCTGTCAACCGTTCCGTCGTTTGCCGTGAAAGTGAAGCTGTCTTCACCAACGAAGTTTAGGGCAGGAGTATAAGTTGCTACATCACCATTCAAGGTCAAGGTACCGTTTGACGGTTCATCGACAATCGCATAGGTCAGCTCGTCGCCGTCAATATCCGTCGCCACTAGAGTGATTTCCTTGGCGGTATCTTCCGCTGTGGTTACGTCCTGGTCCTCAGCCACAGGGGCGTCGTTGATCGGGTTGACTGTAATCGTGACTGTCGCTTCATCTGTCCAGTCATCCTGAATTCCAGGGAAAGTGATCAGTTTGTATACAAAGCTGTCCGTGCCAGTAAAGTCTGGATCAGGCGTGTAGGTAAACGAACCATCGCCAGAAAGAATCAAAGAGCCCTGGCTAACGTTGGAAACCAGCACCACTCTCATGCCATCCGTATCGACTTCAATATCATTGGCCATCACACCAGGTGCCGCGACTGTCAGAACGTCATCTTCATCGACGTCATACGCATCATCAACAGCCTCCGGTGCGTCATTGACCGGGGTCACGGTGATGGTGACCGTAGCGATATTGCTGGCAACTGTCCCATCATTCGCGGTAAAGGTAAAGCTGTCCTCGCCAACGAAATCAAGAGCAGGAGTATAGGTGGCAATATTGCCAAGAACGGTCACAGTACCGTGAGCGGGCTCAGTGACAATCGCGTATGTCAACTCATCGCCTTCAATGTCTGTCGCCACCAGGGTAATGTCGATGGCAGTTTCCTCAGGTGTGGTAACAGCCTGGTCTTCAGCAAACGGGATGTCGTTGAAGAAAATGTCTACATCCAGTTCATCTTCAAAACCAAACTCGTCTTCAACCACGCCGCTGAAGGCGTAGAGACCGGGGTAATAACCGCCATTCACACGCAGCGGGTTGGGGTCGCCTTGCAGTCCGTCAATCAGGGTGAAGCTTGTGCCTTCCACCTTGAGCTCGAACATGGGAGCGTCGCCATTGATGATCTGCCACATCAAACCCTGCCAGCCAGTTGCGCCTTCCACAACACCGCGTTCCGCCCAGTAGGCAAAGAATTCGGCACCGGGGTTG
>JBCFBG010000066.1:0-8990 GCA_038562515.1 Anaerolineaceae bacterium
TGTTCTCAATCACTCCGGCATCCCAAGCCTTCAAACCTATGTCCTCTGCTAAACCAATCACGATTTCGCGGGCTTCCTTATTTCCGCCTGCGACCAGAACATCGCAATCAATTTCCTCACCAGAAAGCAGGTGCTCGAAAGAGATCGTCTGGAAGGCATCAACAACCTGGACATCAGGACCTAAAATTGCCTTGGCTTGTAAAGCTGCGCTACCCTCAGGAGGCATCTGAACTTTGCTGACTTTTGGTGGAACCAGGGGAACGCAGACATCAATCAACAGTTTTCCCTGTAATTGGTCTTTCAGTCCTTCGAGTGTGGAGGCATGCACCGCAAACGGAACGGTCAAAACTGCGATTTCACAGGCTTTGACAGCCTCGTCATTGGTCATGCCAGAAAGGTCGACTACCTGATCACCAATCATTTCTCGTACGGTATCCACAGCAGCCAGCGCTTTTTCTATTTGGCGAGAGCCAATGATCACTTTATGACCAGCCATCGCCCAACGGTAAGCCAACCCACTGCCTTCTTTTCCAGTTCCACCGATAATTCCAATTGTGTATTTCATCTGTTCTCCATTACATTTGTGCGACGCGCGACCATGTCTGAGAAGCGACTTCGCGTGATTTTGCAGCAATTTCTGCTTCATCCAGGAACAAGAGTTTGCGGTCTTTCATTAAAACCTTACCGCCCGCCATTGTCATTGTGACCATACCATCACGGAATCCAAACAGGATATGCCATGGCAAATTGCCGGCCGTCATCGGGGTGATGGGATGATAGTCGATGAAAATAATGTCAGCAGCCGCACCAGGCTCTATAACACCTACGCGCAATCCATCCCAAATCTGAGTGGCTAACCTTGAATTATTACCTACCGCAATCTTGATCACATCATAACCATTCATAGCTCTTGGGTCGCCCTTATGGTCTTTCTGCAGCAGGTATGTAAAGAACCATTCCTGCCACATGGCATTCGAAAAGCCATCATTGCCCAAACACAGGTTTACTCCGCTCTCAAGCAGCTTTTCCACTGCTGCTACACCGACCGCATTGTTCATATTGGAACGCGGTTGATGGGTCAGCCAGCTTTGGCTTTGCGCCAGAAGCTTGATCTCGTTTTCGGAAAGGTGAATACCGTGTGCCAGAATACTGCGAGTACTCAAAATTTGTTTATCCCAGAAGCGTTCCACTACGCGTTTGCCGTATTTGGCAAGCGAATCTTCCTGGTCAACAATCCCTTCGGCTGCGTGCACATGAAAACCAACTCGATTTCCATTTTCTTCAATGCATTTGTCAAGAGTCTCATCCGAAACGGTCAGGCTGGCGTGCAAACCAAAGTGAGCCCGGACCATCGGGTCAGTCTCCCCTGCCAGAACCCGGCTGATGAAGCGGCTGTTTTCCCTGATCCCTGCAAGGGCACGTTCCTCACCATCACGATCTGTTACTTCGTAACACAATGCAGAGCGCAACCCCGATTGCCTGACTGCCTCATAGACCACATCCAGCGAGCCATCGATGAAATTGGGCGAGGCATGGTGGTCGATGACGGTCGTAGTACCGTACTTGATGGCATCGACCAGCAGCGTTAACGCAGAATAACGGGTGCCTTCTTCATCAAGCGCTTTGTCCAGTTTCCACCACAGTTTTTCGAGGATCTGCTGGAAATTGACTGCCGGCTCGCCAGGGATTGCCATTCCACGGGAAAAGGCACCATAGAAGTGAGTGTGAGCACAAATATTGCCAGGCATAATCAACTGACCCTGGGCGTCTAACACTTCTTCTTGCGGGTACCTTTCCGTTAGCTTACCTTCTGGCTCGATGGATTTGATAATTCCATCTTCGACCAGTACCTCATGACCCTCCAAAATCTGATTAGGTTCGCTCCACGTTACAATGTTTCCGTTTTTAATGATCATATTCGCCTCCTCGTGGGTTGTTGCTTTAGTCGGTAAGTTGGTAAAGTTCGATCAAAACACCATTTCCTGCTTTGGGATGAATGAAAGCCATTTTTCTCCCTGGCAAGACTTCGGCGGTCTCATTGATCAAGCGGACCCCTTTTTCTTTCAATTCTGCTAATTTAGCGTCAATGTCGTCTACTTCCATGCAAAGATGGTGCATGCCTTCACCTCGTTTTTCGAGGTATGCAGCCAAACCGGTTTCATTGCTGGTGGGCTGCACCAACTCAACTTCGCTGTCGCCGACGGGGATGAAAGCGACTCGGGAATTCTGGGAAGGGACCACTTCAATGTGGTCAAGGGTCAGACCCAAGCTTTCTTCCCAAAATTTGAGTGATTCTTCAATATCCCGCACAACGATCGCGATATGGTTTAGTTTAGTAATTTTTGCCATCTCTCTCCTATAGATGTTTTATATAAAATTGGGAGCAACATATTCTCCCCACACTTTTCTCAAACGATTGCAGATTTCACCCAAGGTAAGCTTGTTCTCGACACATTCAATGATGATTGGCATCAGGTTGGCATCGCTATTGGCCGCTAACTCAAGTTTGTTCAACAAATTGTCAACCATTTGCGCGTCACGTGAAGCGCGAAGTGCGGCTAACCGTTCATGCTGGTCCTGCTCAATTTTTGGGTCAATCTTGAGAGATTCCAGTGAGATTTCTTCTTTCACCTGGAATTTATTCACACCAACGACAATGTCTTCCAAATTTTCCAGGTTACGTTGTGCCTGAAAGGCGGCTTCCTGGATCTCATTCTGAATGAAGCCATTTTCAATAGCTGCCAGAGCTCCGCCAATTGCGTCGATTTTTTCGATGTAATCAGCCGCCTGCTTTTCGATTTCATCGGTCAGGTATTCCACAAGGTAGGAACCAGCCAGGGGGTCAACGGAATCAGCAACCCCAGATTCATAACCAATGATTTGTTGTGTGCGAAGCGCTACTTGGACAGATTTTTCGGTTGGCAGCCATAACGCCTCATCCATACTGTTGGTGTGTAATGACTGGGTGCCCCCTAAAACAGCAGCAAGCGCTTGCAGAGTCACTCTGACAACATTGTTTTCAGGTTGCTGTGCAGTCAAGGTTGAGCCAGCTGTTTGGGTATGGAAACGTAAATGTTCCGATTTGTTCTTCTTTGCGCCAAAACGATCACGCATAATTTTGGCGTAAAGCCGTCGCGCTGCTCTGAATTTGGCAACTTCTTCCAGAAAGTTGTTATGGGAGTTGAAGAAGAAGGAAAGCTGATCGGCAAACTCGTCCACATCCATACCAGCCTTGATAGCAGACTCGATGTAAGCAATGGCATTTGCCAGGGTGAAGGCAACTTCCTGAACAGCCGTTGAACCGGCTTCGCGGATGTGATAACCCGAAATGCTGATCGTATTCCAGTTGGGCACTTCCTGTTTGCAATATTGGAAGATATCCGTAATCAGGCGCATGCTGGGTTTGGGCGGAAAAATATATGTTCCGCGAGCAACATATTCCTTCAAAATGTCGTTTTGGATCGTACCTCGCAGTGCCGTGGAGGGAACTCCCTGTTTCTTAGCCACAGCAATGTACATAGCCAAAAGGACGGCGGCTGGCGCGTTGATGGTCATACTTGTGGAGACTTTATCCAACGGAATTAAGTGGAAGAGGGTTTCCATGTCCTCGATGGATGAAATCGATACTCCCACCTTACCTACTTCACCCAGCGCGATTGGATCGTCAGCATCGTAGCCAATTTGAGTCGGAAGGTCGAAAGCAACGCTCAAACCAGTTTGTCCCTGCTCGAGCAGGAATCGGTAACGTTTGTTGGATTCTTCCGCGCTGGAGAAACCGGCATACTGTCGCATTGTCCAAAGGCGTCCGCGATACATAGTTGGTTGAACTCCGCGGGTATAAGGGTACATTCCAGGAAGACCAAGTTCTTCATATTGCTCCGGGTTGATTTGCTCAGGTGGCACCACCGCTGGAACCGGAATATTAGATGAAGTCTTGAATTGCACTTTTCGTTCGGGGAAACGCTTGATAGCAGGATCGTAGCATTTCTGCTGCCATTGATCAAATTGTGTTTGGTCTGTCATACCTCTCCTCAAGTTTGGGTTAATGGTTAACAAGTTAAGTATACCTGATGGAAGCCTGAAGCGGTGAAATAATGGTCTTCTATGGTCCAAACATTGTCATTGTAAATGACTCAATAACTTGAGAAAATTGAATAATTTATACGATTTGACCGTAGAAAATTATCCACCGCAACGGATCAGGATACCAAATAATAAAATATCGGCAATTGGCTCTTGCAAATCAGTTTTGTGGTAATATTGACCGGCTTGGATGTTGTACCCTTCATCCATCGAAAAATTACTTAGCACAGAAAGGGCTAGAAATGAAAGTATTGTTAATTAAGGACGTTTACAAATTAGGTCGTGCCGGTGATATTAAGAAAGTCGCCAATGGTTATGGCCGCAACTACCTTGTCCCACAGGGTTTGGCAATTCCCGCTACCGAAACCTCAGCTAAAGTCGCAGAAGCGATCGCTAAACGAGCTACCGAACGCCGTGCTGTTCTCAACATCGAGCTAAAAAGCGTGTCCGATGTGCTGTCCAAGCTGGAACTGTTCTTCCCGGTCAAAGCCGGTGAAACTGGCAAACTTTACGGTTCTGTCTCAGCTCAAGCTATTGCTGACCGCATCAAAGCAGAAAAAGGCATTGACCTCGAACGTAACCAACTTGTCACTGAACCAATCCGCAACTTGGGTGAATATATGATCCCGGTCAGCCTGACACTTGACCTGGTTCCTGAAATTCGTGTTGTCGTTCACCGCGAAGGTGAAGTCTTCGTACCGGCTGTTGAAGAAGTATTTGTCGAAATTGAAGAGATTGAAGAGATTGAAGTCGAATCTTCTGAAACTGACTCAACCGAAGCATAGTAATCTGGATTAAAAAAGGGTAGCAGCCTGCTGAGTTATTTCAGCAGGCTTTTTTTTTGTTAGAATCAGCATCATGGCATATTCAGGTTCTCAACTCAAAAAAATCCGGGAAGAACGAAGTATCTCCCTGGAGCAGGTTGCTACAGCAACCCGCATCCGTTTGGCGATTCTTCAGGACCTGGAAGATGAGGATTACTCTGAGCTCAGTTCAACCACGCAAACCAATGGTTTTCTAAAGCTTTACACCGACTTTTTAGGTTTAGCAGAAGAACCAGTAGAAGAACCTGTGATTGAACCAGCCATTCCTGAAATAAATCCAGAGGTTCTTGCGGGAAATCCAGCAGCCGAAAAAGAGAATAATAAGAAAAAGATTCTTGCCAGACCCGGCAAGCCCATCAAATCCGCCAAGGATTCTCCGGCAATTCCTCAATCCGAGCTTGAAGAGACCATTACGCAAACCATGCCTGAGAATAAGGTTGAAAAATCTTTAGAATCTACTGAAGCTTTGATGTCGATTGGGCGTGAGTTGGCAGCCCGCCGGCGTTATCTCAATATCACCTGGGACGTCATCGAGGAAGAAACCCATATTCCGAAAGATCAATTGAAAAGCATTGAACGAGGCGACCTGGATGCATTCATTGGTCCGATGCAATTCAAAGGTCACTTGCAGTCCTACGCCCGTTTTCTGAACCTGGACGTAGCAGGAATTATGATCCGCTACGCCGACGCGATCCAACTACGCAGGCTTGAAAAGAACAATAAAAGTACTCGATTGGTCAAGCCACCCAAGTTCCTTCCCCCATTTCTGGTCAACCTGAAGCGCTTCTTTACACTCGATCTTTTCTTTGGCAGTCTGATGATCCTGGGGATTGTCGGTTTTCTCATTTGGGGCATCTCACGCATGTCTTTTTTGCAGGAAGAACCCCAGGTCACAGGCACCTTACCAGCCGTAGCAGAAGTTCTGCTTTCAGAACCGACTGCAATTGCGACCGAAATCGAACCAACTGAGCAAGTGGAAGCTGAGCAGGTGATTCCAACAGCAACACCATTCTATGCTGCCTCGGAGACCGATTCGAACCTCGAAATTGTGCTCCTGGTCCGACAAAATGTGTGGTTGAGGGTCACTTCGGACGGTGAGGTGGTCTTTCTGGGCAGACAGATGGCAGGGAATGTTTTGACGTACATCGGTGAGGAAGAAGTTGAGCTGGAAACCGGAAATATAACGGCAATCGAAATCATCTTCAACCAGCGCTCTGTTGATCCAATCTCAGATTCCCTCGGCACCCCTGCCCGACTGCTTTTTACAGCCGAAGGCATGACAGAGCTATCTCTGCTTGACACCACTGAAAACCCATAGGAACCTTAATGAAAAAAAACACGTTTCACCTCATCAGCCTTGGCTGTGCTAAAAATCTGGTCGATTCCAACGTCCTGGCGCAATTGTTGGAAGCAGAAGGGATGGCTTATTCAGAAACACCTGAACAAGCTGAGTTCGTTTTAGTCAATACCTGTGGTTTCATTCATGATGCCCGCCAGGAATCCACGGAGACCATCCGTGAATTTGCAGATTTGAAGAATTCCCGACAAAAGCTGATTGTGACCGGCTGTTTGGCTGAAAGATGGCGTGAAAACTTACTAAAAGCCTATCCAGGCATCGACGGGTTGATAGGCACCCGCCGGTTGGAGGACCTCGTTCCATTGGTTAAGCAACTAAGTTCAGGAGGCAAGGTTAGCGCCTACCTGGATTATCCTGCCTTACAATACGCTCCTGGAGCTTCCTATACCACCATCCAGGGGGGCAGCAGTTATCTGAAAATTGCCGATGGCTGCCACCGTTCCTGCGCTTTCTGCGCGATTCCAGGCATTAAAGGCAGCCTGGTCAGCCGTCCGGTTGAAGACATTCTGCGGGATGCCAGGTTTCTGGAAGAAGCTGGTGTAAACGAGATCAACCTGATCGCCCAGGATGTTACCGCCTATGGGGTTGACCGGGGAGAGCAAGATGGCTTGTACGATCTTCTTCAAAAGATATTAGCGGAAATCCCTGAGGTTCCCTGGCTGCGCTTGCTCTACACCTATCCAGGAATGATTTCGGATAATCTGATCAACTTGATGGCAGAATCTGAGCGACTTCTGCCTTATCTCGACATTCCCCTTCAGCATGCCAGTCCGGATGTTTTAAAAAGCATGCGCAGACCTTCGGATATTGATTGGGTCAGGCGCACAATCAATACCATGCGCGAGCGCATCCCTTCATTAGTAGTGCGAACAACATTGATCGTTGGCTTTCCGACGGAGACGGAGGGGAGCTTTGAGGAGGTGTGTAAGTTTGTTGAAGAAATGCAGTTTGACAACATGGGCGTTTTTACCTATTCGCCTGAGATAGGTACTTTTGCTGAAAACCTGGGCGACCCGGTGAGTACGGAGGTAAAAGAAGCCCGTCGGGAGAAGTTGATGGAGCTTCAGTCCCACTTGGCGCTGCAAAAGAAACAAGCACTCATCGGCCAGACGCTGGATATCCTGGTGGAAGGAGTGGATGAAGAGCAGGCGGTGCTCATTGGCCGCAGTTACCGCGATGCCCCTGAAATTGATGGATTGGTGGTAGCGAATGGTCGTGCCGAAGTTGGAGATCTGACACCAGTGACCATCGAAAGCGTCGGACCATACGATTTATTCGGTAGCCAACGATAATACCTTTCATAGGGTGAGATTGGACGAGGAATCTCGTTAATTTGGATGTGATTTTAACCGTCCCTCCAGCAATCATCGCTTTTCGTAGGCCGAGATTGGACGAGGGATCTCGTTAATTTGGATGTGATTTTAACCGTCCCTCCAGCAATCATCGCTTTTCGTAGGCCGAGATTGGACGAGGGATCTCGTTAATTTGGATGTGATTTTAACCGTCCAATCCGGCAATCGCAGTGCTGACGAGATTATCGTTGGGATACCGCTTGCCGGATTGGATGTGTAACCATTCTTAATGAAATGATTTTATCCGACCACATCCAATCTCGGCCTACACAATGCATAACGTGCATTCATAGCTTGGTAAAATCACGGGATGAGAAAATACATACGGAACTACATCCCTGGAGGGACCTATTTTTTCACACAGGTTACTCATCAACGTAAACCGTATTTTCAATCACACGAAACTAATTTTGCGTTACTGGAAATAATCCATAAAGTACAGTCCAGCAGGCCATTCGAATTGCTTGCCTATTGCTTTATTCCAGATCACATACACTTACTTATCCAGCTTCCAATTGGTGATAGTGATTTTTCATATCGAATGCGTGAAATTAAACGACTGACAACTGTTTTTCTGAGAAAAAAGTCAAACAACCCTAATCTAATAATCTGGCAAAATCGGTTTTGGGAACATACAATTCGGGATGAGAAGGATTTGAAAATTCATTTTGACTACATCCATTACAACCCCGTGAAACATGGGATCGCTGAGAGTTTTGATGAATGGGAATGGTCAAGTAACCGTGATTATTTTGGGTCTGAATTCATCGATAACAAAGAAATTGATTTAAACAAATTCGTCAATTCTCAAATCAATTTCGGTGAATAACACTTTTCGTAGGCTGAGATTGGACGAGGGATCTCGTTAATTTGGATGTGATTTTAACCGTCCAATCCGGCAATCGCAGCGATGACGAGCTTAAAATTGATATATTGTTTGCCGGATTGGATGTGTAACCATTCTTAATGAAATGATTTTATCCGACCACATCCAATCTCGGCCTACGAAAAATTACATAATATTACAATTGCCTCAGATTGGACAAATCCTGCCGAATAACAAAGGCGGCAACTGCCAACCCCAAACCTGCCCCGGCAACCGCTCCAATCAGAGTTCCTGCAATACGCGGAGCAAAATTGAGAACCGCAAAAGCCACGCCTCCACCCAACAGCGCGCCAAGCAGTCCCAGCAATAGAGATTTTGTAAGTTTGAGTTTGGATGCCATGTGAGGGTTCAAAAGCACGAAGAGTAATACTGCTTGCAGCGAATAAGCAAGTGTATTGGCGGCTGCGATACCTTTCGCCTGCAAGGCGGGCGAAAGTATCAGGCTCAACAGAATGAACACAATTAAGGTGGCAACGGCGCCCATAAGA
>JBCFBG010000001.1:0-115031 GCA_038562515.1 Anaerolineaceae bacterium
CGGTTTTATGGCGCGAAGGCAAGCCATCCCTTTCTGCCTTTGAAGAACTGAGCCATGAACTCGAAGCCAGTTATCTCTTCACCATCCCACTCAATATCAATGACAGACTACAGGGGTTGATCTTGGCAGGCGGTTTTGGGTTAATCCCTGATAACGAGACGCTGCGCTATCTAAATTTGCTGCGTAACCAAACCAACTCAGCGCTCAAACACCTTCTGACCCTGGAATCAGCCGGTTCAACTATGCGGAACATCCGCAAACTGGCTCGTATTCAGCAAGCGGTCACGGATAATCTGGAAGAAGGAGTGATCGTACTAAGCCCGGACCTGCGCATCACCGAGTTGAACCCTGCCGCAGAATCCATGCTGGGATACGCCAGCAAAGAAGTGTTCCAACAAAAAGCTGAAATGATCTTGATTGGGAACGAGACCCTTTCTACCCTCTATAAAAACGCCCAGCAAGGAAATCCCACCCTGGTGGGTCACAATCTGAATCTTAACACCCGTTTAGGCGCCAGTTTTCCAGCCCAGGTGTTGTGCCTGCCAGTTAAAGAAGAGGGCATAGTTCGTAGCATTGTTCTGATTCTTCGTGACCTGAGCCAAAGTGAGAAGATCCGTGCGCATTCACAACTCCTGGAGCAACGTGCCTTTTTGGGCGAAGTTACTGCTATCTTTGCACACGAAGTCAAGAACCCGATTAACAGTATCTCTACTGGTTTGCAGCTGATTGGTATGAAGATGTCTCCCGATGCACCTTATGCCGGGCTGGTTGAACGACTACAGAACGATTGCAGCCGCCTGACTCACCTGGTAAAGTCGACCCTCACCTTTTCGAAACCGGTTGAATACCAAATTCAACCCGTAGATCTTGCCGGACTGATTCCTGCGATTCTCGATAAATGGGATCCGCGCATGAAAAAGCTAAACATTACCTACAATTTTTCAGCTCCAACGGAACGATTGTTGGTTAAAGCAGACCCGCGTGCAATTGAACAAGTCTTTGTAAATCTAATTAGCAACGCCATTGAAGCCATGGATGAACATGGGGGTAGTCTGAATATTAAGTTGGTCCCGGCTTCTCCCCAAATTATTCCTGCTCAATGTGAGATAATCATTGCCGACAGCGGACCTGGCATACCAGATGACGTTGTTGATCACATTTTTGAGCCTTTTCTGACTACCAAGTCAAGCGGAACCGGGCTCGGATTGGCAATCACCAAACGGATTGTCACCGCTCACGAAGGTAACATCTATGTTGAAAGTGTTCCTGGAGGCAGCATGTTCCATGTACTTCTTCCAAGAGCATAAGAAGGGATATTAATGACAGCAACCATATTAGTAGTTGACGATGAAGAAACCGCCCGTATGGTCGTTTCTGAATTTCTAAGAACCAAAGGCTATGAAGTACAGGAAGCCGGTACGCTTGCAGAGGCAAGAGCATTTTTGGGGCAGGATGGCACAGATATCATCATCCTGGATGTGCGTCTGCCCGATGGCTACGGACCGCACTTGCTAACTGAAACAGCCAGGCTGCCGCGCAGACCCCAGGTCATCATCGTGACGGCTCACGGCGAAGTCAGCATGGCGGTTGAAGCAATGAAAAACGGCGCCCAGGACTTTATGGAAAAACCACTGGATTTGCTCGAATTAGAAAAATCGGTCAAGCGTGCCTCTGAAATGGTTGCCATGCGTCGGGAGTTGAACCACCTGAGGGGTAAAGCAAGTTTGGACAAATTTATTGTCGGCAAGACTCCCGAAATGAAAGCGATCATCGAATTAGCTCATCGCGCAGCAGAAGCTTCCGTTTCTTCTCTCATCACTGGTCCGACAGGAACCGGCAAAGAGGTCCTTGCCCGTTACATTCACGAAAGTGGACCCAGGTCAAACAAGCCATTTATTGATGTCAACTGCCCTGCCATCCAATCGACCATGTTTGAATCCGAACTCTTTGGTCATGAAGCCGGCTCCTTCACTGGTGCCACCCATCGGCGCAATGGACTGATGGAAATTGCTGATGATGGCGTGCTCTTTCTTGATGAAATTTCATCGATGCCCATGGACCTGCAAGCCAAATTCCTGAGAGCGCTGGAAGAACGCTCTTTCCGACGGGTTGGCGGAACAGCATTGATTAGTGTTGATGTGCAAGTGGTAGCTGCCTCCAACCGCAACCTGCAAGAGATGATCGCCAAGCATGAGTTCCGGGAAGATCTCTATTACCGCCTCAAAGTCGTCGACCTGGACCTTCCTTCTTTAGCTGAAAGGAAAGTGGATATTCCTGATCTGGTTGGCTATTTTCTGCAGCAATACAACATGAGCATGGGAAAAAACATCCTCGATGTTTCTCCCAAAGCCATGGAAGCCCTGGTCAACTATAGCTGGCCTGGCAACATCCGTGAGTTGCGCAACGCCATGGAAAGGGCTGTTTTACTTTGTGACGAAGCAGCAATCGACCTTGGTCACCTGCCCCTGGATATTTCGAATCCTCCCCCAAAACCCGGTCAGCAACCTTTACCTCTGGCATAGGAGTTGCATCTTAACCTCCAACAGAAATCTGTGTGGAGGTTTTTTATGTTTGATAGCGGAAATCAAATTGTTTTAGTGGTCTCAGTGGTTTTGTTTGGGCTTGGCATTGTCTGCCTTGTCTTGAGCATCTTTATCCTTGCAAAACAAGCCATGAACCGAAATATCCAAACCATCGCCGATGCGACCACCAAACTTGCGGATAAAGGCATCGCGGATGGCGTGTCAGGTTTGGTTGGAAACGCCTCGTTACTGATCGGTTCGTTGAACGATCTGGCGAAATCTAATACAGGCATCGGAATTTTTCTCGTTTTCCTCAGTATCCTCTTATTCGCGGGAGCGTACTACTTCGTTAAACCCTATACCGGAACCTTGCCTTAGTTCAGGCAGGTGAAAGGACGCATAATGGCAATAGATTGGCTGCTAAAAGAGCTCGTTTCACGTTTTAACCAGACGGTCAGCCGAAAGCTGATTGCCGCGTATCGTGAAAATTTGCTTCTGTGGAGGGAGTTGGACAGTCGGGAACTCCCAGGCAGATGGTTTGATTTTTCTGGCGATGATCCTCAAAACTGGCACCCTGCCAACCTCTCCCTTTTCTTCCTGGACGAAAGCCTCGTTGATAAGGACCTGCGCGACCTCTTTACCCCGGTTCCCTCTGAATTGCTCGAAAAAGCCTCCAAAACACTCGATACAGTCCGCATGACCGGTCTTGAACCTGCAACACTCAAGGATGCGACCCTGCTCGCGATATCTCTTCGTGAATTCCGACTGAAAAATTCCAACTGGAAGGGATTGCTTGCTTATCTAACGGAAGGCAAAACAGGGTTACGCGCCTGGCCAACCAGCCTGGCGGTTCTGCAACACCTCTGCCCCGACTTTGAAGAAGCACTGGAAGAATTAGCCGAGACAACAAAAGCCGACAATTCGGTAGAAATGGCTCAATGTATCGTAGCCCTGCTCAAAAGACTGCCCCTGGCAGAAAGTGAACAGTTTGAATTCATTGCAGAATTCCTTGATAGTGCTGGTCTTTACCTGCAGGTACAGGTCCTCAACCACCTTCAAGGTGTAGTCTCTGAATCCTTTACCAAATTGCTTGCCAATAACCTTCTTATCCAAAATCAATCTGAAGCGATGGACCGTCCTGTAGAAACTTACCAGAACCTGGCTGCCATGTATCAGTATGCAGGTCAATCGGTAAAAGCACAGGAAGCTCTTGCGCTTGCTTTCAAAGCGATCAACAAAAATCAGGCTCAAATTTTGCAAAAAATGGCTCTGGAACTTGAAAGAGCTGAACCTGAAGAAGCACGCAAAACCTGGGAGCAGGTTCTGCAACTTGAACCAGAGAATAATGACTACCGCCACCAATACGCGGAGTTTTTAGCAAACCAAAATGAAGTCGATTTCGCCTTCGACCTTCTTAACCAGACTGAAGACGAGAACACCAACGCAATATTCGCCTTGCGTTATCCGCAAATGCGCGAAAAATCGGCAGGTGTCCATACAGCTTTGGATAGCGCTCTCCAACGAAAAACCTTACCGACCCAAAGCTCGCGTTTTGATTTTCAAAGTGATAATCTGAAGGCAGCTGAATACTCCTTCGACCAAAAACGCTATAAAACAGCCAGCGAATTTATACGAAAAGCCCTGCAAGATGATCCTAACGACCTGAATACAATCAAACTGGCAGCCAAAATCAACCAGCGGCTGGCTAACCTGGACGAAGCTATTGAATCTTCAGCCTTGTTGTCAGTATTTGAACCAGAAGACAGGGCAAACAAGCAAGAACTTGCCAGGCTGTATTTGCAGACCAGACAGGAACCCAAAGCGCTGGAGATTTACCAGGAACTAATCAGCCAATCAACGCAACCTCTACGGGAAGATTTACTGACTTATTCCGAGATTGCCCTCAAAGCCGGCAAGCCAGAAGTTGCGATACCGATTGCTGAAAATTTTCTCTCGCGTGATCAGTTGGACGGAGAAGCCCTGGTAATTCTGTGCAAAGCTTTGATCAATTCCAACCAAAAAAGCCGGGCAATAGAATTGTTGGAGAAAGCCTCCGAAGTTGCCCCTGAAAAGCCAGCCAGCTGGCTTTCATTGGCAAAGATTTGGACTGAACTGGGAGAGAATGAGAACGCGACCCAAGCTCTACGGAAGGCTAAGGCAGCTTTTCCTGGTGACCCACAGATCTTGTGTGCGCTTGGCAATCTTTACCTTGGAAATGAACAAACCACCGATGCAATAGCTGTGCTCAAACAAGCGTTTTCACTCAACCAGGAAAATCCTGAGGTACGGAAATTGCTTGCTGGTGCCCTTCTAAAACAAGGTTACACCAACGAAGCTTGGGAAATCCTTGAATCTATGGAAGACGATTACGCCAGCGACCCTGAGTTAGCACTGGTGTTGGGGCAAACCTACCTGGCTATGGAGGACGCAATCAGTGCCCGGCAATTGCTGCAATTTGCCTGGAATTCCCTCCACAGGGAAGACACGCTGCTTGCGTATGCCAACTGCCTGTTGGAATTGTCCAAACAACGGCCTGAGGTCAACCAGAAGGAGTTGGAGAGTCTGCTTGAAGCATTGTTGAATAATCGCGATAAGTTGAAGCAGGATTTCGACCTGGCAATGTTGGCAACGGATCTCAATGCCGCCATTGGCAACCACGAATCAGCTTACGAAAGTTACCTGAAACTGCTTGACAACCCTCAATCGAAATCCCCGCGATCATATCATCACCTGCAATTGCAGGTCGGAAAAACGGCAATGAACCTGGGTTTGAATGACATCAGCCTGGCATCTCTGCAAGAAGCCATGTTGGTGAACCCCGATGACCTCGAGACACGTCATGTGCTTACCGATGCTTACCTGAAGGCAGGATTAAACATCGAGGCATTTAACACAGCCCGCGCCAGCCTGCAAATCGCACCGGCGGATCTGGACAACGTGCTCTGGTTCAGTGAATTCATGAGCAATCAAAGTAGCGAAAAAGAAGCCATCCAGGTCCTTAAAGATGCTATCTATCTTCGACCTGAGGAGAAAACACTCTATCTGACCCTCGCGCGCACCTTTGCTCGATTAAACGATATTGAAGAGACGAAGACGACCCTCGACCGAATGCTTTCGATCGAAGGTATCACCACCGAGGAATATGTGGATGTCGCTAATCTTTATCTGCATCTCGGTCAGACAGAAGAGGCTTCAACAATCATCCAGAGAGCAATTTCAGGCAATCCATCCCCTGACTTCCAGGACACACGCAACCTGGTTTACTCCATCCTGCGATTAGGTGATGGTGCCGCTGCCCTTCAGCTGACCCAGCAATTGGCTGCCTCGTTGGGTAACCACCCCTGCTATCCGGTTCTGCTTAGCGATGTTCTGACCGCAAACCGTCAGTTTCTTCCCGCCTTGGAACAACTCAGCACGCTTATCCAGGGATTGGAATTCAGTACTGAGAATGAATCCCTGGTTGACCAGATTCAGTTAGAAACTCCCAGTGATTTTCCTGCCTATACTGTGACCGGCTTGTACTTGCGTGCAATCCAGTTGGAAAGAGTGACCGGTGATCTCAACGCTGCGCAAAAGCATGCCGACCTCGCTCAGAAAAACGATCCTTCCAGTTCCGACCTAATTGAAATCCAAGCTGGTCTTGCCTTAGCCTTACGCGATAACCAGAAACTCGAGGGTATCCTCGACTATCTCACTTCTCAATCTCAAAAATTAGCGAAAACGTATCCGTTGGTCCAAATGCTCTGTCTTGACGCGATGATCCAACAGGATTATCCAAAAGTCGCCATGATATGGGAACACTTTTTGGCAGACCAGGATGACACTGCCTTCACTTTGTCAGTGCATGCTTTGCTTTTCCAACAGGCAGGAGAGGCAAAAAACGCTGCGAACCAACTTGACCAGGCTCGCCTCGTGATAGAAGCGGAAGCGCTTCACCAGCAAGAGGGGACCTTCAACATCTCCCGCCATTTCGATTGGATTTGGGCTTGCCTTGCCTGCGGTATTGCCTCATGGGAGTCTTCTGACTGGCAAACTGCCAACCAATGCTTCGCAAGTGCTTTGACAGTTGTCCGTATCAACCCGATCGCTAACCAACTTCTGGCTTCTTACCTTAGCGATAACTACCGTCAGCATAATAACGCTATGCTTCTGAACATCACTCGTCATTCGCCCGAGTTGTTTACAACGCAAAATCAGGCTGAATTACTCGATGATCAAATCGCGGTCGCTGGTCGCTTTCTGAAACCCTCTCAATTGATGTCTGAATTGAAGATTGGACAGGCTGTTTTTTCCTGTCATTGGGATGATGAAAATAAAATGAGCCAACTGATCAATAGCGGTCGTCAGGCTGCGCAGGTGCTTTCAGTCCTGGTCAACCCTGAACGTGTTGAAGCGATCCTGTCTGCCTACGAGGACGATCCGCAGGTTTTGGTTCAAAGCGCTATTCTGAATTTGCACCTCGACCCTACTTACAGTGCTGCAATTGCTCATGCGCTGCTCGAAAAGACACCTCAGGATCCCATCATTCTTGCAATTGAAGCCTTTGCTACCCAAGATCAACCAGAAGTTTCAATTGAGAGCATGGAAAAAGCACTGCAGGTTTGGTCAAACGAGCCCGAATGGCACACCTTCGCTGCAACAATGTACCTGGATGCTGGCAAGTATCCTGAAGCTGCGGCTCATCTTGAAGAAGCGCTGCGCCTTTCTCCCAAGTCTGCCCATTATTGGCAGCTGTTGGGCGACGTAAAACTTCTGGAAAAAGATTATCATGCCGCCAAGGACTACTTTGGAAAAGCATCAGACCTCTTCCCGGAAAACCCGGAAGCCCTCGATTCCCTTGCTCGAATCAACCAGCAATTAGGTGAACACCAGATTGCCATCCAGTGCTGGCAAAAAGCTGCACAATTAGAACCAGAAAATCCGGAGTACTACGTTTCGATTGCAGAATCCTGCCTGGCAAAAAATGACATTGACCTTGCTACTCAAGCACTCAACCACGCGGTAAAAATATATCCGGATCACCCCAAAGCCCTGCTTCTCAAAGCCCAGACAGAAATGGCGATTGACAACCCCAATCTTGCCCGGCTTACCATTCAGTCAGCCAAAACCGTGGTAGAGGATCCAATTCCTTTCGATTTACTCCTAATCGAACTGGATCACCGGTCGAACCCCCATGGTGCCCTGAACGCTTTGCAGAACCTTGCCAACGAGCACCCTGAGAATCCTTCGGTTCTTAACCAGTTGGCTGTCTATCAAATCGAAGCCAGCGAGTTCGAAAAAGCAGAGAAAAACCTGCAATACAGCCTCTCGATTGACGGAGAAAACCCACTGACACTGATACAAATGGGCAAGATCGACCGGCTCAAAGGCAATCTCGACCAGGCTGTCGCCCGGCTTGCCAAATCTATCAAACTCGATCCAAGCCTGATAGACGCCTACCTCGAGTTGGGTCAGACCTATCAGGATCGACGTGAAGTCAATAATGCCATCGAAACTTATCACAAAGCCATTGATATGGTCGGGAAAGATCCCCGTCCGTATCTTCAGGCATCGGCGGCATACAAAGAGAGTCGCGATTACCGCAATGCTGAATATATGCTGCGCCAGGCAGCCCACCTTTCACCCTCAGATCAAAGCATTAGACGGCAGTTAGCCGCCATCGTGGCTTTGAACCTGGTTAATAACCTCCAGGAGGCACCGAAACGAAAATGAGACCCTATTCCGCCCATAAAAGTGATGAAATATTGATCGTGCGTCGGGGAAAATTCCTCACGTTGCTGCAGACCGCCATGGTCAACCGGGAATTTCAATTTGCCCGACAGGCAGCTTTGATCTGGCTCGCCAGCTATCCTGGTGATTTGTTGGTCAATTATATGTATGCCCATATTCTGGCGGAACTGGGCGATACAGAAATGGCAGCCACAAACCTGGAAAAGATCCTCGCTTTTGATCCTGAGTTCACTGAAGCCGCAACTCTTTTAGATCAAATGACCAGTCAAAGCAACCCTGACGTATCAGCCACCAAAACTTACCTGCAGCGTAGCCCATCATCCCAGGCTGTGCCTGCTGCCTGGTTGCCCGCCCTGATCCAGGCTCGTAATGCCTATGAGAGTGGTGACCTGGCTACAGCAGAAAAAGCAGTTATGGAATCGCTGGCACATAACCCTAAAGTGGCTCTGCCGGCTATCTTCCACATGCGCATTGTTCACGAAAACCGAAATTTCACCCTGCTTCAAACACTGAGTGCGATCTATTCGTCCCGCTGGGATTCCTGCGTTCAAATCAAGATTTTAGCAGCAATCGCTGACTTGCAGAATGGCGATGATGCCCAGGGAGTCGAAAGACTGCACTGGAGTGCCGCCCATGATGCCAGCGGGCAAGTGGTAAACCGCTTGCTTGGTCCCAACCACAATTTCAAGCCTCTCTGGCCTGAAGACCTCAAGGTATTTCTCGATTTACCTGTGCCTGCAACAATCGCCGGTGAGTTGGGTTGGAATGTGCTCTCGAAAAAGGATTTTGTCAGTACAGGTGAGCCCGAATTGCCTACCAGCAATAAACTTGCCAGTGAATTACTGGATGAACAGCCAACACTGGCAAATCAGGTCTCCTCTTTTATTTTTGATGACGACGATGAATTATCAGAAGCTAATGTAGACTATTCTGAGGTGCCAACCAGTTCCTTCTTCGCGAATGAGATCGCCACCACCCCACCTGAGCATTACCAGGACACCCCCGCCCCAGTAATGGAACCAGTAATGAGCAAACGTCTACCCGAACAGGATCCTAAAACAGTTGCAGCGCTCAAAGCGATTGAAGAGATTGAATCCGATTTCGCCACAATTGCCAGCAAGATCAAGAAATCCGAACTGATAAGCTCAGATGGACGCTTCCCCTCCTATGTAATAATGACCTCCCACTTAAATTTAGTCAAGAAATACGGTGAAAACACGGCGGTGGTGATAATCGAATCCATGCGCGACCTTTCTTTGAAAATCGTCAGTCTTCCTGGTTGGAACAGCTGCGTATTTGTTCCTGATGACACTCAAAGCACACAAGAATTCGGGCTTAGCCCAATCAGCCAACCAGATGGATGGAAGTTGAAATTGGCGTTGACCGATCTCGATAAGGTATTGGCAGCTCGTGGCGAAATGATTGGCGCGCTCTTGATTGTTGGCGGGGATGAGATTGTGCCCTTCCACATGCTTCCTAACCCAACCGATGACAGTGATATCAACGTACCATCTGACAACCCCTATGCCACCATCGATGAAAATTATTTCATTCAAAAGTGGCCGGTAGGGCGT
Source organism: Anaerolineaceae bacterium (assembly GCA_038562515.1). GTDB lineage: Bacteria > Chloroflexota > Anaerolineae > Anaerolineales > Anaerolineaceae > Mesolinea. Next base: position 9,827 of record JBCFBG010000001.1, read on the forward strand.
CTTCCGGATGAACGCGGAAACGATGCTGGTTATCTGTTGGAACAATTGCGTTTCTTGAACAACGAATACGACGTGAAGGTTAAAACCAAAAAGTCGATAGAAAATAACCCCTTTGCCCGTTGGCTGGACGGTCTCAACCGTTCCTTGCTGCAGTTTTCTACTCGCTTTGAGCGCTCCAACAACCTGGCTTGCACCGCTGAGGTTTGGAAATCGCCCTCCTCCATGGTTTTTTCGACCATTGACCGGGCAGAACGTCTTCGAACCTCTCCTCCTGTCACCAGCACCAATTTGCTCGCAGGGCAAACCAGTAACCCAAAGTACGCTTACTTCAATTTGCATGGGCTCAAAGATTCTGCTGAATGGTATGGTCAAAAAGACCTCACTAAACGAGAGCAAGGTCCGGAATATCCGGTAGCCATGCTGCCTGAAAACTTCACTTCAAACAGCTCTGCGCCATCCCTGGTATTAAGCGAGGCATGTTATGGCGCAAATATTCTTGAAAAAGCAGTCAAAGAATCGATCGCGCTCAACTTCCTCGCCAGCGGTTCACGGGCGTTTGTCGGCTCAACCTGTATTGCCTATGGCTCGGTCAGCAGGCCTCTGATCGCTGCCGACCTGCTCGCCTGGCATTTTTGGCAGCACATCGTGGGTGGTCAGTCTGCAGGTTATGCTCTAATGCAAGCCAAACTGGCTTTGGCGAAGAAAATGACAGCCGACCAGGGGTACCTGGATGGCGAAGACCAGAAGACTATTCTCTCTTTTGTATTGTTTGGCGATCCCCTGGCGACTGCCAAGAACATCAAGGAAGTCACCAAGCCTGCCATCCGCCCCACTACCACACCAGAACTGAAAACAATCAGTGATTCACCAGAAGAGTTGGTAGTAGCTGCCGATGAAATGCCCAGTGAAATCCTGGGACAGATAAAATCCGTGATCAAAAATTATTTGCCCGGTTTGGATGATGCCACCGTGGCTATCAACCCGCAGCTCTCGAATTTCACGCTCGACCCCGATAAGGTGGAAGAACACCGCAGTCATTATGACCTGGTCAAATCCAGCCAACGCTATGTAGTCACCTTGAAAAAACAGTATGAGTACAAATCAAAGAGCCACAATCACTTCGCCCGCATGACCTTTGATCAAAAAGGCGACATGATAAAGCTCAGTATGTCGAGGTAATGGCAAACTAACGAATAATTGCTCTGTCATCCTGAACGAAGTAAATGATCTTTCTTTTGAATTTTATGAAATTCGAGATTGGTTACCCTTGATTGGTACACTTCGTATCCTTTCGTTCAGGATGACATTTTTCTTTATTGGTTTATTCAAATAAATATACTGGTCAATAATTGAGTAATTAATAAATCGGGAATGCAACATTTTCTTTGTGTTTGATACGATTGAGCGGGGCGTCATTCAAACCTGTTTTTCACAATTGAGTTATACTTTCAGTTGAAAATGATTACTCTAAATGATCATGGTTTCAAGTGGCGAAGCAGTCTGTGTACTTTCGTGTTATTGCACAACGGCTCGCCAACATCTATATCCAGACAGGAGTAGCAATTGTTATGTACGGATACAGTGGAAAAATTCTACACATAGATCTCAAAACCAAAAAGACATGGGTCGAAACTAAACCCGAAGAATTCTACAAGATTTATATCGGTGGGGTCTCCATGGCGTCTCGCCTGCTCTGGGAGAATATCGTCCCTGGTTGTGACCCTCTCGACGATGGCAATCCGATCTGTTTCGCGAACGGTATCTTCACCGGTACACCAGTTCCTGTTGGTGGCAAATTCGGTTTAGCTTCCAAATCTCCCCTCACTGGGGTGATTGGGGACAGCTTATCAGGCAGTTGGTTCTCGGTCGCGCTCAAACGGGCTGGATGGGACGGTATGGTCCTCCACAATAGCTGCGACAGATGGACTCAGCTGTTCGTCGATGATGATCGCGTTCAATTCAATGACGCCACCTATCTGCTCGGCAAGGGCACCTTTGACACAGAAGAAGCCATCCGCGAAAAACTCGGTGATGATCAGATCCGCTCCTGCACAATCGGTCCCTGCGGTGAAAATTTAGTCCGCTATGCCAACGTAACCAACGATGGGCGGCAAGCTGGACGCACCGGTCACGGCATGATCTGGGGGCACAAAAAGCTAAAAGCTGTTTCCGTGCGCGGCACGAAGGGTGTCAAAGTGTTTGACCCCGCCACCTTAAACCAGTTGGCATTTGACATCTCCAAATCCGCTCAAGGCAAAGACACGGAAAAATATCGCGTCTACGGCACAGCGACTGGCTTGATGGCTCAAAACAAATCCGGCGTGCTGCCTACGCGAAATTTCCAGGAAGGCGTTTATGAAGATGCCGAAATGGTCAGCGGCGAATACCTGGACAAACACCACAAGGTTAAGGTAATCGCCTGCGCCCAGTGCCCCATTGCCTGCGAGCAAATGTCAATTGTAAATACAGGTCCCTTTGCCGGTGCAATGACTGGTATCGAGTACGAAAGCCTTTTTGCCAACAGCTCCAATCTTGGGATTAATGACATGCGCGCTGCGATCAAACTGATCACGATTGCTGATCAGGATGGTATGGACACCGTTAGTATGGGTGTCACTATTGGTTGGGCTATGGAATGCTACGAAAAGGGCATCCTGAAGAAGGAAGACTTTGCTAGCAATTCGCACCCAGAAGGACTCGAATTGAATTTTGGTAACGGTGACGCTGCTGTTGCTGTAGCAGAAATGATCCGCGACCAGGAGGGCATCGGAAAACTGCTCTCAGAAGGCACACGCATTGCCAGCCAGACAATTGACAAAGAACGCGGAACCGAGACCTTTAAATGGGCAATTCATACCAAAGGGTTGGAATCAGCCGGATACGACGCACGGTCGCTGAAGACGTTCGCAGTTGGGCTTGCCACCGGTACCCGTGGCGGCTGCCATAACCGCTCCGCTGCTTATGACCCTGACTTGAAAGGCGAGACGAATCGTTTGACTGTCGATGAAACCCGCGGAAAAGTCGCAGCTGAATCTGAAGAATACGCAGCGGTCTATGATACGCTGCCTATGTGCAAATTTATCCGACGAAGTTTTACAGGCAAGGCAGACCGCGCTGGAGCCTGGCCGGCAATCGCGAAACTGATCAATGCCACTACAGGTTGGAATTTTGATTACGACGAAGTTGACCTGATCGGTATTCGTGCGACAAACATTAAAAAAGCCTTTAATATTCGCGAAGGCTGGACTCAAAAAGAAGATGAACTGCCCTGGCGCTGGAAGCACGACCCCATGACCAAGGGCCCAGGTGCAGGTGTTTTCGTTACTGACGAAGAACTTGAATATATGAAACAGCTCTACTACAAAGCCAAAGGCTGGACTGAAGAAGGTTTGATTCCAAAAGAACTGTTGGTCAACTTGGGCATGCCTGATGTTGCTGAGGAAATTGGAGTCTAACAAGGAGAACTATGCCAACCACCAGTACTTCAAAATATGCTTATATCGACTGCGATCCCAACTTGTGTGTGGGTTGCCAACTCTGTGAGTACATGTGTTCTTTCACAAAAACGGGTGAATATAACAGCTATAGAAGCCGTATTCGCACCGTTCGGGTGGACGAAGTGCTCATCACCGCCATCGCCTGCCGTACATGCGAAAACGCTCCCTGCGTGATCGTCTGCCCTCGGGATGCCCTCACCCAAGACCCGGCTACTGGCATTATCGACATTAACCCTACCAAGTGCGATGGCTGCGCCTGGTGTATCGAAGCTTGCGATTTTGGTGCTATCTCAATTAATCCTGCAACAACGCTTGCTGAGATTTGCGATCTGTGTAAAGACGAACCCGATGGTCCCCAATGTGTAAAGTGGTGTCCTAAAGAGGCCCTCAAGCTGACTACCCCAGACCAACGCTCCCAGCGAACACGCAAGAAACTCATCACATTATCGATGGATATCCCAACAAAAGCATCGGAACCTAAATGAGCGAAGAAGTAAACAAAACCAAATATATAGGCGCGATGCCTGAGGATGAACCTCGCATCGGTGTCTATGTTTGCCATTGTGGCAGCAACATTGCAGGTGTGATCCCACCCAATGAGGTTGTTGAATTTGCTGGCAACCTTCCTGGTGTGGTTCACGCCGCTGAGACTATGTATGCCTGTGCCGATAGCGGTCAGCGCTTGATCAAAGAAGACATAAAAAAACACGGACTCAACCGTGTGGTCGTTTCGGCTTGTTCTGTGCGCATGCACGAACCAACCTTCAGAGCTTGCGTGGCAGAAGCTGGTTTGAACCCCTTCCTGATGGAAATGGCAAACATCCGCGAGCAGTGTACGTGGGCTCATGGCCATGACCGCGAAGGCGCGCTCGAAAAAGCCAAAGACCTCACCGCGGCAGCAGTTGCCAAAGCCTCCTTCCTTACACCTCTGGATATGATCAACGTGCCTGTTACCAAAAAGGCAATGGTTATTGGCGGTGGAGTAGCCGGAATTAATGCAGCGCTTGACCTGGCTGAGCAAAAAATCCCAGTAATTTTAGTAGAAAAAGAACCAACGATTGGAGGGGTCATGGCGCAACTTAACAAGACCTTTCCAACGATGGACTGCTCGATATGAATTCTCGCACCAAAAATGGTTGACGCGGCGCGTCAGCCCCTGATCGAAGTAAAAGCTTATACTGAAGTCGAGAAAGTCGAAGGCTTTGTCGGCAATTTCAAGGTCACTCTACGAGAAAAAGCAAAGTATGTGCGCGCAGACCGCTGTAACGGCTGTGCTGCATGTGCAAAAGCTTGCCCGGTGGAAGTGCCCAACTATTTTGAGATGAACCTGGCACCCCGCAAGGCAGCCTATATACCCATGAGCCAGTCCGTCCCTCTGATCTACAACATCGATATGGACGCCTGCATTCACTGCTATAAATGTGTTGAAGCTTGTGGTGCGCTTGAGGCCATTGACTTCAGCATGGAAGATAAGATCATAGAAGAAGATATCGGCGCAATCGTGGTCGCCACTGGCTTTGGGCATTTTGATCCCACCTCCATGACCGAGTACGGTTACGGACGCTTCCCTAACGTAATCACGGCGATGGAAATGGAACGCCTGAATAATTCGGCAGGAGCCACCCATGGGTTGGTAGTTCGCCCGAGTGACAACCTCCGTCCACAAAAACTTGCGATAATCAACTGTGTTGGCTCGCGTGATAAGCGTTACATCTCATCCTGTTCAAACTTCTGCTGCATGTACGCAATTAAAAACGCACTTTTGCTCAAGCAGATGAATCCTGACATGGATATTTCGATTTACTACATCGACATTCGCACCCCATCCAAAGGTTACGAAGAATTTTATGACCGAGCCCGCGAAGCCGGAATCAAATTCATCCAGGGGCGACCGGCAGAAATCACAGAAAATCCAGACAGCCACCAACTCTTTATAAAATCTGAAGACATCACTCTTGGTCGCGTTATTGAGCACGAGTATGACATGGTTATGCTCAACCAAGCTGCGATCCCGCAGCCAGACCAGGACCACATGAGTTCAGTCCTCAATGTTGCCCAGTCTCCCGGTGGTTGGTTTATGGAGTATCATCCCAAATTACGCCCCAACGACAGCCCCACAGACGGTATTTTCTTTGCCGGTGCCTGCCAGGGACCCAAAGATATCCCCGCCAGTGTTTCCCAGGGCTCTGCCGCAGCCGCGCGCGCTTCCCGGATTTTGCATTCGGATACCTGGCAAATTGAACCTACAGTTGCTGTTGTCTGGCCAGACCGCTGTGTCAGCGGCAAGGGTCAGGCTTGCGGCATTTGTGAAAGAGCATGTCCTTACGGCGCAATCGACTACACCAAGGGAATCTCAGCAGAAGTTATCACGGCAAAATGCCACGGCTGCGGAGCTTGCGTGGGTGAATGTCCCCATGACTCGATCACACAGCTGCATTACACAGATGCTCAGGTGCTTGCTCAGATCCGCACACTGCTGGCTGTTGAGCCAGAGAAAAAGATACTGGCTTTCCGCTGCCAATGGTGTTCCTATGGTGGTGCAGACCTGGCTGGAACCAGCCACTTTGAATACAGTGCCAACGAACGCGGTTTACGCGTAATGTGCTCTGCGAGAATGGATGCTGACCTGATTTATGAAGCCTACCGACTTGGTGCTGGCGCTATACTATATTCTGGCTGCCATCCCCAGGACTGCCACTACATAACTGGTCAAATTGCCGGTGCCAAACGCGCTGCCAGGCTCGACAAAATGTTTGCACGTTTGGGGATGACTCCTGGTCGTTTCCGCACCGAGTGGATCAGCGCTGCTGAAGGTGACAAATATGCCCGCGTGATCAACGAAATGCAAGCCTCCCTGGATGCAATTCCTGAAAACCAATTGAGAGCCGAAATTAACCGGCTGAGACCTGAGATGGAAAAGAAACTGACCAAGTTGAACGAAATCCCGGGTGTCGAAGAAGCCATGATCCAGGTTGATTTTATCGTCAATGAAATGCTGAACAAGGCGGTACCTGTATGAGCCACGAGGCCCTGACCAATTCACTGGCAGAGCAGGTCAAAGCCATTCCTGGTGGAGAATTGCTGATGATGTGCTTCTCTTGTGGCACATGCACTGCCAAATGCATGATCCAGGAAAAGTTGGAGCCTAACTACAATCCCCGCAGGTTGATTCGTGAAGCTGTCTTCAACTTTGAAGAATCTGCTTTCAATGATCAAACTACCTGGCTTTGCAGCGCTTGCGACCTTTGCTACCCTGCCTGCCCGCAAAAAATTCACATTTCTGGTGTTATCACCGCTGTCAAGCAATTGGCTGTCTCGCAGGGATATCAAAACCCCTACCAGGTTGCCAGGGTGGACGAATCCACCTGCGTCGCCTGTGGACTATGTGTCCAGGTTTGTCCTTATGAGGCAATTACTTTAGTAGAGAAAAAGGTTCCTTTCAGAGGAATGATCTCTGTTGCCTCAGTGGACCCAGGCAAATGTATGGCGTGCGGTATGTGTAACGCCGCCTGCCGTTCTACATCCATCCGTCTGAACCAGGATTTCAACGACAGTCTTGTTCTTGAAAACTTATGGGGTTGGCTGGAAAGTGAGGCTGCATAATGTCTCAAAGACCTAAAATCGCTTTCTTTCAATGCCAATGGTGTTTATATTCGCCAGCAGACCAGGCATGGGTCGACACGCAGCTGTCCGAAAACATCCACCTTACCAAAACACCCTGTACCGGTCGCATCAACCCGCTGTACGTGCTCAACGCTGTCCAGGGTGGTGCTGATGGTGTCATGATCAGCGGCTGCTTACCCGAACAGTGCCATTTCAAGACCGGCAACATGGCTGCCCGCAGACAACTCGAGGAATTTAATGAATTTCTCAATCACATTGGTTATGAAAAGGATCGTGTGCGCTTTGTCTGGCTCGATTTACAGGACCGCGGAATCATCCAGAAGCAATTAGCTGCTTTTGAGCAGGAATTGGAAGCTTTAGGACCTGCCAGCAACCTGGTTACCCGGTCTACAGCTGTCGAAGGAGGGATTCATGCCTGAGCTCGAGTTAATCAAAGCTGAAGCGAAACGCTTGCTTGCCGAAGGAGTTGTCGAGGTAGTGGTTGCTTTTAAACCTGGCGATACCCCACTGCATCCCCAACCTGCGTTTTTCACCAATGTTGATGAGGTCGAAAATCTTGTCCACAATGGTCTCTGCCAAAACAACCTGGCAACTTTCCTCACACGGCTTCCAAAAACAAAGAAAGTTGGCATGGTCGTACGAGGTTGTGAAAACCGCTCAGTGAACGCATTGATCGTTGAGAAGCAGAAATCGCGGGAAAATTTGTTCTTGATTGGTATCACTTGCGAGGGCATCATCGACTGGCGCAAGATTGTTGAGCATGTAGGCGAAGCTGTTTTCGCTGTTCATGAAAACGGCCATAAAGTCGAAGTTGAAACTCCCACTGGGCAATTCAGTTTTGAGAAGAACGAATTGTTGCACGAAAGCTGCCTGCGCTGCACGCATCGCAACCCAATGAGTGCAGACATTCTGATCGGTGAAGCACTTCCTGAAGGCAACCCTGCCATTGCTCGCGACGTAGTCGAAGCTTTTGAAGCTCAGACTATCGAGGAAAGGCACACCTGGTTCCAAAAAGAAGCAGAACGCTGCATCCGCTGTTATGCCTGCCGCGAAGCCTGCCCGATGTGTTATTGCACTGAATGTTTTGTGGACCACATTGAACCTCGTTGGACCGAAAGCGGCGCAACTCCCGCCGGCATGCAAGGCTGGCACATTGTCCGCGCGTTCCATCAAACTGGTCGCTGCACCAGTTGCGGCGCTTGCGAACGAGCCTGCCCAATGGATATCAAGATGACTTATCTCACCGAAAAGCTGAACTTGGACATGAAAAATAAATACAATTTTGAAGCTGGTTTAGACCTCCAGACCCAACCGCCTTTTGCAGTGGTCACGCTGGATGACAAAAACCGCTTCAAGGTATGAGGAGAGAGACAGAAATGAACCTTATCCTCGAAAAACAAGCCCTGAATGGTTTACTGCAATCCTGGCGGACACAATACGATGTTTTTCTCCCGCAAAAAATGGAGCGTTTCTCGCATTTTATACCCCTCAAGGAAGACAGTGTGCTGGTAACAGATGAACCGCATAACACGCGCATCCCTCCCAAGGCACTCTTTCTGCCCATGACAGAAACTTTGGTGAAATTCACTCGTTTTGGTGGCTATGCGGATGCCCAACAAAACGTCCAACCCCGCATCGTCTTCGGCATTCGCCCCTGCGATGCTCAGGCTGTGCAGCTGCTGGACACCTCCTTCATTCAGGAAGGTTACACAGATCCGCTCTGGTTGGAAAAACGGGAAAAGACAATTACCATCGGGCTGGGTTGTCATCAGCCTTGCAATAATGGTTTTTGCACGACCGTTGGTTATGGTCCATTCAACAAATCTGACCTGGATGCTATGTTGACTGATTTAGGAGACACTTACCTCATCGAGACGCTCTCAGAAGCCGGTGAATCTTGTTTCCTCGGTCTGCCTTCTGCTTCTGATGAAACCTACGAACAGGCTCTGAATATACAACACGCAGCGCATGATCAAATGCCGGTCGCCTTTGAAACTGAGAATCTGAGGGAAAAGCTGGAGCAGAATTTCGACAGCAACTATTGGGAAACAGTGTCGCAAAGTTGCCTTGGCTGCGGTGTCTGCACCTTCCTCTGCCCCACCTGCTTCTGTTTTGACATTGTGGATGAAACCCAACGCAGAGAACGCGTCCGAAATTGGGATACCTGCATGTTCCGAACCTATTCCCTGGAAGCTTCCGGGCACAACCCGCGCCCATCCCGGGTGGAACGCACCCGCCAACGTCTGAGCCACAAATTCGTCTACTGGCTGGACCAGGTCAATCAAATCGGTTGTACCGGCTGTGGTCGTTGCGTGCGCTATTGCCCTGTGGGACTGGACATCCGTGCCATGCTCCGCCAGGCACAAAACCTTCCTTTTGAGGTGAGCCATGCAAACTGAGGCACGCAGCCCCTACACGCCCATTCCCATGCACGTTTTGCATGCTTATTATGAATCAACCGATCGATCCCTCAAGACGCTTGAGTTAAGTTTTGACAATGCGGAAGACAGCCGGGCTTTCTTCGAGGCTTTTAACCCTGGTCAGTTCTGCCTGCTTTCAGTAGCAGGTAAAGGCGAATCTGCTTTGGGTGTTGCCAGCGCTGCCTGGGAGGGCGATTTTGTGCGCTTCACCGCCCAGAAAATGGGTAGCGTCACTACCGCTTTGCATAATTTGAAAGCAGGCGATGCCCTTGGTATGCGCGGACCTTTAGGAAATGGTTTTCCGTTGGAAGATTGGAAAGGCAAAAACCTGGTCATCATCGGTGGCGGTTGCGCTTTTTCGACCCTCTATGCCCTGACCAAACACGTTCATCACCAAGATCACCGCGATGATTTCGGTAAACTTACCCTGGTTTATGGCACACGCACTTCTGGTTTGTGTATGTACAAGCACGATATTGCCGCCTGGCATGAAAACGAAGATATGGAAATCCACCAGGCGATCGATGTGCCTGAGGATAACTGGCTTCACCATGTTGGTTATGTACCCGATGTCGTACGACAGGTAGCCCCCTCTCCCGATAATGCCGTTGCCGTGGTTTGCGGACCACCCATCATGACCAAGTTTACCCTGCCTGCCCTAGTCGAGATTGGCTTTGCGCCGGAGAATATTTTTACCTCGTTGGAAAAGCGAATGAAATGCGGCATTGGCAAGTGCGGACGCTGCAATCTTGGACCCAAATATATTTGTAAACACGGACCGGTCTTTTCGTTGGCTGAACTCAACGCACTTCCGGCTGATCTTTAGGAGCAATTTATGAGTCGCGGAACGCCAAAAAAGACCCGAACAGAACACTTAATGACCATCAACCGGGATATGCTAACCCGAAATTATTGGATGAAATGGGATCTGGATAAGTGTGTCGGCTGCCAGATTGGACCAGCCGTCTGTCCAAAAGAAGCCCTGAGCCATGTGCCAGCAATCCTAGAAAATGGACATATCTCCCAAAAAGCCTCCGTTGATGTTGATGAAAAGAAGTGCGTGAATTGTGGCATCTGTGTGGAAGCTTGCCCCACACACGCCATAGAACTAACTGTTAATGGTAAGCCGGAAAACCCGGCGATTGCCTATGGTGCCTTTCCTGAATATGATGCCAAAACAATTTTTCGAAAAGAGAAATTCGATTTTTCATTGAAAGATTTCATCATAGAGAACTGCCCTACAAATGTGATCAGCTATGACGAAAAACGCGACACCATGCGGGTCGATTTTGAGAACTGCATCCATTGCCGCCAATGCGAAGTTGCCAGCAAAGGCGCCTTTGAGGTACGTCAACCCTGGGTTGGCTCAGTCTCTCTTTACAGGGAGCGATGCGTGCCTGGGTGTTTTGCCTGCGCAGATATTTGCCCAACCCGCGCACTTCACATTAACGATGTCGGGGAGTTGGTTTTAGCAGATTATTATTGTATAAAATGCGGTGCCTGTATGCAGGTTTGCCCGGTCAAACCAGAGTATGAAGAAGAAGCCTTTACATTTGAGTCTCATGGAATGACGCATTCCCGTTCAAGGCAAAAACTTGTCAATGAGAATAGTTTGCCGATTGTAGTGGAACGCTGGAGGATCAACCACAGCAATGTTTCCAGCGCAGCTTGGATCGAAGCACTCCGTAAGCTCTCAGACGACAAGGCAAAATCAGTCGAAATCGATCGAAAACGTGCCTTAAGGCGAGCTGATCTGATTGAAGCACTCAAAGGCAATACGTTGGCAAAAGCCCGGTTAAAAGCGGAAATCGAGAAGTAGGTTCTGTTTCGTCTTCAGAAAGGATATAGTAGATGAGTTCATCCATTTTTATGTTTATCCCTCTCCTGAAACAGTTACTTACTGACTTCGATCCGGGCGAAATAAAACGGGTTGAAGAAATTCTGAAAGCAAATCAGATTCCTTATCGGATCAAGTCGTATTCGCCAAGAGGTCCTTTTGGCAGGCATTATGATTCAAAAACCTACGAGACCATCGTTATGCCCCTCTACAAAAACGCCCAACGCCCTAGCATTTCTTATGTAATTTACGTAAAGAAAAGTGATTTCGAACGGGCAATCAGCTTGATATAGTGATTTCCTGATAATCCGAGCGGAGCGTCACCTCAGGAGCGACTACTTCCCGATTTTCTATCGTAATGACGGACTGCTTATTCCACGTTAGAGCCGAAACCAAATCGAGCATTGAAGTCGAAAGACCAGCCCGTCTGGCGGTTGTACTCCGGGTTTTGCTCATTCGGATTGAAAATCATCACGCGCGCTTTCGAACGGAGCCTTCCAAATTTACCCATACTGGGGGTTGTGGTAATGACATTGCGAAACGTTCCGCTGTTAATGTGATATTTTTCAACACCGTTTTCAACTTTGACTAAATCCACTCTTGCATTGTGTGTATGCCCGCTGACCACGCACATAATTGGCGAATTGTCTTTTTTGATACACTCCTCACGCATGATCACATCAAGGTTGTTGCTTATTTTCGAAGTCTTAAAAACTGGATTGAGTAAGGTTTTCATCACCCAAAAGGGCAGACCATGCCTCCACATTCGGGTTCGCAAAACCGATCGCAAGGTGGCAGCAGACGCACCGCTAAGTTTCCCAAAATTGATCAGACTGGTACCAATATCCGGACTGACCGCCAGGTCATCGAGCAACTTGAGCATCACAGGTTCAATTAAACGCCAAACATCTCTCTTGCTCAAACCGGGTGTGGTAAACAGGAAATTCACAAGAGCATTGGAAGGTCGAACATTGTCGAAATCGATCAAACGTTTATAAAGTGTCAGCAGATCATCCATCCTGAGAATGGATTCATCGCCGTAATATTCTCTAAAAAGAAGCGGGAGTTTGGATGCAATCTCGACGGTGACAATATCTCCCAAAACGGGCTTATCGTAGTAGGGCTTGTCAATGTAAAGCGGTATCTCAGGCCAGGTACGTAAATCGACACTAAAATTGGAGTGATCGTATTCATGCCCATGTCGGACGAGGACTAAAGGATTTCCATCGCTGTAATAAAGATACTGGTTCTCAAAAAATGATCCGGTTGTTTCCAAACCCAGAATGGATTGGACCCTATTTCGCACAGCTTGACTTGAATTTGCTAAACGATCATGGTTACCTGGCACAAAATGTATGTTGACTGGTTTTTGGTAAAAGTCGCTCAATCTTCGAAAAATGCCTAATGTGGCATCAACGCGCTCGTCCTCGGTGATCGCATCCATCACCCGCAGAACCATCGCTTCTGCCTGACTGCCTTCGACAATTTCGTCATTATGCAAATAAGGCCGTAACTGTCCATCATGCCACAAGGCGGAACGGGTAATTTCAAAGATATCACCGGCCAAAACAAGATCGATCGAATCTACATCACAATCACCGATAAAATCAGAAATCTCATTAAAGAAGGAGCTATACACTTCAGAAGGCAAATTATGGTTGTACCTTCGCCCATTCAAATTGTACGAACCTGAATCAGCGAAATGCAAGTCGGACATGACAATTAGCATAAATTCCTCGAGACCATGCTGTTTTTATATCACAAAAATTGCGATTTTCTGGCAGAATGCATCAAATCCGATCAGCGTAATGGGAGAATTAGTGCACCTGCTTCTTGTGAGCCGAGTAATAGTCGCTCGTTTTGCTCCCCAAGGAAGCCGATGGCTTGGTAGTGCCAGTCTTCCAAAACTTGTTCTTGCCAGGTCTCTCCACAATCAGAACTTTGCATTACAAAGCTTTGCCCGGCTGCGGCTATCAGGCATTCTCCAATCGCAGTAATGGACAAAATATCTTTGCCTTGCCCACCCATCATTGTCCATTGGTCGTTATTTGGGTCAATCCAATAAATCCCCAAATTTGTTGCTGCCAGCAATCCCTTTTCGGTTCCCAGCAGTTTGTTTACCTTCACATCCTGGAAAATGGATTGAAGCAAAGTCCATTCCTCGTCCTTGGAGCGATAAACTTCACAGACTTCGGTAGAATCGCAAGCCACCACGAATAATTCTCTGGTTACATTGTAGTAAGCAGAATCGATAATACTCTTGCCTTCCAAACCTACCTGTTCCCATCTATTGGCTACGCGCATAAACAACCCGTTGCGGATGGTACCCAGGTACACACTCTCTTCGATACCAAACAAACGGAATGGAAGAACGGTAATCAGATTTGTGGGATCCAAACCCAAATTGACTTGAGCCTGCTCTGTATGAACAGTGAGCACCTCACTGGGCAGACCCACTTTTTCACTGAGGATTTCAAGACCTGCCTCGCCCTTCATTCCTTCCACCAAAGGCAATTCGATCGTAAGCCAGTCTTCACCTTCCAGAGTATACATTGCCGACTCGGTCAGCACTTGCAGGTTTCCTTGTACAAGTATCAAGTCGAGCACGGCTTTGTCAGCTAAATTTTGTGTCAGTTCCACCCAATTCAAACCCGACGGGTCAACCGCATATACCCCTTTACCATAAACGGCTGCATACGTTAATCCATTCTGGTTATCATTCAACAAGGCAGTAACGGCGTTCAAACGCAAATCGCCCATGATGTTGCTCCAGCCGCTGCTTCCAGCATTAGTACGAAAAACACCGTTTGACTCGGTTGCCGCAAACCACCTTTTTGGGCTGCCATTCGCTACGACAAAATCATAGAGTCTCTGACCCTCCAACCCACGCGATGTCCAGCTTTGGGCAAAATCATCAGTTGAATACAGACCGTTTCCATAAGTACAGGCATAGACACGTTTTTGTGTCCCTCCGAATGGATCAGCATATAACCGGAATACGGCCGCATTGATAGGCAGCCCCACCCTGCTATTCGCCCATGAAGAACCACTGTTCCAAGTTCGGTAAACAGCATCATCATGCCAAACTGCCCCATAAACCAGCCCAGGATAAGCAGAGTCGAGCGCAAAACTACGCGCGGAAAGATCTGTGACGCCACTGTTGACCGCACTGAAGCTTGCACCTGCATTCGTGCTCTTATAAAAGCCGTGTTCGTGGGCTGTCAGATAGAGTTCATTTGAGTTCAATGGGTTAACATCAATGTCGTAGAAATAATCAAGTGTCGAAAAGGCATCACCAGTCAATAGCACATTCCAGGATGCCCCAGCGTTGCTACTCTTGTACACGTAACCTCTTAAGCTGCCGTTGATGCGTGTCGCTGCATAAATCACATTCCCGTTGTTCGGGTCAATTTCAATATCGTAGATTATGTGGTTTCCCAGCACCCCACCATTGGAGGCCGCCCAACTGCTTCCACCTGTAGAAGATTTGTAGACTCCGCCTGAATAAGTTCCGGCGTAGACAATATTCGAGTTGGTTGGATGGATTGCCAGGGATTGAATTTTGATGTTGCCTAAACCAACATTTTGTCGATACCAGGTGTTACCCTGATCATAAGTTTTATAGACCCCACTGACGTAACTGCCAGCATATACCGTTTGATTCTGATTCGGGTCCACCGCCAAAGCCGTGAAAGTGCCGCCCACCGGACCAACCGGGGTCGGAATACTTGGCGTTGGTGTTGGAAGGTATTGTTTGGCTACAAACGGGAAATACCGTTTAAAAGGTCCCATACCAGAGCCAGAGGATGATAGGAGCATCATTAAGAAAAAAAGCGAAATGACTAATCCGCCAATCCAAACGGAGAGATTCCTGATTCTGCCCTTCATATTGCTGCCTGCCCCAATTACTTACAACAATCGTGCCAAAGTAGCAGGTGCGGCTTAAACTCAGCCACCTTCAGTTGACGATTTCGCGCAAAGCCTCCAGACAATGTTCTATGGCAACATCATCGACATCAAGGTGAGTGACTAAACGAATCTCGCCGTCATTGGTATCGTTGATCAGGACACCGCGTGCTCTCATTGTTTCGATCAATTGTCCGTTTTCCAACCCGAGTTCAGGATCGAGTTTGAAGAAAACCATATTGGTATTGGGCGAACCCTTTGTCAGCTGAAGACCTGGAAGCTTTGCCAAACCTTCAGCCAGCCTGTTAGCGCGAATATGATCTTCATCGAGTCGTTCGATCATGCTTTCGAGCGCGACAATACCTGCTGCCGCAATAATCCCTGCCTGGCGCATCCCGCCGCCCAGCATCTTCCTTAACCTACGAGCGTGGTCGATGAATTGCTTGTTTCCACATAAAACCGAACCAATGGGCGCACACAAACCTTTGCTCAGGCAGAATGTTACACTGTCAGCCGATTCCAACAAAGATGCTGCCGGAACTTTAAGAGCTACTGCGGCGTTGAATATTCGAGCACCATCAACATGAAAATGCAAGCCAAGTTCCTTTGCCTTCATCCCAACACTGCGCATGTATTCCCTGCTCAGCGCCTTTCCCCCACAAGCATTCTGCGTATTTTCGACGATGACCATCCGAGAAATTGGTTCATGGAAATCTCCAGGATTACGAATCGCCCCTTCGATATCCTCAAGTGCAAGACTGCCATCTTGCTGATTCGGGATCGTATGGATAACCACACCCCCCAAAGCAGAAACCCCTCCGGCTTCATGCAAAAAGGTATGCCCAGCAATGCCCATGATGACTTCGTCGCCGCGACCACAGACAGCTAAGACAGCAAGCAGGTTGCCCATCGTGCCGGAACTGACAAACAATCCAGCCTCCTTGCCAAGCATATCCGCTGCTTTCTCTTCCAGGTTTATTACTGTTGGGTCCTCCCCATAAACATCATCGCCGACAACTGCGGATGCCATGGCTTCACGCATGGCTGCCGTCGGATGTGTGACCGTATCAGATCGGAAATCATAGTATTTTTTCATATCAAGCTTTCTCTAAATTGTCTAAAACTGTTTGTAAGTCCAGAGGTAAAGGAGCTGTGAATTCCGTTTCTTCTTCGTTGCCTGGTAACCGAATGGTAAGCCGGCTGGCATGCAAGAAAAACCGCTTGATTTCCAGGCTGTTTCGACGACGACCGTAAATCTGATCGCCAACAACCGGACAGCCGAGAAACGCCAGGTGTACACGAATTTGGTGGGTGCGACCCGTAAGCGGATTGACTTCCAGCAGCGTATGATCGGAATATTCAGCAACTGTATAGAATTCGCTCTCTGCTTTTCTACCCTGGTCACCATAAGTGACTGACATGCGCTGGCGGTGCTGTTCATCCCTGCCGATCCGGGTTTCTATGCGCCCGGTAGGCGTGGGTGGTTTGCCATCCACAAGAGCCAGGTAGGTTTTATTTGCTTTCCTGGTCTTGAATTGTTTTACCAGCCAGCTGTAACCGATGCTTGTCTTGGCAATAATCATGACGCCAGAGGTATCCTTATCCAGGCGATGCACGATTCCTGGGCGGCTGGTCTCACCCACGTTGGCAATTTGTGGCCAACGGTAGAGCAAGGCATTTACGAGCGTGTTTTCAGCATTTCCGGCACCTGGATGCACTACCAAACCAGCAGGTTTGTTAATCACAATCACATTTTCGTCCTCGTAAATCACATCGAGGGCAATATTCTGTTCTAAGGGGTGTTCCTCGTTCACTTCCGTTATCACGGCACTGACTTTATCGCCTGTTTCCAGCTTGAAAGCCGGTTTGGTGATCACTTTTTCATTTACTTTGACTTCACCTGCTGAAATCATGCTCTGAATTTTTGCCCGCGAAAGCTGCAAAATTTGTTCAGCCAAATATTTATCCAATCGTTTGGCTGACAACTCAGAGAAAACGATTTCACGCAGTTCAGTTTTCATTTGTGCCATCCTGCTCAATTTCCATTGCCTTGCGAACAGATTTTTCCTTCTGTTCATGAATTAGAATTCCCAACAACATCAGGAAAACACCGACCGTCACACAGGAATCAGCCACATTAAAAACAGCAAAGCGACCCACAGATATAAAATCCGTCACAAAACCAAATCGTACGCGGTCAATAATGTTCCCAACCGCGCCAGCCAACAACAATCCCAAACTGATCTTAAAAACCAAGGGTTCTTCGTAGGATTTATGGTAATAAACGATGATCAAGACAGAAATAATGGTCGAAAGGATCAAAAGTGGAATGTTCGCGTTTTGAAAAATGCCGAAAGCTGCCCCAGTGTTTTGCCAATAGGTGAAACGGAAAAACGGCGCCAGGAACGCGATCGGGTAAATTTCTTCACCGAGTGCAATATTCTGCCTGACCAAACCCTTGCTCCATTGATCAAAAATTATGAAGGCCACTGCTATGCCAAATAACAGCAAGTAGTGACCCGTCCATTTTTTGCTTGAGCTCATCTGACCGCCTTTTCAAGTTTGAGGATCAGATCTTCGCCGTCAAAGTTATCCGTAAAGTTCCTGTCTTTCTCCAGTTTGATTTCCTTCAGTTCCAGTGCCAGTGTCTCGCTGGAGATGTATTCCCCATTTTCCTGAATCGCTTGGGCCAGTTCGGGCGTAGCCTGGTAAGAAATCAGAATTCGGTCAGCAATCTCAAAACCAGATGTTTTCCGCAAATCCTGGACTCTTCGCACGAATTCCCGCGCTAAACCCTCGTGGAACAGTTCCGGGGTTAGCATCGTGATCAATGCTGCCATGTAAGCCCCTTCTGTCGCGACCTCATAGCCTTCTTTGGAGGAAGTATGGACTTCCACCTCATCAGGCATAATTTCATAATATTTTTCGTCCACCTTGACAACCAGGTTTAATCCTTCCAGCAGTTTTAGAGCACTCTCCTGTGCCGGTAGATCCAGAATCGCCTGGCGGACTCTCGGGCTTAGCGCACGATATTTCTGCCCCAGTTGTTTTGGCAGTGGATTGAGACTGTAGGTAACCGCCTCCTCATCACCGCCCAGCAATCGGACACGCTTAACATTCAGTTCGTCTTCCAGAATATCCTGAAAGCGTTCGATCACTTCACCTTCTTCTGCCTTGCCAACGGCAAAAGCAGCTTCAGAAAGTGGTTGGCGCACCTTGATATTGGATTTGTTTCGCGCTGAGTGACCCAATGACGCCAGTTTCATCACCAGGGTCATATCCCGGTTCAGGTTTTCATTAATCAATTTCTCATCAACCTTTGGCCATTCAGCCAGGTGAACAGAAATGGGAGCGTCTTCATCAACCGAAGTAACCAAATTGCGATAAATTGTCTCGGCCATAAAGGGCATGGTCGGCGCAATTAGTTTGCTGACTGTCACCAGTGCCTTGTAGAGCGTCTCGTAAGCTGCTGCTTTGTCCGCATCTGATTCACTCTTCCAGAAGCGTCGTCGTGAGCGACGCAAATACCAATTGGAAAGATCGTCCACAAATTTCTCAATCGGGCGAGTTGCGCCAATAACGTCAAAACTTTCGTAAGCATTAGTTACGTCACGTACCAGGGTTTCCAAAGAGGAAAGCAGCCAGTCATCCAGTTCTGAGAACTGTGGAATGATTGCTGAGTCAGGTGTCCAGTTATCCAGGTTGGCATAGGTAACAAAGAAGGAATAAGTATTCCAAAGAGTAAGCATAAAGCTGCGAACAACTTCACCCACAAGCTCCTTGCTGAAGCGGCGTTCATTCCCTGGAGGGCTGGATGTGTACATGTACCAACGCATCGGATCCGCACCGTATTCATTAATCACATCCCAAGGGTCGATGACATTGCCACGGGATTTGGACATTTTCTGCCCATTTTCGTCCATGATCAAACCAAGGCAGATGACATTTTTGTATGCAATGCTGTCCATCACAAGGCTGCTGATAGCATGAAGTGAGTAAAACCAACCGCGTGTCTGATCGACCGCTTCGCAGATGAAGTCAGCCGGAAATTGCGACTTGAACTCATCCAGATTTTCAAAAGGATAATGCCACTGAGCATATGGCATCGAACCGGAATCGAACCAGACATCGATCAATTCGATCACCCGTTTCATCTGTCCGTGCCCGCATTTCGGGCAGGGGAAACGGACCTCATCAACGAAAGGACGGTGTAATTCGAGCTCGCTCAAGTCATGGTCAACCAAATCCGACAATTCCTGCCTGGAACCTACACAAACCTGGTGGCGGCAATCCGGACACTCCCAAACAGGTAGTGGCGTACCCCAATAGCGGTTACGCCCTAATGCCCAATCGATATTGTTTTCCAACCAGTTCCCAAAACGACCATTCTTAATATGTTCTGGCACCCAATTGATTTCCTGGTTGAGCTGGACCATTCGATCCTTAACCGTACTGGTCTTGATGAACCAGGTTGGTCTTGCCATGTAAAGCAACGGTGTCTGGCAGCGCCAGCAAAACGGGTAGGTGTGGTTCAGCTTGCCAGCATGAAAGAGCAGACCCCTGTCATGAAGATCCTGGATAATGGAAGAATCGGCATCCTTGACAAAAACACCCGCCCAACTCTGAACCTGGCGTAAGAATCGGCCTTCGTCGTCGATGGTCATGATCAGAGGCAAGTCGTATTGTTTGGCAACCTCCATATCCTCCATGCCAAAAGCAGGGGCGATGTGTACCAACCCGGTACCATCTTCGGTAGTAACGTAATCGGCGTTGACAATGTAGTGTGCTGGTTTCTCAACAGGGAAAAAGGTAAACAAAGGCGCGTAACGTTTGCCTTTTAAAGACTTGCCTTTTATGGTTTTCAGGATTCTTACAGTTCGGTCAGCAAACACCTTCTCGACCAGGTTTTTGGCAAGGATCAGTTTTTCTTCGCCCATACCGTCGGCAGTGATCACTGCATATTCCACATCAGGGTGTACCGCGACAGCAACATTCCCAGGCAGCGTCCAGGGGGTTGTAGTCCAGACCAACAAACTGGTATCTTCTTCATCAACCAGAGGGAAGCGCACAAAGATGCTCGGGTCTTCGGTATCCTCGTAGCCCAATGCGACTTCGTGGTCCGAAAGAGGCGTACCGCAGCGTGGGCAATAAGGGACAACTTTATGCCCCTGGTAGAGCAGCCCTTTATCCCAGATCGATTTCAACAGCCACCAGACCGATTCGATATATTCATTGGTGTAGGTAACGTAAGCACGGTCTTTATCCACCCAGTATGCGATCCGGTCGGTCATGCGTTCCCAATCCTGGATACGCGAAAAAGCTGATTCACGGCAAAGCTTGTTAAACTCAGCGACGCCGTATTCCTCAATTTGGCTCTTGTGTGTGAAACCCAGCTGCTTTTCAACCTCGATCTCAACTGGCAGACCGTGAGTATCCCAACCTCCACGTCGATCAACAAAAAAGCCCTGCATGGTTTTATAGCGTGGGAACATATCCTTGAAAGCTCTCGCCAAAACATGATGTACACCGGGCTTTCCGTTGGCAGTAGGAGGACCTTCGAAGATCACAAAAGGCGGACGGTCCTTGCGGTCATCTGAAGAGCGCTTGAAAATATCATGCGATTTCCAGAAGCGCAGTTGAGTTTCCTCTTCCGAAGGAATATTGAGTCTGGATGAAACTGGTTTAAACATACAACCTCCAATAAAGATCAAATAAAAAAAGCCCGCCCCAACAGGGACGAGCCAATTAGCTCGCGGTACCACCCCGCTTCCTGATCGAAACCAGGCGCTTGGTGCCCCTGTAACGGAGGGCGTTCGGCTCGCTTACTACCCAAAAGTTTGTTCAGCGTGCGGCTCAGGAAGGATTTTCATTCAATCGTTTCCACCCGGCTTCCACCATCCCGGGCTCGCTAATGGACAGCATCAAATTACTCGTTTCCGTCACAGCTTGAACAATTATTCTATCATAATTTTCGTAAGAGAGATATTTTATCGAGCAAACCCGCATAAATGGTTTCCATGCAACCTCATCCACGGGAGACCGTCATAGATGACTGAAAGCGGCAATCTCATCCTGGCTATTCGATTAAACAAAAGAACCCTTGCGGGTTCTTGGTGGGTGCCTGGAGGGGGTCGAACCCTCAACATCTTCATCCACAGTGAAGCACTCTGCCATTGAGCTACAGGCACCATGTTAGGCGGCTATTCTAACACAAGCCCAAATGGACTGCAAGCCAGATTTCCACCCGTTTTTACCAATGATTACTTAATAATCGAACTCAAATCCTTCCTCGAAATCGATCTCTGTTCGAAAGTGCCCAGGTCTTTGACGACGATGGTTCCATTTGCCAGTTCATCAGGACCCAAGACCAAAGCAAATTTGACGCCCAATCGGTCTGCAAGCTTGAACTGTTTTGTGAGCTTATCTGGCTCTGCTAAAATCACATAAAAACCATTCTCTCGGACGTCGGTTGCCAGTCTGATCGACTCAACCAGCATTTCCTCATTGAACACGGTTACAAAAACGGTGTCCGGGTAGCTGAGGTCAGCAGGGAGTAGGCCATACGCTTCTAAAACCAGCGTAATGACCACATCGCCCATGGCAAAGCCAACCCCAGGTAAAGGCTGTCCACCCACATCTGCCACCAGGTTGGCATAATGCCCGCCGCCCAGGATCGCCCTGAATTCGCCTTTGACTTCGTGTGCCTCAAACACCAAACCAGTGTAATAATCCAAGCCGCGGATTATCTTTGGCTCATACATTATGTACTCACCAACACCCAACGCCTTGATGTATTCGAACAGCAGGCTGAGTTCTTCCGATTCTTTCCATAGTTGGGTATTGGCAAGCAGAGCTCTGATGGAAACAATCTGATCTGCGCTCAAACCGAGGTCAGCCACATTTTTCTCCCAAACATCGGAAGGTTGTTTATCGATTCGATCTATCATGCGGAGCAAATCAGGTTTTGTATCACTGCTTATGCCAATTTCGGTTAGTTTTCGGTCCATCAAACGACGGTCATTGACCAAAATCTGGACCATGTCACTTTTCAGACCTACCAACTTGAGGAAGTTGGCTGCAACTGCCAGTAATTCCGCATCCGCCTGGATGGCATCACTGCCAATCAGGTCGATATTCCATTGATAGAACTCCCGGGTACGGCCTTTCTGTGGGCGTTCATAGCGCCAGAACGGTCCAAATGCCCACCATCGTAAAGGAAGAACCAGTTGGTTTTGCTGGTTTGCGACCATGCGTGCCAGGGTTGGTGTCAGCTCTGGACGAAGTGTGATCGGGTCACCTCCCCGGTCTTCAAACACGAAGGCTTGTTCCTTCACCAACTCCTCGCCCGATTTTGCTGCATACAGCTCAATGGTTTCAAGACAAGGACCCTCATAACGTCGGTAACCAAACGATTCCGAGGCCGTTTTCAGCTTCTCAACCAGCCAGTCACGTCTTGCCATTTCATCCGGGTAAAAGTCCCGCGTACCTTTAACACTTTTAATAATATTTTTCATAGGAGTCCAACCTCGAGTTTTAATCAATAGTAGTATAACATGCGGGTATCGTGTAAAATTAATCATTCAAACGAGAACAGAGGAATGATTATGAATATTGGTGAAATTGCCGTTATTGTCGAGGGAAAGATCCTAACTGAAGGTGTAAACACCAATCTGGAGGTCGGAGGAGCATTCACAGGGGATTTAATGAGTGATGTTCTGGCAACGATCAAGCCCGAAGCGATATTAATCACCGGTCTGAACAACCCCCAGGTCATTCGTACAGCTTTAATTGCTGATGTCCGTATGGTCATCATCGCCAGGGGGAAGCACCCTTCAATAGAAATGGTTGAACTGGCAAGAAGCGAAGGCATGCCTTTAGTCAGCTCTCCATTGGGTTTGTTTGAGCTCTCTGCCCGGCTGGCTGAAAACAATATTGTCAGTTTTGAGCAAGAATTCGATTTATCAAAATATGATTAACCGGTAGAAGACTATGAGCGGCCAGGGATTCCTATCAGATTCTTCCGCAGGCAGAATCACTCGGGTTGAAGAGCTTGCCTACGAGTTGACCATCGCTGAGGTGATGACCAGGAATCCCATTACGCTTGATATTAATGCGAGCATGCGCGACGCGCTCGACCTGATCGGAAAAAACAAGATCTCCGGCGCTCCTGTAACAAGAGATGGCAAGTTGATCGGCATCCTTTCCACAGAAGATTTGATACGTTCCCTTCGGGATGGACGGATTGACAGAAAAGTCACAGTCTACATGACTCAGAATGTGATCACTGTCCACGAGTATGACCAGGTTGTGGAAGCTTTAAAGATATTTGCCAAGACCAAGGTTGGTCGGCTCCCTGTAGTGGACATTAACAACAAGCTAATCGGAATTCTGACCAAAGGTGATATCTCCAATGGCGTGCTCAATGCCCTCCAACGGGATTTCGAGGCAGAAGAGCTGATACGATACCGTGCATCCCATCTCTTCGAGGACATCGTCTCTGACAGAACCAGTTTGATACTTCGTTACACGATCAAAAAGGATGACTTTTTGCATGGCGGTGCTGCTTCCAACCGCATTAAAAAAGCACTTTTACGATTAGGTGCCTCCAGCCAAATTGCCCGTAAGTGCGGTATCGCTGTTTACGAAGCAGAGATGAACCTCATTATCCACACTAACAATGGAGGATTCCTCAGGGTGGAGGTTGAAGAAAACAAAATCATTATGGAAGCTTACGATGACGGACCTGGCATCCCGGATATTGAAAAAGCTTTGACCCCCGGCTGGTCCACAGCAAGTTCGGAGGTTCGTAACAAGGGCTTTGGTGCTGGCATGGGTCTGGTGAACATCAATAACTGTGTCGACGAAATGATTATCAAATCATCCAAGGAAAGTGGGACAAATTTATACATGATCATGGATCTCGACAAAGCATCCAAACAGGAATTAACAAATGGATCTACAAACAATAATTGAAGCTCTCGATTTGACGCTTCTTACGGAAAAAAGAGATTTTTGTCATGCTCATATCGCTTCCGCCTATATGTCTGACTTGCTCAGTTGTGTCATGACTGGCGCAAAACCCCACAGCGTTTGGGTCACATTGATTGCTAACATAAATATTGTTGCTGTTGCCAGCCTGCTTGAGATCTCGGCAATCATTATCACCGAAGACGCACAGCCAAATCAGGATACGATAGATCGCGCAAATATGGAAGGAATCGTCCTACTCTCTACGAAAGACAGTAGTTACAATGTAGCGGGGCACCTCTGGGATTTAGGAATTAAGGATCATTGAACAATGTCAATCCACCGAATGGAACTGCACGTTCATTCTGTACTTTCACCCTGTGCGAGCCTGGAGATGCTTCCCCCTTTTATCATTGAGAAAGCCTTGAATACCGGGATAGATATCGTTGCCCTGACCGATCACAACAGCATTCTGAATGTGCAGGCTATGCTCGAAGCAGCCCAAGGAACCAGCGTCAAGATCATTCCCGGTATCGAACTTGAGACAGCTGAAGAGATCCATGTGCTATGTCTGTTTGATACTCTTGCTCAACTTCAGGATTTTGGAAAAATCGTGGACAGTAACCTCCCTGACTATAAGAACAATGATGAATTTTTTGGTTGCCAATTAGTGGTAGACAAAGATGGTGCTTTTATACGAAAAGAAGAACGCTTACTCCATACCGCCTCAAGACTCTCAATTTTCCAAGCACAGAAGGAAGTACACAAATTGGGAGGATTGTTTATCCCAGCCCACGTAGAACGGGAAGAAAATGGGATGCTTCCACGCCTGGGCGGAATGCCACCAGAGCTAAATCTCTCAATCGTTGAAATTTCCAGTTACGAAAGCATCCCGTCCGTACGGAAAACATGGCCAGATCTAAAGACCATCCACATTATCAAAAATGGAGACGCACACGACCTGGATGGAATGGTTGGGGCGACAATACTCGAAATTGACGAAATCACAATCGCGAACCTTGAACGGGCAATATTGGAACAAACCTAATTTGTTCCTGTCGACCTGAGCAATGCAGCAATCTGAGTTGTGATTCTCCATCAGGCAACTTATGGAATTTGTGATTGTCATGAAAGTAGCTATGTAATATACTTGGTTGTGTCACAACTTTCATAACAATTCCTGGCTGTTGAGATTCCATAAAGGACTTAAGCCGGTTGAAATCTATTCTTTCGTTTCACAAACTCTATCGTCCCGCCAGATCAAAGGATCTGTATTTTTCCCATGTCTATTGTACAAAGAAAACTACCCCCAACCATCCTACGGATTTTTGTCATATTCTGGGTTGACGTTTCGCCCAAATTAAATCGATTTGATCAGCCAAGCTATCAACGGGAGAATTTATGGACAATGCAAACAACCAACAAAAATCTACTTATGAACATCCGGGAGCAATTCAGGAAATTCGCGATATTGTCCTGGAAACCGGACAAAGCAAAGATGCCCTCATCGCGGTCCTAAAGAAAGTAGCTGACCGCTTCGGGTACATCTCAAACGCCGCCGTCCAGGAGATTAGTCGTCAGACTTCCATTTCAGCAGGCGATATTTTCTCTGTGGCAACATTTTACCGAATGCTGCCCACCACTCAACGCGGTCGGCATGTTATCGAATTTTGCGAAAGTCTTCCTTGTCACGTTGTGGGAGGACGCGAGTTATATCGTGCTTTAGTAGAACAGCTTGGCGTGCAACCAGGAGAAACTAGTGCTGATGGCAGGTTTACGCTGCTTACCACCAGTTGCCTGGGAGTTTGCGAAGTTGGTCCCGTCCTTTCGATCGACAACAATATCCACGGAAATCTCAGTGCTGAAACCCTGCCTGAAATTCTCCAAAAGTACGAATAGGAGCTCTGATGAAAAAGTTTCGGTCAATGGTTTTAATATCTAACGGCGAATCGAGCAAATCGAAAGGTTCTGAAGCCGTAATTGATGCCTTTCATCAGGCGATTGAGAAATATGACCTCGGTACTGAAGTCTATGTGACCACCATTCCAGATTCAGTTAGCCAAAAAACACAACCCCTGGTAATTGTTTACCCGGAGGCTGTGGCATATGGTCCTGTACTCGAAGAAAATGTTGATTTCCTGGTCTCCGAGCACCTCTATAAAGGGCGGGTCGCGGAAACCTTGAAAATCAGTGACCCTTTCGAAATGAAGCGAATCTCCTGGTTGCTTCAACGCAGCGGCACCATGCCAGCCGAAAACCGAATTGTTCTTGAGTATGTGGGCGTTATTGATCCCAACAGCATCAATGATTTTCTGACCCATGATGGTGGACAAGCATTTGCGACTGCCATGGAAATGGAGCCTCAGGCAATCATTGACACCATCAAAAAATCGGGGCTGCGTGGACGCGGTGGAGCAGGTTTTCCGACAGGCATCAAATGGCAGGCTGTGAGGGATGCTCCTGGAGATAAGAAATACGTTGTCTGCAATGCCGATGAAAGCGAACCGGGCACCTTCAAAGATAGGGTCATTTTGGAGGGTAACCCCTTCTCCATGATCGAGGCCATGTTGATTGCGGGGTATGCCTGTGGAGCAGACGAAGGCTACATTTATATCCGGGGTGAATACATCGACGCCCTTGAAAAAATAACCAACGCCCTCCAGGCTGCCAAAGAATTCGGCGTTCTGGGGAAAAACATTCTCAACACCGGCTTCAACTTCGACATCCATGTCCACTCAGGGGCTGGGGCTTACATTTGCGGCGAAGAGACTGCGCTGCTCGCGTCGATTGAAGGAAAACGAGGTGAACCCCGTTCAAAACCACCTTATCCAACCACCAACGGGCTTTGGGGCAAACCAACATTAATTAACAATGTTGAAACACTCGGTAATATTCCGCCAATAATTCAAAATGGGGCGGATTGGTTCCGCGCACAGGGAATGCCGTCCAGTCCAGGCACGAAGGTGTACACCATCCTGGGAAACGTAAACAAAACCGGTCTAATGGAAGTGCCCATGGGCATTACCTTGCGGGAAGTGATTGGGATCTATGGAAAAGGAATGAAGAGCGGGACCTTTAAATTCGCTCAAACGGGCGGCTCCAGTGGATCGATCATCCCTGCTATCCTGCAAGACACACCCATGGACTTCGATTCCTACCGCAACGTTGGTGTCGCTCTGGGATCAGGCGCGCTGTTGATTTGCGATGACAGTAACTGTATCGTTGATTGTGTGCGGGTGCTGATGAAGTTTTTCAAAGTGGAGTCTTGTGGGAAGTGCGTGCCATGTCGTATTGGAACTGAACAAGCACTCGAAATAATGACAACCATTTCTGAAGGAAAAGGAACCATGGAGCAATTAGAACAGTTGGAATGGCTTCGGGCTGGCATGGAACAATTATCAAATTGCGGTCTGGGTCAAACTGCTGGAACGCCAATCAAAAACATGCTCGATCATTTTCGAGCTGAAGTGGAAGCCCATATAAAATTGGGCGTCTGTCCAGCTGGAGTATGCTCGATGGGAAAGTAAGTTAAGCGACCAGGAGTTTCAAAAAACATCGAGATAGCGTAATTTATTGAATACAATTTGTAATTTCGTTGACCAATATTGGGTTCAAGGTTACACTTATTGTAAATAATTTCACAAAGTAAGATCATGATTCTTACAAGGAGAAAAAACGACTATGACGAGTACAACCCAGCCTATTGACCCACTTTACAACCCAAAACTGAGGCCAATTATCGACAAAATCATCGAGGATAACAGCGACCTCGACGGTGGACTTATGGTTGTTCTAAACAGCTTACAATCCAAAATTGGTTACCTTTCGGTTCCAATGCAAGAGTATGTTGCAGAACGCCTCAGCATCCCGGTCAGTAAAGTGCATGGCGTGGTTTCCTTTTACTCTTTCTTTACCACGGTTCCCCGCGGTAAACATGTCATCAAGTTCTGTATTGGTACCGCTTGTTATGTTGGCGGTATCACCCAGATGCTTGACAAAGCCAAGCAAATGCTGGGGATCGGACCTGGTCAAACTACCAGTGACGGTATGATCACCCTGGAAGTTTGCCGATGTGTTGGCGCTTGTAGCCAGGCACCCGTCGTTGTCGTTGACGAAGTCAATAACGGTCATATGAAACCGACCAAGTTCACCAAAATCATCGAAAAAGTCCTTAGCGATGAGGCAGCAGCTTGAGAGAACTTGCCCTTCACATTCTGGATATCGCTGAAAACGGCATTTCTGCCGGCGCAAGCCGGATTGAAATTCTGGTAAAGCAAGATAGCCTGAATGATGAGTTGTGGATTTCCGTGAAAGATAACGGTAAAGGTATGGACAAAGAATTCCTTGCCAAAGTAATGAATCCTTTCGTCACCAGTCGCACCACCCGAAAAGTGGGACTGGGTATTCCATTGCTGAAACAGGCAGCAGAAGCTTGTAATGGCGGAATGACCATGATCTCCGAACCAGGAAAGGGCACAGAACTGACAGTGAAATTCCAGGATAGCCACATTGACCGCATGCCGTTGGGTAACCTGGCAGACACCTTCTTAAGCCTGCTTTTGGGGACACCGGATGTAAACTGGGTGCTCGATTACCAGGTTAACGACCGGGTCTTCCATTTTGACGACAGCGAAGTTAAACAAGTGCTTGATGGAATGTCACTAACAGATTATCGAGTGATTGAGTATCTCACCAATACCATTCAAAACGGTATTAATGAATTAAATGAAAATGCATTCAAACAAGGAGTGAATCATGCCCACAATTAATTCTATTGAAGACCTAAAAAGACTGCGCGAAGAAGCCCAAAAAATTAAAGAAATGCGTGACCAAACTGGCAAGACCCAGATCGTGGTTGGCATGGGTACCATTGGGATTGCTGCTGGTGCCCGCGAGACCTTGAAAGCCATCCTCACCGTGATTGAGGAAAAGAACCTGCCCGATGTCGTCTTGCGTCAGACCGGGAACCTCGGTCTCAGCGGACAGGACCCAGTTGTGAAAGTGATGCTTCCAAACCAGGATGAAGTAATCTATGTAAAAGTCAATCCTGACATCGCGCGCAAAATTATGCAAGAGCATGTTATCGGTGGCAAAGTGGTCACTGATTATGTAATTAACGAGTAAAAAATATAGAAAGGTAAGAAAAGAGAATCCAATATGGCATATTATCGATCAACGATTCTTGTTTCGATGGATCCAATCTGTGTCGAGAAAGGCGCTCTCCAGATCAAAGAGCAGATTATCGAAGAGTTGAAACTGCAAAAAATCCTGGATGAAGTCGAAATTCTTGATAGTCCTCGAATTGGTGACCCCGAAACTGAAGGACCAGACATTCTGGTTTATCCGGAAGGTAGCCACTACATCAGCCTGACACCTGAGAGCGTTCGCCCATTGGTAGTCGAACACTTCATCAAGGGACGTGAACTTGCGCAATATAGTGCAAAAATGCGTGACCTCATGGATGAGGAGATCCGGGAACCTAAAGACAAAGAGGTGCGCATCATCCTGGAGAACATTGGCAAAATTGATCCCCGAAATATTGAGGATTATATTGCTACTGATGGTTACGCAGCTCTGGCAAAAGTCCTGACTGAGATGACCCCTGAAGATGTTATCCAGACTGTTCTGGATTCCAAATTACGAGGTCGTGGTGGCGCTGGTTTTCCAACTGGTTTGAAATGGAAATTTGCACGCCAGGCTCAAGGATCTCCAAAATTCATGGTCTGTAACGCAGACGAGGGAGACCCCGGCGCGTTTATGAATCGTAAAGTTTTGGAAGGCGACCCTCACTCGGTTATCGAAGGTATGGCTATCGGCGCTTATGCTGTTGGTTCCACACAAGGATACGTTTACTGTCGCGCGGAATATCCGATCGCGGTAAGTACGTTGAACATCGCCATTAAACAGGCGAAGGAATATGGTCTACTTGGTAAAAACATTCTGGGCACGGATTTTTCCTTCGATTTGGAAGTTCGTATGGGTGCAGGGGCTTTTGTGTGTGGTGAAGAAACTGCATTGATCGCCTCGATCGAAGGCAGTCGTGGTGAACCCCGCGTCCGCCCGCCATTCCCTGCCAGCAAGGGTCTTTGGGGCAAGCCTACCAATATTAACAATGTTGAAACTTATGCCAATGTTCCAAAAATCATTCATCGTGGGTTGGAATGGTACACCAGCATGGGTTCTGAGAAGAGCAAGGGCACAAAAACCTTTGCGCTTGCAGGCGATGTTGCCCATACCGGTCTGATTGAAGTGCCCTTTGGTATGACCTTACGCGAGATCATTTACGATATTGGTGGTGGCATCAAGAACGGTAAGGGATACAAAGCAGTCCAGACTGGCGGTCCCATGGGTGGCTGTTTACCTTCACAGTATCTTGATCTGGAAGTTGACTACGAAACACTGGGTGCTGCTGGCTCGATCATGGGCTCTGGTGGCATGATCGTCATGGATGAAGACACTTGCATGGTCGACATTGCCCGCTTCTTCATGGAATTTACGCAAGATGAGTCCTGCGGTAAATGTGTGCCCTGTCGCATTGGCACCCGGCAAATCCTTGAGATCCTCGAACGCATCTGCGCTGGTGAAGGGGTCCCAGGAGATATTGAAGAACTGCAGACACTCTGCGATGTGATCAAGAAAAACAGTCTATGTGGTCTTGGTCAGGGCGCTCCTAATCCTGTGGTTTCCACACTTACACATTTCATGGACGAATATAAAGCCCATATTTATGAAAAACGCTGCCCTGCAAAGGTCTGTCGAAACCTGATCAAATACCACATCTCTGAAGAAAAATGCACTGGTTGTACTGTCTGTGCCCGAAACTGCCCGGTTAGTGCAATCACAGGTGAACGCAAGCTTACACACGTCATCAATCAAGATATCTGCATACGTTGCGGCATTTGCCAGCAGGTCTGTAATTTTGACGCTGTAGAGGTCAATTAGTTGAAAAATAATTTAGAAGAGGAAAAGAAAATGGCAGAACCTATCGTTTCAGTTGATGATCTAACCCCGGCAGAAGTTGCTGCCAAGGCAGTGAATGTAGGCGTAAAGAAAGCCAGTTTGGAATTTTGGCCAATGTTTTTGCTTGCTCTTTACGGCGGCGCCTTCATTGCTTTTGGCGCTATCCTTGCCACAACTGTAGGAACAAACGGAGCAGAATTCCCATTTGGTTTGAATTCACTGCTAAAAGGTTTGATCTTTACCGTTGGACTTGTACTGGTAATCGTAGCAGGCGCAGAACTTTTCACAGGCAACAATTTGATGATAATTGCTTTGCTGAGCAAGAAAATTACTCTGAAGCAAATGCTTCGGAATTGGGGTGTTGTTTACCTGGGCAACTTCGTCGGTTCAGTGATTGTTGCTGCTATCATGCTCCTGGCCAAACAATATACGTTTGCTGGTGGTGCAATCGGCAAAACAGTGCTGACAATTGCAAACGCAAAATCAGGACTGGGCTTGGGATCTGCCATCGGTTTAGGTATCATGTGCAATCTTCTGGTTTGTCTTGCGGTTTGGATGACCTTTTCCGCTCGCACCACTGCTGGGAAAATTGCTGCAATTATTCTTCCCATTTCCGCTTTCGTTGCCGCTGGGTTTGAACATAGCGTCGCAAACATGTACTTTATTCCAATGGGTCTTTTCGTTAAATGGTTTGACCCCAGCTTTACAGCCAACGCGGGTGAATTTGCAAATCTGTCGCTTGGTAATTTCTTCCTAAAGAATCTGATCCCAGTCACAATTGGCAATATCATTGGCGGCGCATTATTCATTGGTGCGGTCTATTGGATGATTTATCTCAAAAAAAGCAAGTAGGTCTGAAGTAATTTTTGAAAGGAAAATGCGAAAAGTTGTGAGTTTTCACACCTAAAAGGAAATCATATGACAAAAATAACGATCAATGGCATTGAAATTGATGCGCAGCCTAATTGGACAATTCTGCAAGCAGCACAGCACACTGGCATTACGATCCCAACACTGTGCAACCACAAAGATCTATCTCCTACTGGCGCATGCCGAATGTGCCTGGTGAATGTCAAAGGAGCGAGGGGATTGTTAACAGCCTGTACAACTCCCATCAACGAAGGGATGGAAGTTGAGACTGAGAACGCAGCCCTTACGTCTTCAAGGCAATTAGTACTTAAACTTTTATTGAGTGTCTATCACGATAATGGTTACAAACCCGATGAGACAGACAACGAACTGTTCAAACTGGCTCGCCAGTATGGTCTTGACCCTCAAAAGTATATGTCGCCGAAACAACGCTACGAGATCGACCCCGATCCCAACCCATTCGTTTGGATTGACCGAAACAAGTGCATTTTATGTACTCGCTGCGTAAGAGCATGTTCCGAAGTTCAGGGTCGCTTTGTATGGGGCATCTCTGAAAGAGGTTTTGATGCCCACATTACAGCCGGTGTCGATGAAAATATGATCGATGCCCGTTGTGAATCCTGTGGTGCTTGTGTGGCCTATTGCCCAACCGGCGCGCTTTCCTTGAAGCCAACCATCAATGTTGAAGCACCCGAGAAAAAAATAACCACTACTTGTGCATATTGTGGTGTTGGTTGCCAATTTGATCTGAATGTCATCGATGACAAGGTCGTAAAAGTTACATCCAACCCACTTGCTCCCGCCAACGGAATGCACCTTTGTGTAAAAGGACGTTTCGGCTTCTCCTACATCCATCATGAGGATCGTCTCACCAAACCTTTGGTGCGGGATTACCTGCTGAATGGTACCGAACGACCTTCAAAATCCGATCGCGGTAAGTGGGTTGAAACCGATTGGGATACAGCTCTCGATCTTGTTGCCAAAAAACTTGCCCAAACACGGGCCACCTTTGGTCCAGATAGCATCGGTGTGTTGTCTTCTGCCAAGTGCACCAATGAAGAAAACTACCTGATGAACAAATTTGCTCGCCAGGTGATTGGTACGAATAACATTGACCACTGCGCGCGTCTCTGCCACGCCAGCACCGTCGCTGGTTTGGCGACTGCCCTTGGTTCAGGTGCTATGACCAACTCGATGCAGGATGTTTACGAATCTGCTCAATCGATGCTCGTAATTGGTTCAAACACAACTGAAC
Source organism: Anaerolineaceae bacterium (assembly GCA_038562515.1). Classification (GTDB taxonomy): domain Bacteria; phylum Chloroflexota; class Anaerolineae; order Anaerolineales; family Anaerolineaceae; genus Mesolinea. The sequence goes on from JBCFBG010000001.1 coordinate 43,163, forward strand.
AGCATCCGGTATTTGGCGCCAAAATGCGTCAGGCTGTCTTGAATCGAAATGTCAAGTTGATTGTTGCGGACCCAAGAAAAATTGATCTTAGCGAATTTGCTACGATGCACCTTCAGCAAAAACCAGGCACCGATATTGCCTTGGTAAATGGTTTGATGTACATCATCCTTGAAAAAGGCTATGAAAATAAGCAGTTCATCGAGGAACGTACTGAAAACTTTGAGACTTTGGTCGAAAACGTCAAGCAGTATCCCCCCGAGAAAGTCTCGCAGATCACAGGTATTCCAGTTGATCAACTTTATAAGGCAGTAGAAATCATTGTCAAGAACGCTCCCATGGCTGTTTTCTGGGCAATGGGCATCACCCAACATACCGTTGGTGTTCACAACGTATTTTCGCTTGCTGACTTACAAATGATGCTCGGAAACTTTGGCATTCCTGGCGGCGGAGTCAATCCGTTGCGTGGACAGAACAACGTACAGGGAGCCTGTGATATGGGCTGTCTTGTCAATGTTTACCCTGGCTATCAAGCGGTAACAGCTGAGGCTTCCCAACAAAAATTTGAAGCTGCCTGGGGCACCACTCTCTCGAATAAAATCGGAAAAACAGTTACCGAGATCATCCCGGAGGTACTTACAGGTGCCACCAAGGCGCTCTATATCCTTGGTGAAAACCCAATGATGACAGATCCCGATACCAACCACATCAGGCACTGCCTTGAAGAGTTGGATTTCATGATATTGCAGGAGATTTTTCCGTCTGAAACCTCAAAATTTGCCGATGTCCTTTTGCCTGGTGTCACTTTCGCTGAAAAAACCGGCACATTTACAAGTACTGAACGCCGAGTCCAAATGGTACGTGAGGCTATTACCCCCCGTGGTGAATCCAGAGTCGATTGGTCAATTACAGCCGACCTTGCAAAACGCGTCATTGCTGAAAGCGATCGCCAAATCAATGCAGCTCCTTATTCAGGTTGGGACTATGCTGATTCAGGTGAGATCATGGCAGAAGTGGCTGCTCTTACCCCCAGTTATGGTGGTATCTCGCATGCCCGTTTGAATACTGGCGAAACACTTTGCTGGCCTTGCCCAGATTCAAATCATCCCGGCACACCCATCCTCCACATCGGCAAATTCACACGTGGCAAGGGCAATTTCATCCCAGCCATTCACCTGGATCCGTCTGAGCTTCCGAATGAGGAATACCCGGTCATGATGACCACCGGTCGTGTAATTTACCACTGGCACAGTGGCGAGCAAACCCGTCGTGTTAAGGAACTGATGGAAATCTACGGCGAACCCCTTATTGAGGTTTCTCCCGAAGATGCTGTCCATCTTGGATTGAACGAGGAAGTCAATCATGTCAAATTGACATCACGCCGGGGTACCATTACTGCCCGGGCTTGGGTGACCAATCGCGTGCCCGAAGGTTTGATCTACGGTAACTTCCACTTCCCTGAAGCAAACGTAAACACCTTGACCAAAGCTGCTTTGGACCCAATTGCTAAAATTCCGGAGTACAAAGTTACAGCTGTCAGGATTGAAGCGGTAAGTTAATCGATTTTTACACTAAAACCCCACTGTTTTCCAGTGGGGTTTTTTTAATTTTGCTTCGCGAGCTCAATCTTCTCGGCCAGTAAAAAATCTTCTTTGTTGTTGATATTGAAAAATGCCAGACCATCGGGATCCAACCTTCTGCACAAAGCCTCATCCATTTCCACGATGTTGACGGAAGGAAACCAGGAAACCAGGCGTCGTTGGTCTGTCTCAATTGCTTGCAATATCGCTTTTTTACACGATTCCCGACGATAGACAGCATGGAGTGGTTCATAAAAGTTACTACTCAACCTCGGGATTGCCACATCTGCACCGGTCTGGTCCAAAAGCCGCACGCCTTCATTTAAAATGGCTGCATTCACGAAGGGTAGATCACAAGCTACCACTGCCACTAAATCACAGTTCGCCCTGTCCATTGCCGTATAAAGCCCTCCGATGGCACCAAGACCAATAATGCTATCTTTTACCACTTTGACATCCAAAAAAGATAGTTCATCAGGTTTGTTGCTTACGATTAGTATTTGCTGGGCAATTCTTTGGGTCCGCTCAAGCACTCTTTGGATCAAAGGGACTCCCATGAATGGCATGAGTATCTTATTCTCGCCCATCCTGCTCGATTTCCCACCGGCTTGAATCACCAAACTGATTGAACTTTGATCGGTATTCGAATCCATGACACCTCATTGGTGATTATACCGGTCTTAAACATTTTTGATCAATTATTCCAATTTATTAACAAGGATCTCTTCTTGGATCACTAAGGGAAACATGAAAAGTTTGTCAAGAATGCCTTTCTTGCGGTATGATGGAAGCGCCTCTTGCTTAAGTAAATATTCGATTGATTTACTTGGCATTAATTCTGAAATTATTAGTTAAGAAAATTTACGACGAAATAGATATTTATGAAAGATCAAAAACCTTACCTTGAATTAGCAGTAAAAACTTATCTCAACGCAAACGGTTCGATAATTGACGAGAAGATTCAAGTCATCAAAGAGCATATGCTCGAATTGTTTATCAATGATGAAAAATGGATGACGTTTATCTGTTCTCCTACCAACCTGGAAGAACTCGCTCTTGGTTTCCTTTGGAATGAAAACGTGATTTCTGACGTAAACCAGATTCAATCTTTACAATTAAGCTCAGATCGCTCAAGAATCGAGATATACCTCGACAAACAGGTGACAAAGCCGACCCATTTTCATCGAACTACTACTGGAATGGCACTTCCGCAATCCGAGATAGCCGCTCGAAAATTGAACGGTTTTTCATATCCAGCCAAAGATTTACACCCGCTTTACAATCGATTTTCCGATGAACAAAAACTGCACGACCTTGTAGGTGGGTTTCATAGCGCGGGATTAAGCGATGGCAAAGACATCAGAATAATTATGGAAGACTTAGGTCGTCACAACTGTTTGGATAAGTTGGCTGGTGCCTTGCTGAAAACAGAGCATTCCTTTATTCCAACCGTGTTAATGATTAGTGGTCGGATTAGTTCTGAAATGGTCTTAAAGAGTGTATTTATGGGAAGCCCTATCCTTGTTTCCAGGACCTCACCGACAGCTCTGGCAATCGAGATGGCTGAAAAGTCAGGTATTTGCCTTGTAGGCTATATGCGCTCAAAACAATTCCACATCTATTCTCACCCTGAATATTTGGTTTGACACTTTTCGATTGCGCTTCGCTGCCAGTTGCCCTTCATTACAGAGGGTATAATTTCGTTATGCATGAATTAGCAGTCACAGAAAGTCTTCTGGAAATTGTGATCCAATTTGCTGAGGAAAACCAGGCTCAAGTAGTGACCGATGTTGCACTATCTATTGGAGCACTCTCGTCGATCATCGATGATTCCGTTCAGTTCTATTGGGACCACATCAGCAAGGATACTGTGGCAGAAAAGGCAACCCTCCATTTCAATCGCATCCCTGCAACCTTGCTTTGCCTGGATTGCAGCACTGAATTCACACTTGAAGACGAACTGATGCCCTGTCCAAACTGCAATAGTATCAACCTGAATATCGTCGCCGGAGAAGAATTCCAAGTAGACTACATTGAAATTCAAAAAATGGAAGATGGCAAGCATGAAACAACGAGTTGAAATAGTCAAAAGCATTTTAGATTCCAACGAACAACTCGCGGTACAAAACCAGAAGAAACTGGATGACCACCATGTCTTTGCCATCAATGTTATGGCATCACCAGGTGCAGGGAAGACCACCTTTATCCTTCAAACGATTGCCAAACTGCCTAAGAATCTGCGCCTGTGCGTGATCGAAGGCGATACCGCACCTGTCACAATTGACGCAGACAAAATCACAGCTGCTGGCATGCCGGCTGTCCAGATCAACACCGGTGGTGACTGCCACCTCGACGCAAATATGGTCGGTCTGGCTCTCAAAGAACTTGACCTTGATGAAATTGATCTGCTCCTGATCGAAAACGTTGGCAACCTGATTTGCCCTGCAGGCTTTGCGCTGGGTAATCATGCTAATATTCTGATTGCCTCAGTTCCCGAAGGTGACGATAAGCCCTATAAATATCCAAACATTTATCGTCATCTTGATGTTCTCATTATCAACAAAACCGATCTTTTACCCTATCTCGACTTTCGGATGGATTATTTTCGCGAAGGCGTAGAGATGCTGAATCCAGGCTTAAAGACTTTCGCAGTCAGCTCAAAAACCGGCGAGGGCTTTGAGAATTGGATCAAATGGCTGGAAGATAAAGTCAGATCCAACCGGGCATAAATGAACAAAATTAACAAACGGGTGCTCGTTCAAGGCATCGTCCAGGGTGTCGGTTTTCGACCAACGGTCTATGGCTACGCGCATAAGCATAGCTTGACCGGGTGGATTCTCAACTCTGCTCAAGGCGTCGAGATCGAAGTTCACGGTGATCCCCAAAATTTGCAGGCTTTTCTTCAGGATTTGCGCGAACAGCCACCCCAAATGGCACAGATTGACGTATTTCTCGTTTCTGATTCACCTACAAAGCATTTTGAGAGTTTCGAAATCATAGCGAGCCAGGATAATCCGAACGACTTTTTGCCCGTCTCCCCTGACCTGAACGTTTGCCCGGATTGCTTGCGGGACTTATTTAACCCCACAGATCGCCGCTATCGCTACCCGTTTATCAATTGCACCAACTGCGGTCCACGTTTTTCGATTGTGAAAGGCATCCCCTACGACCGTCCAAACACTAGTATGTCTGGTTTTCCGCTTTGTTCTGATTGCACTCGTGAATATCACGACCCTGCTGACCGTCGTTTTCAAGCCCAACCAATTGCCTGCCCGGTTTGTGGACCACATGTCTGGCTGCAAAAAAACGGTCAAGAGATTGCATCTGCTGAGGACGCTATTCGCCTGACTCGGAAGATGCTGGCTGATGGCAAAATTTTAGCGATCAAAGGCTTAGGCGGCTTTCATCTCGCTTGCAACGCCTTGAATGAAAGCGCAGTTTTGCAACTCCGATTGCGCAAGCGCAGGAGCATGAAACCTTTTGCGTTGATGAGCTATGACCTTGAGATTATCAGGCAGTTTGCTGATGTTTCTGAGCAAGAAGCAGAGCTTCTTTATTCGACCCAGTCACCGATTGTTGTGCTCAACCTGACCGAACGAGGTCATAACCTGGCGAAAACAGTCTCCCCCGATCAGAACACGCTTGGCTTCATGCTGCCTTACACGCCCTTACATTACCTTTTACTCGCAAAAGAATCCAATTACCCCGAGGTTCTGGTGATGACCAGCGGCAATTTGAGTGAAGATCCCATTGTGACCGAGAACGAAGATGCACTCGAAAAACTTGGTGATATCGCCGATGCCTTTCTGCTGCATGACCGACCCATCGAAACCCGCATTGACGACTCGGTTCTTACCCAGGTCGTCGGACAGCCCTATTTTATCCGCCGTTCCAGAAGTTATGCGCCTTCTCCGATCCGTCTGCCTTTCAATACTGTTCCTGCACTGGCGGCTGGCACGCATCTGAAGAATACTTTCGCACTTTCGCGTGACCGTTATGCTTTTATCAGTCACCATATCGGCGACCTTGAGAACCAGGAAACCCTGGCTGCCTATACCAAGGCTATCGACCATTACCAGGAGATTTTCAGGATCCAACCGCAATTGATTGCAGCTGACATGCACCCGGATTATTTGGCAACCCGTTACGCCCAGGAACGCACCAGCAAAGAGCACCTGCCTTTAGTTCTGGTTCAGCATCATCATGCTCATATCAGTTCCTGCCTGGCTGACAACGGTTGGAAAACAGACGAGCCGGTCATCGGCTTAGCATTTGATGGCACCGGCTACGGTACCGATGGCTCCATTTGGGGCGGCGAGGTGCTTCTTGCGAATTACTCAAGTTTTGTCCGCCGCTTTCAGCTCGAATACGCACCCTTGCCCGGTGGTGATGTTTCTATTCGCAAACCTGCCAGGCTCGCCTTTGCTTATTTGCATCACTTTGGCTTGCTCGAAAATGCTGAAGATCTTGCCCCCTATAACTACCTGGATGAAATTGAAAAACAAGTGCTGATCCACCAGGTGGAAACTGGTTTTAACACCCCGCTAACAAGCAGTATGGGCAGGCTTTTTGACGCTGTGGCGTCCCTGATCGGGTTGTATCAGGAAATCAACTACGAAGCCCAGAATGCCATCCGTCTGGAAGCAATTGCTGACCCCGATGAGTGGAAAACGTATGAATTCCCGATCAAAGGCAGCCAGTTTTTGCTCAAACCGGTCCTCGAGCAGATCTTGACCGACTTACATCAAAATCTGCCCCAATCCACCATCTCTGCAAAGTTCCACAATGCCATTTTGCAACTTACGCTCGAAGTCTGTGAGCAACTAAGAAGCGAGACAGACCTCAATACTGTGGCAATTTCGGGGGGAGTGTGGCAGAATAAACGCTTGATCAACAATATCATTCCCGCCTTGGAAAAGGCTGGTTTTACCCCGCTGTGGCATCACCAGGTGCCCACTAACGACGGTGGCGTAGCTCTCGGGCAATTGCTAACAGCGCTCTTTCAAACAGGATTGGCAAAGGAGTAATTATGTGTCTTGGCATTCCAGGAAAAGTAATAGAAATCTACGAAATCGATGGAACCTTGATGTCCAAAGTCAATTTTGATGGTGTGATTCAGGAAGTCTGCATCGCTACCACTCCTGATGCAAAAATCGGGGAATATGTATTGGTACATGCCGGTTTTGCTTTGAACGTGCTTTCTGACCAGGAAGCCAGTGAGACTCTGAAGATTCTCAAAGACCTTGAAAAATTCAACCAGGATTATTACGGAGATCAGAACTCTCGATGACAACTAGTAAAGTCAGCCAGGAATCGATCCGCCAGACCAAGATCGTCCTGGACGAAATTCACCGCATCACCACCCGACCATGGAATATCATGGAAATTTGTGGCGGGCAAACCCATTCGATTATGGAATACGGGTTGGATCAACTTCTGCCTGAAAAAATCAACCTTATCCATGGTCCGGGCTGCCCGGTTTGTGTGACCTCCTTGGAGCTTGTCGAACGCTCGCTGCAGATTGCGGCAGAACCCGGTGTAATTTTCACCAGTTTTGGCGACATGCTGCGTGTACCCGGTTCAAGTTCTGACTTGTTCGGTGCCCGTGCAAGCGGTGCCGATGTACGCGTGGTTTACTCTCCAATGGATGCCGTAAAGTTGGCTCTACAAAATCCGAACAAACAGGTCGTCTTCTTTGCGGTCGGATTTGAAACGACAGTTCCTGCAATCGCCGCCAGCTTGCTGCATGCTGAAAAAATCGGTCTCAAAAACTTCTCCATCCTTCCAGCCAACGTGTTAGTTCCCCCAGCCATGCATGCAATACTGCAGAGCCCTGACAACCGTGTCAATGCGTTCCTGGCTGCTGGTCATGTCTGCGCCATCATGGGTTACTGGCAATATGAACCAGTTGCCGCAATGTATCAGACGCCAATCGTCGTGACTGGTTTCGCCCCCCTTGACCTGGTTATGGGCATCCTGATGAATGTCCGGCAGTTGGAGGAAGGACGTTGTGAGGTTGAAAACGCCTATCCCCGCAACGTTACCCGGGATGGTAACCTGACTGCTCAATCCATGATCGACCAGGTATTCGAACCGGTTGACCGCCAATGGCGCGGAATTGGGATGATCCCTCTATCAGGTCTCGGTCTGAAAGATGCTTATCGACAATTCGATGCTGGAATCCGTTTTGATATTCAGCTTGCTCAACTCCAGGAATCACCTCTTTGCATTGCAGGTTCGGTCCTGAGAGGCGTTGCCAAACCCATTGACTGCGCGGCGTTTGGCAAACTCTGCACCCCCACCAACCCACTTGGCGCTCCGATGGTCTCCGCAGAAGGCGCTTGCTCGGCTTACTATCGCTATCACAAGGTGAATTAACATGGATCCCAAAATGCCATTAATGGAAGGACCAGTCTGTCCCATTCCTATCAGCAGGCATGACCATGTCATAATAGGACATGGTGCCGGCGGTGTCTTAACCCATGATCTGATCCGAAATGTTTTTCAAAAATATCTGGGTAATGTAATTCTCAACCAGGGCAACGATGCTGCGATGTTAAAAATGTGGCAGGATGTTCCTGAAGGTCGAAACCTGGTCGTTTCTACTGATGCTCACATTGTCTCCCCGCTCTTCTTTGCTGGCGGAGATATCGGTCGATTGGCAATTTGCGGAACCGTCAACGATGTTTCCATGCTTGGTGCGGTACCCAAGTTTCTCACTGCCACCTTTATCCTCGAAGAGGGTTTTCCCCTCAGTGAACTTGGAAAAATCCTGGTTTCCATGGCAAGAGCAGCAGATGAAGCACAGGTCAAGATCGTTGCAGCTGACACCAAGGTTACCGAAAAAGGTAAATCGGATGGTGTTTTCATCAGTACCACTGGTATCGGTTGGGTCGATCGTGAGGTTCATATCTCAGGTCAATCTGCACTCCCTGGAGATGTAGTAATTTTAAGTGGACCAATTGGCAATCACGGCATCGCAGTCGCGGAAGCCCGTGGTAACCTGGGATTTCGAAGTCAGATCCAATCTGATGTCGCACCACTGAATGGCATGATCGCCGACTTGCTCAAAGGTGTCCCCAATGTACACGTCCTGCGCGACCCTACCCGCGGAGGTTTGGCAACAACCCTGGTCGAAATCGCCTGCCAGAGTAAAGTCACCATCCGTATACAAGAAGCAAGCATCCCGGTTGACCGCGATGTGCGAAGTGCCTGCGACATGTTGGGGCTCGACCCACTATATATGGCGAACGAAGGCAAGTTGATCGTTATCGTTCCTTCTGAAAACTCGGAACTTGCTCTTGAGACGCTCAGAAAACACCCATTCGGTCAGCAAGCTGTTCAAATCGGAAGTGTGGATAATGGTTCCGATGGACAACTCTTGCTGAAAACTCCCTTGGGGACCACCCGCCACCTGGACATGCTGGCTGGTGAAATGCTTCCCAGAATTTGCTGATATTGCGATGCCAAGACCACGTATTTTTTCATTTTGCCTCCTTCTCGTTGTTTTATTGATATCAACTGTCGTTCTGCAGGCTTGCCAGATAAGTTCTTCCCAGCCAACACAGACCGAACCTGCGACCCAGGTTTCGCCGACCTCTTTACAAACTCAAGAAGCCAGCCCGACCCTTGCTCCTTCCCCATCCAGCCAGGCAGCCACTGCCAGTATCGCTCCTGAAACACCTACGCCATCACCCGATCTGGCTAAACAGGTAGATCAAGCATTAATTGAAGGTGTAGATTGGTATGTAGGGATCGAATCCATGAAAGGGGACAGGCTTTACTCTCGCAACACTGAAGTGGGCTTCGCACCTGCATCGATGATCAAGATCCCGATTGCCCTGGTGGTATTGAAAATCCTTGAATTTCGCGGGGATACTGTTGAAGACATCCAAAATTACGGCATTAGCCGGAATTTCAGCGAATTGCTGGAGGCGATGGTCGTTCGCAGTGAAGAAACAGCTACGGATTCGCTTGAGTACTTTGCCCGTGGAGATAACCGGCTCAGGAGTTACCTGGATTGGTGGGGATTAAAACATACGACCTTTGACCCCCGCAGAAGCACGGTTGAAGACCTGATGCTTTCATTGAAACTGATTTACAACCAGGAAGCACTTAACAAGGAATTTAACACATACCTTCTTGACTTGATGAGCACTTATACCGAAAATGATGCGATCCTCCTCGGTTTGATGATGGATCAGCTGCCAGATTGCACGTTTTACAACAAGCGCGGTACCTTGCTAAACCCAACAATAGTCTCAGATATGGGCATCCTGAAATGCGGCGATCAAACCTGGTATCTTGTCATCGCTGGCACGCCAGCCATTGACTCGAAAGCCACCTTTGAAGACATCCAGGTTTCAATCGAAGACCTCAGTAAAGTCCTCGCCACCTATATTCAAAAGCAGATAATCATTAATTGAATTCGGTAGATACCCTTTTTGCAAGCGAAACGAAGCGAAGCAATCTCATCAATGGAGGCCACCTGCAAGGTGAGATTGAGGGAACTACGATCATTGTGGGAGACGAACACATCGTGCCATCAATCCACCACCGTAATTGTCAAAATGGCGGATTGGAATTACACGTAAGTTTCCGAATGCCAAGGCTCTCGAAACTTCCAATCTCGCACTACAGAGATATTAACCCTAATGGAACCGTCACTGCGAGCAAGGCAACCTCGTCCTTGAGATCACTCAACTTCTTGAAACTTGGTCAACGGCAAAGTATACTTAATTTTTAGAAATTTCTACTTGAGGTAATAATGAAGATTGATTTTCAAGAAACATCCGATGACCTTGCCAAGCGCATAAATATCCATTCCCAGTTTGGAAGACGCGATATTGACCAATGGATGCTCGAGATCCTTGACTTAAAGCCAGGTATCAAAATTATGGATGCTGGCTGTGGTTCCGGCAAACAATGCTTCTCTTTCTACCGCCATCTAAACGGTGATGTTGAGATCACTGGCACTGATGTATCCGAATCCTTACTGGATGAAGCACGCGAGAAAAACAATGAAATTAACAACGCTATCGATTTCAGGTTTCTCGACTTCAACCTGCCCTTTGATTTGCCCGAAAATTACTACGACCTGATTTCAGCTTGTTTCACGATTTACTATGCGCAAGATATCCCCTTCACTCTCTCCGAGATGCATCGTCTGCTCTTGCCCGGTGGTCGCCTTTTTACCACGGGTCCCATGCCAACCAACAAGCAGCTCTTTTACGACATCATCAAGGAGGCAACTGGCAAGTCCATTCCGCCCATGCCCGGGAGTTCACGCTATGCTTCCGAAATCTATGGCACAATGCAAGCGCTTTTCAGCAAGACAGAACAGCACATTTTTGAAAACCCTCTGACCTTTGAATCGGTTGCGCCATTTATGGTCTACACCCGTGCATCCATGTCTGAGGACCGAAAATTGTGGAATTCCCTCTTCCAGACACATGAAGAATTCGAAAATGTGATGTCAGCCATCGAAAATACGGCTCAGAAATACCTGGAACGAGATGGCAAATTAGTCATGACCAAGGTCGTGGGCGGCTTCATAGCCACCAAATAAGGGCAAATATGAACAATATGACCTTTTATGGAAAGTCCTTGCTCTTTCTGGGTGCACACCCGGATGATATCGAACTGGGTTGCGGTGCTTTGTTGGCTGATTTGGCAGATCAGGCGGATGTCTTCTGCATGACTTTTTCTGACAATAAGAAGAACCCGGATCTGCAAAACCTGCAAAATGAACATTACAACAGCATGCATGTTTTGGGTTTGAAGGATCACCAAATCGGGTTAGGCAGTTACGAAACCCGCCGTTTCCCCGACTTTCGCCAGGAAATGCTTCAGGACATGCTCACTCTTCGTAAAAAATACCAACCTGAAATTGTTTTTGTCAATACACCCAAGGATATCCATCAGGATCATCAAACGTTGACCGAAGAAGCAACTCGTGCTTTTCGTGGGACGACCGTCTTAGGTTACGACGTATTGCGTAGCAGTTTTGGTTTCTTCCCTCATTTTCTGGCAGAGGTCAGCGAAAAAGCAGTGGAAACAAAAATAGCGGCCCTGGCTGAATATACTACCTATTCGGGTCGCTATTACTTTGCTCCGGAAATTATTCGCGCAACCGCGATTCGTCATGGCGCTTTAGCCGAACGTCCTTACGCGGAAGGCTTTGATATTATCCGGATTGTAGGACAATTCTCTAAAACAAATTAAGACTGTCCAGATCGAGTTCTTCGAGGGGGTCGACTTTCTTCTTTTTGTAAACGTAAGGTCGTAAATTTGCTGAGTCAAGCGGGAACCAGAGGATTCGGTCTGGCACCATCCAACCGTCGGTCAAGTAAACATTTTCTCTGAACTGAACAGCGATTAATTTATTTTCAAATTGGACGACGGTTCCTTTGAGCCAATCGCGGATCCGTTGCCCATCGGCGTCCTCGTGATCGCAAAAAACTTCTACCCGATCGCCGATCTTGTAGACATCTTCTTCATCAGGTGCTCGCATGTAATTTGTGCTTCTCATAATTCTTGTTTCTCCTCCTAGCCCTGTCTTACAAACTCATTCTATTCATCAATTGGTCAATTAATTCCTTGCGCGATGTTTCCAACGCGAAAGATTGGATAACTTGGTTGCAAAAGCCTTCAACGATTAACAACTCGGCTTCCTTTATCGGTATTCCTCTTGCCTGCAGATAGTAAAGCTCTTCTGCATCAATGTTCCCCATGGTGGCACCGTGTGAGCATTTGACATCATCGTTATGGATCTCGAGACCTGGCACCGATTTTACATCCGCGCTTTCATCCAAAATCAGGTTTTTGTTGCTTTGGTAGGCATCCGTTTTTCTGGCATTAATATCGACATAGATCATTCCATGCCAGATTGAACGACCTTCCTGCCTGGCAACACTTTTGAATAACAGATTGCTGTAGGTTTGCTCAGCCCAATGGTTTTGACGTGTATCCAGGTTAATCACTTGACCAGCTGATGGGAACATGATGCCGTTCACATTCGCCTGGCTGCCTTTGCCTTCCATCTCAACCCTGATGAAGTTCTTACTGGTACCGCCACCAACGGCAGCATAGTTCCATTGCAACTGTGCGTCAGCACCCAGGCAGGCTAACTCATGGGTAATATTCCAGGCGTTCAAGTCAAACTGCTGGCGCTCATCCAGGTGGAGATCGCTGCGATCGCCCAAATTCACTTGTAGAATGCCATTATGCAAACCACTTTGAGCAATAAAGTCATTTACCCAAACCAATTCCAATTTTATTTTGGTGTCATCTTCCAGCCAGATCAAGTTCCTCGTAAATGCAGCCTGATTATCCAGGGATACGTTCAAAAAACACTGTACGACGCCTTCAACACTGACACCGCGGGGCACATAGACTACCAAACCGTCGTTGGCAAGAGCAGATGGCAAGGCTTCAAACAAATCTTCGCTGACCATCGCGTGGTCTGCTAAAAGTTTGACTGCCAACCCAGATTTGGAAGCAAAAAGCTGCTTCAACGTGGTAACCACCACGCCCTTCGGAAGTGGGGTGGTCACTAAACGGTGTTCTTCATCTTCATGCACATGCCGGACATCCAGGCGAATCGGGCTGCTTTTAGCGTTGAGCTCCAGGCTTTCCAAATCAAGCTCTTTGAAATCCATCCAGCGCCAACTCTCGTCTTTTCGGCTGGGAAACTCTTTGGTTGAGGCGAAAGCCCAGGCTGACATCAGTTGAGGTTGCAACTCCAGTGGGTAGTTTGAACGGTTATCCTGAAAAACGTTTTCCCAGGAAGCCGGCAACTCATTTTCCGCAAATATTTGGTAAGGGGAGTTTGCTGTTATCGCCATAATCACCCTACCGACCCGACCATCTGCAGTTGGATTAGTTTGTTCATCTCTACGGCGTACTCCATAGGCAATTCTTTTACAAGGGGCTCGATGAAGCCCGAGACGATCATCGTAGTGGCTTCTTCCTCACTTAATCCGCGGCTGGTGAGGTAAAACAGTTGCTCTTCACCCACTTTGCTTACGGAAGCTTCATGACCAATGCTGACGTCAGAAGAACCCGAGTCAATGGTTGGCCATGTATCGGTGCGTGATTCCGGGTCCAGCAAAAGCGCATCACAGACCACGTTGGATCGAACATTTTTCAAGTTTCGGGCAACTTTTACGAGACCACGATAGGATGCTTGCCCATTACCTCGTGAAATCGACTTCGAAGTAATTTTGCTGCTTGTGTTGGAAGCAAAATGTACCATCTTTGATCCCGCGTCCTGAATTTGACCAGGTCCGGCAAACGCGACTGAGAGCATCTCTCCGTGAGCACCTTCTCCACGCAGGTAGCAGGAGGGGTATTTCATCGTGACTTTCGAGCCCAGGTTGGCATCCACCCACTCCATCGTGCCGTTCTCAAAAACCGAAGCACGCTGTGTGACCAGGTTATAAACATTGGTTGACCAGTTCTGAATCGTAGAGTAACGTACGCGGGCGTTTTTTTTGACAACGATTTCGATTACACCGCTGTGATAGGATTCTGTGGTGTAAGTCGGGGCAGTACAGCCCTCCACATAGTGCACCTGGGAACCCTCATCGGCTATGATCAATGTACGCTCAAACTGACCAATGCTGGCATTGTTCAATCGGAAATACGCTTGCAAAGGCAAGTCCACTTTGACACCTTTGGGAACGTAAACAAAGGACCCACCGGACCAAACCGCGCTGTTCAACGCTGAAAATTTGTTATCCTGAATCGGCACAACCGTTGAAAAATATTCTTTGAATAGATCCGGATATTGCTTAAGTCCATTTTCGATACTTAAAAAGATGACGCCTTGTTTTTCAAGATGTTCATTGATGTTGTGATAAACCATTTCAGAATCGTATTGTGCGCCGACACCTGCCAGGTATTTCTGTTCAGCTTCTGGCAGTCCCAAACGGTCAAAAGTGTTCTTGATTGTCTCTGGAACATCATCCCAGGATTTCTGGTCGATTTCTTCGGGTCGTACATAAAAATAAATTTCGTCCAGGTTTAACCCACTTAGATCAGGCCCCCAGTTGGGCATCGGTCGTTCAAGAAAATGACGGTAAGCTTTGAGTCGAAATTCAAGCATCCAAGCAGGTTCTTCCTTGAAGGCTGAAATTTGGTGAATTACCTCCTCGTCCAGCCCTTTTCTGCTCTTGAAACTTGAAAGGTCTGGGTCGAAGAACCCATGTTCATAGTCCTTGCTCAGGTTTGCAAGCAAATCCTTATTATTCGAATCTGTCATTGTTAGCCTTGCGCCTGAATGCCATCTGAATTGTCAAATTCATCTCTGACCCAGTCATAGCCATGTTCTTCCAGCTTCAAAGCCAGTTCAGGTCCACCAGTCTCAACGATTCTTCCGTCAAAAAGGATATGCACGAAATCGGGTTTGATGTAGTTCAGCAAGCGTTGATAGTGCGTGATCACCAGAATGCCAAGGTTGTCACTTGCCAACGAGTTAACACCCTCTGAAACAATTCTTATCGCGTCAATATCGAGCCCGGAGTCAGTTTCATCCAGAATGGCAAATTTAGGTTCAAGCATGGCCAGTTGCAGCACCTCTGCGCGTTTCTTTTCCCCGCCAGAAAAGCCCTCATTCAGGTAACGACCACCGAAACTGTAGTCCATCTTGAGCATGTCCATTTTGGCTTTCATCTTTTTGCGGAAATCGACCAAAGAAATACCCTTTGAAGCGGGATCGTGTGCCTTTAGTTTTGCGTTGACGGCAACTCTTAAGAAATTTGCTAACGTAACACCTGGAATCGCAATAGGATATTGAAAAGCCAGGAAAATCCCCTTATGCGAGCGTTCATCGACTGCTAAAGAAGTGATGTCTTCTCCGTCTAAAAGGATCTGCCCTTCAACAATTTCATTCTTAGGATGGCCCATGATAGCGTTCGAGAGTGTCGATTTGCCGGCACCATTAGGTCCCATTAACGCATGAACTTCTCCCTGGTTGATCGTCAGGTTAAAGCCTCTGATAATTTCTTGACCGCCAACATTGACATACAGGTTCTTGATTTCTAAGGTAGACATACAGGTATTTTCCTCGATAATTCTGTTAAAAATGACTGGCGGGATTATAGCAGATCGAGAAGGCAAAGTCAATTTATTATAGAAAACTATAGTTTATTAACATTCCCACCTACGCTGGACAATCATTGTTATTTCCCCGGCTGATATACTATAATAAGATAAGAACAGAGAATTTTTGCTGTTCACTAATAACAGTGTGAAGAAATTCATCTACTCAAATCAAAGTATAAGGAGCAAAAAAAAATTATGGCAGACCAGAAAAAAGGAATTTTCGGAAAACTTTTCGGAAAAAAAGACGAAGCAAAAGACAAGATTGAAGAAGTTGCAAAAGACATAAAATCAGAGGCAGAAATTGCGGCAGAGAATGCCAAGCGCGTTGCCGAAGCAGCACAAAAGAAAGCAGAATCCGAAGCCCGCAAGGCTGAATATGAAGCCCAAAAATTTGCCGACGAAGCTAAAGCCAAGTTGGAAGAAGCAAGGCTTGAAGCTCGCGAAAAACTGGAAGAAGCTAAGGAAGCCGCCAAGGACAAACTTGAAGAGTTGGGCTCCAAGCGAGACAATCTTGCCAAGGACATGGCCGAGAAAGCTGCCGCAGCATATATCGATAATTATACCGTCCAGGCCAACGACACACTCAGCCACATCGCAAATCGTTTCTATGGCAAATCCGGACCTGCTTATTACACCCTCATCTACGAACACAACAAAGATGTGATCGGTGGGAATATGAACCTTATCAAACCCGGTCAGGTTCTACGCATCCCCGCTCTGCCTGACGAACTGAAATAGGCAGAGGCACGTTTCGATGACCGAAGAACTTAACCTAAGTACTGTTTTCAAAGAGATCACAAAAGTACTGGCGACAAACCGTCAGCAACTGGATGATGCCGACGAATACAACCATAACCATGGCAGTAACATGGTGCATACTTTCAACCTGATCCAACAAGCAGTGGCGAGCAAAGAAACCGAACCTGCTTCAGAGCAGCTCGCTTTTGCAAGCAAAATCTTGGCAGATCAGAGCACCGGAAGCACAGCGCAAATTTATGCGGAAGGGCTTGCCAAAGCTTCTCAGGAATTTGTTGGCAAGGATTTCAACGCTTCAACCGCTGGTACCCTCATTAACTCTATGATGGGGATGGGCGGAGGTACCGAACGAGGTGCCGGTGATTTCCTTTCCACGCTTTTAGGCTCACTTTCAAAGCCTGAGGCTCAGCAAGAAACCGCGGCTCCAGCACCAGCCCAGCCAACCGATCTTTTTGGATCGTTAATTGGCAACCTGACAGCCCAACAACCAGTCGATACAACACCCAGCCAACCTGATGTAAGTGATCTGTTGGGAGGACTGCTTGGTGGTATGACTGGTCAACAACAAACCCCTGCAACGAGCAATCAGCCTGACGCAAGTGATTTATTGGGTGGATTGCTTGGTGGGCTGACTGGTTCAGATTCAAGTTCATCACAATCAAATTCTGGTGGAATCGGCGACCTGGTAGGCAGTTTGCTTGGTGGTCAATCCAGTGGAAGTCAGAGCTCCGGACTTGACGCTAAGGATCTGTTATCACTTGGTTTAGCCTATTTTGCCGCCAAACAAAGCGGACAGTCCAACCTGCAAGCAATTATGCAAGCTTTGGCATCTGCCAGCCCGCTGGGAAAAAGGCAAGACCAGCAGCAATCAGGCGCACTGGTGATTAACACTATCCTGAATATGCTCGGTAAAAAGTAAAAATCGTTTACGTTTTGGATTTACCCCTCTTTTTAGAGGGGTTTTTTCTTTAATTCTCTCCTGGTTGCCAACTTGAGCAAAGCAAAGTTGGGATTAACCTTTTAACAACGGTAAATTTGGGCAGTTGGTTCAGGAAATCAAAACCTCGCTGAGGATTTACACAGCACAACCATTGGCTTGCGATTTGCCTTACGGAGGGTACTGAGCACGGCTGACTCAGATGACAGAATTTTCAGCTGCCCACCAGCGAAAGACTTGTAATTCAAAAAGAAAGCCCTTTGAGACTGCTCAAAGGGCTATGTATTCGGTTTAGTAGAAAACGCCGCGAGGCATATCCTTAGCCTGGTGGACCCAATCCTCAACCATTTTTTGGGATGGTGGACGGCGAACAAGTTTTTTCGCTTCGTTCACTTCCAAAATCTTTTTAAACAGGTTTTCGGGGTTGCGAGTAGCCAGCTCAACTACAGTATCGACACCGGCTTCTTCGAGCAGGTCTGAATATTCTTCTCCAACGCCCTTGATGCGATAGAGGTCAGCATGATTGACCCATTCAAGGATCAGATCATAACTAATACCAGCCTTCTCAGCCAATTCCTGGCGACCCTTGGGTTGCGCTCCGGCTTTGAGCAGTGCCTCTACAGAGCTGATCCCAGCTTCCTGTAGCTTTGCGGCGTATGCTGGTCCAATACCTTCAATATCCATAATTTTTGTCATGATTTTCTCCTTTTGGTAAGAATTCGATTAAAAAATTATAGCACAGCAATATAATTGCAATCCAGCAACTTATCCAACATTGTGAGCCAAAGCAACAAGAAAAACATGGATCATCAGATTACTTCCCGTTTAAGGTTGGATTTCAGCAGACCCATCTCAATGGTATACTGGCAATTCAGTAAATACTATGAAAAACATCCGAGAACTACTTTTAAAGACACTGGCTGTTACAAGGTTGGCAACCATCAGCAGCCTGGCTGCGCAATTGGAAATCAATCCGATTACGGTTCGTAGCCACCTCCAAACCATGGAGCTAGAAGGTCTGATCAAGTCCAGCGAAAGACGGCATGGAGTTGGGCGTCCGCACGTGGTTTACCAGTTGACAAACGCAGGTCAGGAAGAAGTAGCTTCCAAATATCGCTTTCTTGCCGAGAGCCTGATAGCATCGATTAAGCAGCACCTTGGCAGCGAGGGTCTGGTTGATACGTTGGAGACGATCGGTCAAGAAATGGCAAGAGCGCAAAATCTCGAATCCAATCCAAACCTGTCAGAATGGATGGACAGTTTTTGCGACTTGATGGCTGAGCAAGGCTACCAGGTTGATTGGGAAATGAAGGATAACCGGGTTTACATTCACAGTGCCAGCTGTCCTTATCATCATTTGAAACAGACCTACCCAGAAATCTGCTCCTTGGATCGTTCCCTTTTCTCGCACCTGTTGGCAACGGATTTGCGTTTCGAAAATGCCTTATCAGCTAAAGGCTCAGCTTGTATATATTCTTACGAGGTAATAAATGACTGAACATCAACCAGCAATCTGGGATATTGACCAGACTCACCCCCAATTTCATGACGACTTGGTAATCGGACTTTCGGGTCTGGTCGACCAGGAAATCGGTCTCTCCTTTATCGAACTTGGATTAATCCGCAACATTCAGATAGAAGCGGACAAAGTCAAAGTGAGCATGGTCCTCACCACACCGTTCTGCCCTTACGGACCAGAAATGATCAGCGACACCCAGGCGTTGGTCGAGAAAATCATCGAACTTCCGACCACCGTCGAATTGACCAGCGAAATGTGGAGCCCCGCTATGATGGACGAAGAACTCCGGGATTCCGACTGGGGACTTTTCCCGTAGAATTATCTCAACAGATCGAGAAGTTTCATTGCCAGCGCCATATCGCCAGCGACTTTTACCTTGCCTGTCATAAAAGCGCCTACCGGATTCAGTTCGCCACGCATCAACTTGAGTGCATTTGCCGAGCTGGCTTTAATGATCAACTGGGGTTTGGCAAGCTGTCCGGGCACGACAAGGACCTTTCCGTCATCCACCGACACGCCCCAATCGCCGCCCCCCTCACCCGAAAGAGAAAATTGCAGAAGCGCATGGATGCCTTTGGTCTTTTCAAGATCGATCTGGTTGGGCATATTGTTTATAAAATCTGAGAATTTTTCCATTTATTACCTCCCATTCATTTTACTCGTGGATTAGTTGGAGTGTAAACCACGAAGTTATTGTATAATATCAGTAGGACAGAAAAGAATCTGTCAACCAAGATTTATAAGGAGAAATAATGGACAAATACGAATGCATCGCCTGTGGATACATTTACGACCCCGAGCTCGGTGATCCCACTGCCGACATCGCACCCGGTACTGCTTTTGAAGACTTGCCAGACGATTGGGTATGCCCCGATTGCGGCGTTGGTAAAGACCAGTTCGAAAAAATCTAAATCGAAAAATAACTCTAAATTGATGAAAAAGGCGCATTTTGCGTCTTTTTCGCATTTTCTCCAAACAACTACAACTGAAACCCTCAGTTTTCGTTCTCAGACTTGTTGGCTGAGCAAAATTCTTCCTGCAGTTGGTATACTATCCGCTACTGGGGGCATATGGGGAATGTGGAAATTTGCTCTCGTGAAATTCTGAAAATATAACATCTTAACACTGCCCTCAAGTCATCTCTTAAATAGTTGTTAACTTTTCAAAAAGGACGTATAATTAGGTCACTATACTCGTTCAAGTTAGGAGGAATAAATTATGGCAAGTGTAACGTACAATCATGTTTGGAAAAAGTATGGCGACGTTGTCGCCGTGCAAGATCTCAATCTTGCAATCGAGGACAAAGAGTTCCTGGTGTTGGTCGGTCCTTCCGGCTGCGGTAAAACCACGGCTCTGCGCTGTTTAGCTGGCCTCGAAGAAATCACTGAAGGTGAAGTTCTGATTGGAGACCAGGTTGTCAATGATGTCGCGCCAAAAGACCGCGACATTGCAATGGTGTTCCAGAGCTACGCCCTTTATCCCCATATGTCCGTTTACGACAACATGGCCTTTGGGCTCAAGCTTCGCAAGCTTGATAAAGCCGATATCGATCGCCGCGTGCAGGAATCTGCCCGCACCCTGGGTATCGAAGGTCTGTTGAAACGTAAACCAAAGGAACTCTCCGGTGGTCAACGTCAGCGCGTCGCAGTTGGTCGTGCTATCGTTCGTGAGCCTAAAGTATTCCTCTTCGATGAACCCCTCTCAAACCTTGATGCCAAATTGCGCGTTCAGACCCGTGCTGAGCTCTCTAAACTGCACAAGCGCCTTGAGACCACCTTCATCTACGTCACCCATGACCAAACTGAAGCCATGACCATGGCAAGCCGAATTGCTGTTATGAACAAGGGTAAGCTGCAGCAACTGGATACCCCCCAGATGCTCTATGATCACCCCGCCAACCTTTTTGTGGCTGGATTCATTGGTTCACCTGCTATGAACTTCTTCAATGGTAAGGTCCTTGTTGAAGATGGTCAAATGTCAGTGGATATGGACACCTTCCGAGTAAAGGTTCCCCAACATTTGATGGCTCGCTACGAGACTGTGGTTGGAAAAGATATTATTTTTGGTATCCGCCCGGAAGATATTCACAAGCCAGAGTTTGCGCCTCCAGGTATCATCGCTGAACTTGTTGATGTAACCGTGGACGTGACGGAGTTGATGGGTAATGAAATCTTCCTGTACCTGGTCAATGGGACTCATAGCTTCACTGCCAGGGTTGACCCTCGCACCCAGGCCAAATTTGGAGATAAGCTGCAAGTTGCCTTCAATATGGACAACATCCACATCTTTGACCCAAGTCTCGACCCCGAGAACCCTCCTGTCGTTGGTGATCCGGCCATCGGATAATTTTTATCGATTTGAAAAAGTGCGCCTTCATTGGCGCACTTTTTTTATCCATTATTCTGAAGGATCCAAGTAAGGAGTTAATCCTTCTTCAACTAACCTTACGCACCGTTCTTCTCTTCGTAAGCACCACCAACAATATCCCAACCAACAGCGCAAACCCAATCACAACAACAAATGCATCCCGCCAGAATTCAAACGGAAACAGTCGGATCAAGGTAGAGGATTGCGAAAAGGTCCAGGTGCCATCCTGGAAGAATAGTCGGTGGAAATATTCAAACAACTTGTCAAAACTCACTGCCAAAAAGACAAATAGTACACCCAGCAGTCCGATTGTAATCCAGCCGCCAGCATTAAAGGCCTTGCGGATGCTCTCCCACTGACGCATGATCACAAACCACAACAAAATTGCAATACTCACTCCCCCCAATATGTACCAAACCGTTGAAGCAGCCGTGACCACATTCTTAACGTCCACCATATGCGAAAGTTCGTCAGGTGTATACATCTTCTGACCCAACTCATCTTGCAGGTTGCCCAGGTATTCGATACCTTGATCGTTGGTTAAATAACTGACCGCATAAGCTGACCATTTGGTACGTTCCTGCACTGTGAACCCGTATGGGTCCTGTGGAAATCCCGACCGTTTGTATTCCAACTCAGGAAACGATGGTGTCATTACCAACCTGATGCCTGCCATGAGCAGGATGTAGGGAATAAAAATTGCCAAAACTACGACTAAAATCTTATTGATTTTCACAAAATGACCTCATTTTTTTCTTAGAAACCATCCATCACCCGCCCTGTCACTCTCCCCAAGCAGTGCCAACGATAGGGATTAACCTTTACTACTGAGAAAATGTGTTTTCCTTTAAGGTATTATAAATCAAGAGAGAGAATGATTACTAACAAACCCAGCATCATTGGTCAGGCAGTGATCAGGGCTTTGTTCATCACCTTCCTCAGTAAATAGCCTACTCTGCCTGATCTTTGGAAATGAAGGTAAAAATGGATAATAACCCTCAAGATAATCACGAACTAATTGAATCGACACCAGATTCTCATCTTCATCACAGACACCATTCTGCACACAACCATTCCGAGCATTCTGAGCAAATTGAAGTTCACGCCCACCACGAACATCACATGGAGGTTCATGCATCAGAGCCAAACAATTCAGATAAAGAACAAACACACCAAAACCATACCCATCACGAACCCATGGATCACAGCAAAGCACCCGAAAGCCACATGGATCATGAAAGCATGGACCATGGTGCTCATAGTGGACACGCCCAAAGTCACAGCCAGCATCACGCAGCCATGATTGAAGATTTCAGAAAGCGCTTCTGGGTTGTGCTCGCTCTCAGCATCCCTATCGTCATCCTTTCTGAAATGGTCCAGATGCTTTTTGGCTACACACTATCTTTCTCAGGCTCCAAAATCATTCTCTTTATGCTCTCCAGTATCGTCTTTTTCTATGGTGGCATGCCCTTTTTCACCGGCGCAAGAGACGAAATAAAGAATCGCAAACCTGGGATGATGATGTTGATCACTCTCGCCATAACCGCCTCGTACATTTACAGCACATTGACAACTTTCTTCATCGAAGGCTCCGAGTTCTACTTCGAGCTTTCCACCTTGATCCTCATTATGCTCCTCGGTCATTGGATCGAAATGCGCTCGCAATTGGGAGCATCACGGGCGTTGGAAGAGCTGGTCAGGCTTATGCCTGAAACCGCTCACAAACTGGACGGATCAGGCAACATCAGCGAGGTCAGCATGCAGGAATTGGTGCCTGGTGACCTGATTTTGGTTAAATCCGGTGAGAAGGTCCCTACCGATGGAAAAATCGTCGAAGGCGAATCTTCTGTTAACGAAGCAATGCTTACCGGTGAGTCCGTTCCTGTGAATAAGAAACCTGGCCTGCAAGTCATCGGAGGATCCATCAACGGAAATGGTGTCCTCACCGTTAAAGTTGAGCGGCTTGGCGATGAAACTTACCTTGCCCAGGTTATCAAGACCGTTCAGGATGCCCAGGCGCAAAAATCCCGTACCCAGGGGTTGGCTGATAGAGCTGCCGGCTGGTTGTTTTACATCGCAGTAGGTGCTGGAGTAATCACGTTTATCTACTGGATTATCCAAGGTGATATCAATTTTGCCCTTGAACGCATGGTTACCGTGCTGGTCATCGCCTGCCCCCATGCCTTGGGGCTGGCGGTTCCCCTTGTCAACGCAGTTTCCACCTCCATCGCAGCGCGTAACGGGTTGCTAATCCGGAACCGTAATCAGTTTGAAGAGGCAAGAAACGTAGACATCATCGTCTTCGACAAGACCGGTACGCTCACAAAGGGCGAATTTGGTGTAACCGATATCATTCCCAGCGAAGGTATCAGTGAAGAGCAACTGCTCATTATTGCCGGTTCACTGGAATCCCAATCTGAGCATCCCATTGCTGTTGGTGTTACCAAATTAGCCCAGGAACGCGGGCTGCCGCTCGAAAAAGTTACCAATTTCGAAAATCTGACCGGAGCTGGACTGAAAGCCGATCTGAGAGGCAAGACTTACCTCATTGTCAGTCCGGGTGAGGTTGACCGACGCAACATTGGTTATGACAAAACATCCTTTGATAAGGTTGCTTCCGAAGGCAAGACCGTTGTCTTTGTTTTGGAGGAAGACCAACTTCTCGGTCTTATCGCAGTCATGGATATCGTCCGGGAAACTTCAAAAGAGATCATTGCTGAGCTAAAGCGGCTTGGAATTGATTCTGTCATGATGACGGGTGATAATGACAAGGTAGCCTCCTTCATAGGCAAACAACTCGACCTCTCCCGGGTCTACAGCCAGGTACTGCCAAACCAGAAATCATCCAAGGTCAAACAACTGCAGGAAAACGGTACCATAAAGGTTGCCATGGTTGGTGACGGGATCAACGATGCCCCTGCTCTTGCTACGGCAGACCTGGGTATTGCCATTGGTGCAGGTACCGATGTTGCTATGGAGACTGCCGACGTCATTTTGGTGAATTCTGACCCCAAAGACGTGTTGAGCATCATCAAGCTCTCCAAAGCAACCTACCGGAAGACAATCGAGAATCTTCTCTGGGCGGCTGGCTATAACATTGTCGCCATCCCTCTGGCAGCCGGCATTCTCGCCTCCCGTGGATTCTTCATAACCCCTGCCATCGGTGCCGCCGTGATGTCCCTCAGTACTATTATCGTAGCTATTAATTCAAGGTTGCTAAAAATTGAATGAGCAGGGTCTTTACCCTGCTCATCTTCTTCTCTTCACTTTTTAACCTGTCGTCCTGTGTTTTTTTGTGAAGAATGACAACTAGCTAACTCAGACTATGCTCTTTACTGGCAGCATCTCGATATACCCTCGCCAGCCTTCAGGCGCGAGCTGCATCCGGGGTGCCAACTCCGGCGCATACTGATAGCCGTAGACCTCAGGGTTGAATGAGCCAATGCGTTGCATACAAATCCCCACCGCGTCCTCAAAATTAGCATCGTCATAAGGCTCGCCCTGAAATACGATCATCTTGCACGGAGGTAGATCGATTACATCGAATCCTTCTGGTACCGTACCGCTATAATCCGCCGCAACTTCCACACCTTGGGCGTAAATACCCGTTCCTTCAGGTCGCATATTTTCTGGAAGCCACACCCCCACCGGTTCGTACAGAGCTTCCTTCATTTCAGTCAGCACATCCCACGCATCGGAAGAGTCGTTGTTCTTCCCACATCCGATCTCCGTTGCGTAGGCAAAGTAGTCACCAGCCGCCTTGCTGCGTCTGAGAATCAGTTTTCTGGCTGGTCGTTCAATTATTTGAGTAAAAATCACTGCTGTATCTTTCATCTTGGTTTCCTCCGAATTCTTATTGGTTCGATCAAAATAGTTGTATGGGATCAGCCACCCTTCCGGTGTCGGGAAGGTAGCATACTTTTTTGGCGAAATGCCAAATCCATTACTAAAGGCACGAGTAAAACCCTCGTGACTGTCAAAAACAAAATCGAGTGCGACATCGATGATCTTGTGTTTACCTACACGCAAGGCTCTCGCTGATGCGGTCAGCCTTTCGCGGCGAATGTATTCGAATGGGCTAAATCCAGTCTCCGCTTTGAACAACCTGGCAGCGTGGTATTGTGAATAACCAGCAGCCTTCGCCACATCTACTGCAGTTATGTGCTCATGCAGGTGGTCTTGAATGAACTTTTTCATTCTTGCAATGGCAGGTTTGCTTTCACTTTTTGACTCGTTCATGTTTTCAGTTTCCATTTTCAAATTATAAGAGTGTATATTCGGGTTTTCTTGACTTCAATTGCTGTATTTCTGATCGATTTGAATGATGGATTTGGGGTTTGAGCCAAATCCACCGAATCTGGTATTAATTGGTAAAATTATGCCTCATAGTCAAAAAATATGGTTATTTGAGAGGTTTCATGAAATACGATGCCATCATAATCGGCGGGGGGTTATCCGGACTCACAGCAGCCAGCTTACTTGCCAAGAGGCAGCTAAAAGTTGCCGTAATTGATAAAGGTTACAATCCAGGTGGTTCTTGTGGTATTTTCAAACGAGGATCGGTAACTTTTGACAATGGGGCTGCCATGCTGTATGGCTTTGGTCCGCATGGATTCAATGCTCATCGCTTCGTTTTTAATTGTCTCGAAGAACCAATCGATGTGATTCAACACGAGATGCTCTACACCGTAGTTTTCAAAGGACACCGAATCCCCTTTTGGCAAGATGTAGACAAGTTTGCGGATGAACTTTCTAAAGTTTTCCCATCTGAAGCTGCTAACATTCATCGATTTTACCGGGATATGTCAGCGATGTATCAGCATATCATGGTGGAATCTCCCAGTTACAGCACTGCCGACGAAACCGACCCAAAAGAAGGGCTCAAAAAACTTCTCAAACATCCAGTTTCGTATGCAAAATTTCTGGGCTATTTAAACAAAAGCGCGAAAAGCCTGTTAAGTAAATATTTTTCTGATCCAGAGATTTTCAAGTTTTTTGACAAACTAACCTCCACCTATTGCTACGCAACTGTGGAAGAAGCTCCAGCCGTTCTGGCAGCAGTGATGTTTGTTGACAACCATATCGGCGGAAGTTATTATCCTGCCGGCTCAACCCTTTTTCTGCCAGGTAAATTGGAGAAAGTCATCGAAGAAAATGGCGGGGACATGTTGCTCGAACGGGAAGTAACCTCCATCCTGTTTGAAGACGGAAAACCAGCTGGTGTAAAACTTGATGACGGAAGCCAGCTTTATGCTTCCAACTTGATTTACGCAGGTACTGTCTGGAATCTTTATGAAAAATTGATCGACCCGGCTTATACGACAGAAGCACGGCGCAATTGGGCAAAAAACATGGTCCCCACCTACCCGAGTGTAGTTCTCTATTCCGTCGTTGATCGGAATATCATCCCCCAGGATACCCAACCAATCGAAATGTTGGTAGGCAACCCGGACCAGTTGGACGAGAGCGAAGTAACCGCCTATATTCTGAGCATTGATGACAGAACGCTCTGCGCAGATGATGAACACACCGTACTTGCGATCGGACCAACCTTCGAAAATTGGGCTACCTCTGACCCTGAAACCTATCAAAAAATGAAAAGGAATGAGGAAGCAAGGTTAATCGCCGTACTGGAGAAAAGATTCCCCAATTTCTCTTCCGCCGTTCGTTATGCTGAAGTAGCCACGCCAAAGACTATCGAAAGATATACATTAAAAAATGGCGGAGCAGTTGCCGGACCGAAACAGATGCTTGGTCAGCATATGTTCCGCAGGTTACATACCAGGAGCGAATGGGACAACCTTTTCTGCTGCGGAGAATCAACAGTCATGGGCACCGGAACACCGACAGTCACGACTTCTGGTCTTTCGGCCGCCAATGCATTGCTGAAGAAGTTGGGTTTGCAACCATTTGTCTACCAGCAAGACATGAAAAACTATGTCAGGATCGTCGAAAAACCTTTTACTGAGCGAATGCTTTACGACACTTATCCTGAGCAAGAACAGAAGATCATGCGACTGGCAAGGCAATGCCGCTTCTGTGAAAAGCCTTCCTGCACAAACGGTAGTTTCACGGACGTTCGAGGCATGATGAGGCGAGTTGCTTCAGGAAATTTTGTTGGAGCAAAAAAAGCCTGGCTAAAAGCCCCCGTTGACATTGCCAAGCTTAAAACTTTCGAGGAAAAATGTATTTGTACCGTTGAAGACGGACAAAGTGTCGCCATCAGAGAAGTTGTTTCATATGTAGAAAAGTATCGCTTTGATGCTGTCGTTAACTAATTAAGCTACACCAAGTGAAAATAACAAATGAGGAGATTCAAAGAATCTCCTCATTTATTCAGGCTGGGGGCACTGGAGTCGAACCAATACATACGGATTCAGAGTCCGCTGTCCTGCCATTAGACGAGCCCCCACTAACGAAACAATAGTTTACCAAGAATTAATGATTCTAACAAGGGTTCAATGGGAAAAATGGCGGTTACTCGCTTCCTTCCTAATCGCTTCTAACCGTAAACTGGTTCATCTTGCACGCTCCCTTTTCCCTGCTTGGGTTGGCTGCGCATGTGAACATTTTCTACAAGACCAATACCCAACAACATTGAAACCAGCGAGCTGCCGCCATAACTGATAAAAGGCAGGGTCAGACCGGTGACCGGTAGCAGGCGCAGATTTACGCCAACATTGACAATAGTTTGAAATCCCATTAAAACACCAAATCCATAAGCGATCAGGGCACCATAGGCATCTGGAGCGTTTTGAGCGACCTTAAAACAGCGGATAATCACAAAAACAAGGGCGGCAACCACAATCACTGTGCCAACAAAACCAAACTCATTCGCCAGAACTGAAAAAATAAAGTCGTTATGCCTGATCTTCAAAAAGCGCAACTGCACCTGGCTGCCCTGCCCATATCCGTTGCCGAACCAGCCGCCCGCACCAATACTGATGAGCGCTTGTTCAACGTTATAGGTATCACCATGCCTGGCGTTTTCATCGGGCTGTAAAAAGTTGGTGATGCGCGCCTTCTGGTAATCCGCCAGGTAGGGGAAGTCAAGCGCAAACGAAATCAAAAGGAAAAGTGCTGCCACTCCAACCATGATCAGGATGTACTTGGTCTTCAATCCGCTAATCCAGAGCATAGCTGCCCAGATAACAAAAATCACAATACTGGTGCTCAGGTTTGGTTGCAGTAAAATCCAGGTAACAATTCCAAGCGTGATAATGAGGCTTCGGCTAATTGTTAACCAATTGTTTATTCGCTCGATGTTGGCTGAGAAATAGCTCGCCAGAGACAAAATTATGGCAATTTTTGACAGCTCAGCCGGCTGAATGGTAACTAATCCTGTTTCCAACCAACGTGCTGCACCAAACCGTGCACCCCCAATTACAAAGACAAGCAACAACAGAATTGCTACAAATATGTAAAACGGTTTACTCAGTGTGGACCAGACATGATAGTCGAAAGAAGCAACAACAAATAACACAACCAGCCCAATCCCCAGGAATACTGCCTGGCGCTGAGGGTGTTCCGCCAACGTTGGGTTACCAGCGATGGCAGAGCTGATCAGTGCGACACTAAAAACGCATAAAAGCAAAACTACCGCAAAGAGCAGAAAATCAAAGCGCTGCCAGATCTTACGAGTAAGCATCAGAGCAATCTCCGGGGTAACAAGCTATGAACGTCAATCCCATCATCACCCTTTGAAACTACCAGTCCGTTTTGTTTGCGAAGTTTTGGCGGGATTTCCACTTCTTCCCCGTTGAGTATCAGGCGTCCAGTCTCTACCTTCAACAACCAGACGTTTTTAGTGATATCAGAAGCAGAATTAACAACTGCCATCCCAAACAGCCTGCCCCACAAAACCAGTGAGCCAGTCACCTCCAGACGGGCGTCTGCGGGAACATCTCCGATGACAAGCAAATTGCCCTTATGTTGGAAGTGTTCGCCTGTAGTCAAACTTCTCGGTAGGCAAGTGAATTTTTGCAAATCGCTGATGCTATCAAGTTGAGACGGTTGAGACTCACCCGGTTTCTTGTTGGGGTCTGGAAGTGAGGTGGGAAGGCCATGGTATTCTGCTGCTTGCACGGTTTTTTCAGAACTGCTTAGAATTGTCCACAGGCAAACGCCCTCATCTGAAAGGTCTTTTAACAGTTTTAGCACGTGATCTTCAGACCAATCGGTCGAGCCAACATCAAGAGCAATTCGTCCACCCTTAAAGAAGCGCTCCTGGGTCTGGATTCGTCCGACCAAAAGATCGCGTTGCTGGTACCAAGGCACAACAGGGAGCGTGATCAAAACGCCTCCATGAATTCCTTTGACCTGCAATTCCAGCTGTTTCATTACCTAATTTCCTGTCTGAAGCCCTTCCAATTCGGCATCGATAGCCTTGAACTCAAAATATGCATCGATGATCTTCCGTACGATCGGACCTGAAACCGTCGAACCTTCACGACCATTATAGATGAAAGAGACGACCACGATTTCCGGGTCATCATAGGGAGCATATCCGGCAAACCAGGCATGCGAAGGCCACGATCCGGGAATACACAAACCTTCGCGATTTGCCCAGTCGTCACAATATTCAGCAGTACCGGTCTTGCCAGCGATTCTATTCTCGTCACCCGCAAACTCGATCTTGGCGGTACCTTCTTGGCTTGTAACCAACTCCATCCCCTCCATCGCCAGGTCAATTACCCAAGGCTCGATAGTTTTTACTTCGCTGGTCTGGTTGTTGCCTTCATACGTGTGGATCAAGGCATCCTTGGTAATATCCCATAGCATCTTTGGCTCAAAAGATTGCAACACATTACCATCAGTGTCAATGGTTTTGCCAATCATGCTCAGCTGCATGTGTTTACCGCCATTTACGATCGTTGAGAAGGCATTCATTACCTGTACCGGTGTAGCCAAAACATAGCCCTGTCCAACACCCGCCAGATAGGTATCACCAGTAGCCCAGTTTTCACCCTGGTTTAAGCGTTTCCAGGTTGGGTTGGGTAATAGTCCATCCGCCTCACCGGGAAGTTCGATCCCGGTTTCTTTTCCATATCCAAGGGCAGCTCCGTACTCATAAATATTCCAAATACCTAACCCGCCGTCTTCGACTTCACCAGGGTATCCACCGCTGGTTTTGTACCAGTAAACATTACAGGAGTAGCCAATACCGTGTTTATAATCAACTGCTCCATGACCAGCCTTATCATGGCAATAATAGCTTTGTTCTGTACCGATATCGCTTTCATAAAACTGCTGGCGCAAGGTGATCGTCGGGGTACAGCTGATTGTCTGTTCGGGAGTTACGATATCCTCGTTGAGCACGCCCAAAGCCGGGACCATCTTGAAAACGGACCCTGGTGGCAACTCAGACGAGATGGATTTATTAACCAATGGCTTGTTCTCATCGATACTGAGCTGGGTGTAATAATCACCAGGGATAAATTGTGTCATGCGGTTGTTTTCGTAATTTGGATAAGAAACCATGAACAGCAACTCACCAGTTTTCGGATTCATTCCAATAACGGTTCCGGTGGTGCTCATTACTTCGCCACGTTCCCGCATGTAAAATTCGTTCCAATAGCGCAATTGTTCGACCAGGGCGGCCCGGGCAGCCATCTGCAGACGATAATCTATCGTCAGGTGGATATCCGCACCAGGCACTGCTTCGACCGGTTCTTCGATGTCGCGCACAATTTCGCCACCAACTGTCACTTCAACCACTCTCTTTCCATTGCTGCCAGCCAGGATACTCTGCATCGAGTTCTCGATACCCATGTAGCCAACCTTGTCTCGTCCTGAAACAAAACCAAGATCAGTGTAGTAATCGAGCAAGACCTCAGGGATTGGGCCTAAAAAACCTATGATTTCAGAGGTTTGCCCACCTGTGGGGTATTCGCGAATGGACTCAACCTCGATATCAATGCCAGTCCAATCCATTTTCTTTTCTTCGATAACCATGGCAGTTTCCTTGCTCAGGTTACACTTCAGGCGGGTAGCCTGGAAAGGCCACAGACTCTCGGCAATTTCAACAATCTGAAAAATGCCCAGGTCTGTATAACATGGCGAAAAAGCACTGGCTGTCTGGTCGTTGACCTCACCGCGGTTGACCGGAATGTCAATCAGCTTACTGAGTTGGTCAAAGATTTCGCGGATCTCACCATCTGAGTCTGGAAGTTCTGCAGGAGTGACGGTTACATTGTATTGGGCGGTGTTGCGCGCAAGCACAATGCCATTTCGATCATAAATCATGCCTCTTTGGGTCGGAATGCTAATTTCAGTTGTGCGGTTATCTTCCGCCTGGGCAACATAGGTTTCCCCCTCAATGATCTGGTAGTTGAACAATTGAGATGCGTAATAGAAGAACACCACAGCAATGATCAAATAGATCCAGCGAAATCTGCCCATGTTGATGGTTGGTTTTTTGTATTCTTGATTGTTCATGCTTCAACTCCTTTCGGAAAAGCATAATGAGCGGTTTCACGGACAATTGCATGTACCGGAATCGCGAGCAGCATATTCAATAAAACAGACGGTAAAACCACCTCTACCAGGGCATCGTTGAAGTTCAGATTTACCTGGGTCACAAAGAGATAGGCAAGGTTAAGGATTATTTGTAGCAATGTGGCTCCAAAAGTCAGCACAAGCATCCCCAGCAGGGGCGATTGCATTAGCCTGGCCTGAACCAGCCTGCTGGCTCGATAGACTATTAGATAAACAATGACTGAAATATAAGCAGGTAAAGCAGACACAGTACCTGCAATTCCAGCCATGATCACCACAAGCAACCATAGCCACTTGCTACGATCTTGCAGGCACCAGGCGATGATAAAAAGCAAAATGATGTCAGCGCTGCCCGATAGAATTTTCCATTGGCTGAATACGCTCATTTGAAGAACGGCGGTAAGCAGAAAACCTGCGAATCCGATCAGATAAGACAACATTGCTGCCTCACGGTACCAGTGGAGAAATGTCGACCGAGTCGAAATTGGTGATAACCAAAACGGCACTCAGGTTCGAAAAATCCACAACCGGTTGAACCGAACCTGTTTGAAAGAGAACATTTTGTTTGGATTGCATGGTCAAAACCTGACCCACAAAGATGTTAGGTGGATAAGTTCCGCCCAACCCTGATGTCATGAGAATATCGCCAATTTGAGCCTCGGTGTCCACCGGAACCATATCCAGTGTAATTTCACCGGTCACTGACCCTCGCACCACGCCCTCAACCCCGGCAGTCTGGAGTTTGATATTCACTGTAGAATTTGCATCTGTAATCAGTTGAATTCTGGCAGCATCGGAGATTAAAGCGTCGATGCGACCAACCAAACCTTGTTGGGTGACCACAGGCATGCCGTGCCGAAGTCCGTCATTACTGCCTTTATCAATGATGATGTATTGTAAAAAAGGACTGATTTCGCGCCCAATCACTGTTGCGGCAACGTACTCGTGTTCCGGGTTCGTGCGCGCAAAATCGAGCAAGGTGTAAAGGATGTCGGACTGCGCCAGGTTCTCCTGTAATGCCACAATTTCGCTTTGCAGCATGGCTACTTCAATTTCCAACTGGGCATTTTGAGCTCTCAATGTTGCCATATCACGCGGTGAATTAAAGAAATCGTTGAACGCGAGGTAACGTTGAGAAAGCCAGCTTTGCGCTGAGATGAGAGGGCTGACCGAAAAGCTGAAAAAAGGAGTCAGATAGCCTGAGACTGCCAGGAAAAGTACCCCCACCACAACCAGGATGATGATCAGGTTGCGTAAATTTTTGGGTGTTAAGAGTTTAGTTATCATAGCAGGGTAGACCGGAAACCACGGTCATTGAACTTACGCTGGTTGGCTGCTGGAAAATGGATCTCGCTCAATGCCGACCAATAAGCTTTCATACAGGTCCATATCTTCTAAAACCATGCCGCAACCACGTGCCACACAAGTCATCGGGTCTTCAGCCACCCAAACACGTACATGGGTTTCATTCGAAAGGCGATCAGCCAAACCCTGAAGTTGGGAGGTGCCTCCAGCCAGGCAGATACCATTGTCCATCAAATCTGCCAAAATTTCTGGTGGGGATTCATCCAGGGCATCTTTGACGGTATCTACAATCACCTGTACTGAAGAAGACAGAGCTTCACGAATTTCTACAGAAGAAATTTCGATTGATTCCGGCAAACCAGTGATCAGGTTACGCCCACGAACATCAACCGTTTTTTCTTCCTTAAGCGGATATGCCGAACCGATGGCGATCTTCACTTTTTCTGCCATCTGGTCGCCAACGAAAAGGTTGTATTTGCTGCGGACATATTCAATAATTGCCTGATCAAGCTCATCTCCGGCTACGCGTAGCGATCGAGAGATAACAACACCACCACCAGCAATGACCGCCACTTCAGTGGTGCCACCACCAATGTCCACGATCATGTTGCCAGTATCTTCTTCAATTGGCAGACCCGCACCAATCGCAGCCGCTGCAGGTTCGTGAATCATGAAAGCCTCGCGAGCGCCAGCTGCCATGGCAGCATCATATACAGCTCTCTTTTCAACTTCGGTGGCACCAGAGGGAATTCCAACCACCACGCGAGAATACGGAAAAAGGACGATGCTGTTCTCATGTGCTTTGCTAATGAAATATTCCAGCATAGCCTGAGTGATGTCGTATTCGGAAATGACGCCATCGCGCAGTGGTCGCAATGTGACCATATTAGCAGGCGTACGACCGACCATAGCCTTGGCAGCAGCGCCAATCTTTTCGGGTTCGCGGGTACGTTTGTTGATGGCTACCCAGGAAGGTTCGTTGATAACGATGCCCTTCCCTCTGACGTTAACTAAAGTATTCGCTGTGCCCAGGTCGATTCCCAGATCCAGCGATAGCAACCCCAGCAACCATTTTATTGGGTTGAAAAAAGCCAAGTTTTATCTCCATCTATCGAAGAGTTATCTTCAAATGTATTGGCGAATTATAACATAGTGCAAATATCTGATCAGTAGTCAAACCGATTACCAATTCGGATATGAAATATGTAAATGCATAAAT
Source organism: Anaerolineaceae bacterium (assembly GCA_038562515.1). Lineage (GTDB taxonomy): Bacteria > Chloroflexota > Anaerolineae > Anaerolineales > Anaerolineaceae > Mesolinea. The sequence goes on from JBCFBG010000001.1 coordinate 77,446, forward strand.
CTATTTATCTATCAGCTATCAGCTATCGCCTATCACCTATCAATTATCAGCTTTCAGTCATCAGCTAAGAGCTATCATCTGTTACAATCAATACGCAAACCGAAATCAACAACGGAGTCATATGAACGAAACATTCAGCCTTTACCGACTGCAACAGCTCGACTCACAACGAATCCAACGACTCAAAAGAATCAAGCAAATTGATCAAATTATCGCATCTGACAAAGCGGTCCTTAGGGCTCAGGTTATCATCCAAAGAGCAACCGCCGCGCTGACCAAAAGCGATAACGAACTTGAAGAAGTGCGTAAAAAAGTTGAAGAGAAAACACTGAAACTAAAACTGACCCAGTCAAAACTTTTCGGTGGAAAAATCAGCGCGACAAAAGAATTACAAGATCTCCAGGCAGAAAGCGAAGCCCTTCACCGAACGATTAAGACCCTGGAAGACGAACAAATTACACTGCTGGCAGAAAATGATGCCTGTCAGGATAAAAAGAAAAAAGCCGAGACCGATTTACAACAACTTCTAAACAAAAAAGCCACAGAAAACTCTCTGCTGCTCGGAGAGCGTGAAAGACTGAAGAGCCAATTGCTTAAAATCAACTCGCAGCGTGACGCTCTGAAAAGTCAATTGGACGCAAAACTGCTCGAAGAATATGAATTCCTGTTCAAGAGCAAAGGTGGTGTCGCAGTTGCCGAGGTTTTTGACGAAAGCTGTAAAGCATGCGGTGTAGAACTCTCTCCAACCGATATTCAGATTGCGGCCAACCCAAACCTGATCACCAAGTGTAAAAGCTGCGGCAGGATCTTGTATAAAAACTAATTGATGCAATTTTGGATGTGGGAACACTTTCACAACAAGAATTTTTGACCGCCATCCTGACCAAGAACGATAAAAAAACTCCACTGCATAAGTAGTGGAGTTTTTTAGTAATCAAGACTGCATTAATTCTTCTCGTGTACGCCAGGATACTTTGGTGTGTTCTGCCCGTAGTATTTGAAGACATCAACAGCTTGCTCAATTTGCTCATCCGTCAACATTGCCACAGTCCCGCCAAGCGATCTGGCTATGGCGTAGGTTTTTGCCGCTTCTTCTAAGTAGACACAAGCATACAAAGCCTGCTTTAGCGAGTCTCCCACAGCTATCACGCCGTGATGCTTAAGGATAACAGCCCGGCGGCCATCTAAATAATTGACCGCCTCGATCCCCATTTGTTCAGTTGCTGTGGATGAATAAGGGGCAACATGAACTGAGCCATTCACTGCATTAGCCATCGTGGTCAAATTGCATGGCAATTCATCTGTCACCAGACCCACTGCAGTTGCATACGGCTGGTGTGTATGAATGACCGATTTAATGGTTTCGTCAGATCTAAAAATAAAAAGTAGAGCGCTGGTGTCCACTGATGGTTTTCGAGAACCCTCAACAACATTGCCATAAAGATCTACGACGAGAACGTCATCCTCAACCATGTCCTCATAAATCATACCGGACGGTGTAACGAGCACGTGATCACCAATTCGCATACTAATATTTCCACCGGACAGGGCAATTAATTCATACCGATCCAAGGTCATACCAGCTTTTATTAATTCATTTTTTTCTTTTTGATACATCGCTTACTTTCTTATTTTGAAACTGTTTGTTATGTGATTTGATCATCGCCTTCATCTCATCCGGATGAATTCTTTCTTCAACCTTCAGTAGCTGTTCTTCGAGAATTTTTTGATCGGAATAAACTTTCAACTCAATCCAATATTTGCTTTTTTTGCCAGATTTATCCTTGATTCGAATAAATTGGGTTGCTTGAATTCTGAACTCTTTGACGAGAAACTCAGAGAGGTCGCTGATGAGAAATTCACGTGTCTTTCCTGCACCTTCGAATCTAACTCTTTCAGGCGTGATAGTAATCAGCTCTGGCGTGCTGCGGCTGATAAGTAACCGATAAAAAGAGTAAATACAAACAATCCCAACTAAAACCCAAAGAATTCGAATAGATGTAAGTGTTGTTATGTATTTATAGATACAGAAAGCGAGGGCAAACAGTGATACCATGCCCTCCCCATACACTCTTGAACGATAAAGTTTTGGGTCATGACGAAAAGTTGTGGGCATGGTATCAGAGTTTAACATTTTTATTATTCGACTGTTGATTCAGCGCGGAGGGCAGCTGCTTCTTTGAGGATTCTGCCACGGTTCCAGATTGCCAGAGCAATTGAGCCTGCAGTAACGATAATAGTGCCTACGATCCCCAACCCATTCAACCTGACAATACCCCAGGTAAGCGGGTTAGCTCCATCGACAATACTGGAAACCATTGACGCACCGGTTGGCATAGCAAACTGGGCATCGATTGCGGCCTGGGTGAATAGAGGTGCCAGGTTGGTTGCAATCAAGAGACCAACAGCCAGGACAACAATACCAACAAGCAAAGCCCGGAAGCCGTTACCGCGAACGATAGGGGTAATCAAAACAAACATCCAGGGAATGGTGGCAAGATCGCCGAAGGGCAGGACCTTGTTGCCTGGGAGAATTACAGCCAGGAAAACAGCGATAGGAACCAGGATTAAGGCAACTGTCAGGGTAATAGGATGTCCAATACCAACAGCTGAGTCCAAACCGATATAGATCTGACCACGATTCTTGAAACGTTTCTTGATCATTTCAGTTGCTGCATCGGAAATTGGGAGCAAGCCTTCCATCAACAGGGCAGCCATTTTTGGGATCAGAACAAGCACTGCACCCATGGTCACACCAAGCAGAAGGATATCTTTGAAAGCGTAACCTGCAAGGGCACCAATAGCCAGACCAAGAATGGTTCCAATTAAAATAGGCTCGCCAAAAACACCAAATTTTTGCTGTGCTTTTTCGATATTGAAATCAACTTTGTTTAAACCAGGAATGACGTCGATGAGTTTGTTGAAAACCCATGCAATCGGCGCATAAGCGGTTGAAAAACCGTGTGGCAAAGAAATACCGGGCATGTCCAGGCTTTCCTGCACTAATGGAGCAGTGACATCACCAAACACCATGATAATGATCATATTCACAACGGCTGCAAGCACACCAAGGGGAACACTATTGGTCAAAATTGCGACCAATGCGCCTGTAAAGGCAAAGTGCCAGTAATCCCAGATGTCAACATCAACGGTTTGGGTTGTATTGGTCAATAACATAATGATGTTAACAAGCAGTCCAACGGGGATGATGATCAGACCGACAGTAGAAGCGAAAGAAATCGCTGCAGCCGCTGGCCAACCAACGTCGATGATTGATAGTGAGAATCCAAATCGATCCACCATCTGTGAGACTGCTGGACCAAGGTTGCCAGTTAAAGCACCGATGACCAGATTCAAGCCGATGAAACCTACGCCAACGGTCAAACCAGCACGCAGGGATTTTCCAAATTTTGCACCTAAAGCCAAACCAAAGATGCAGATAATAATAGGCATCATTACAGAAGGACCGAGTGCCTGAATATAGTTAAAGATCTTTAAAACAAAATCCATGATATTCTCCAATTATGATAAGGTGGGTTAGGAATCCATAAGCTTGTAGACTTCTTCCATCGTCTCTTCAATTCCAATCCCAGTGAGAAAAGCAGTACCTCTGATATAAGGGCAAGATACACCCTGAGGTTTCATGCTGGTTGCAACACAAAAGTCATATTGTGAAGACTTCTGAGGAACTTCAGAGACTCGACATTGCTCGATTTTGTATTTTCCAGCATAACCCTTTGCGTTGAGATGCTGTTCTAACTTAGCTCTCGCAATAGTAGATGTCACAATTCCAGATCCACAAGCCAATAAAATTCTTTTCATTTCTAAATATCCTTTCTGATAAACCACGTAAAAACTAAAATTGGAATTCGTTCAATATTACCATCCTTTCTTTTTTCACATCTGAAACCCGGAAAAAGAAGAATTAATACTCACTTTTCCTTTATCAACTCAATCGCAGTAACAGAATAAAAACGCAAACAATATTTTAATAACTTCAATTTACTAACCACCGCACCGGAAGCTTAACTTTCTGGAAAAAGAAATTCGGAATAATGATAGTTTTTGCTTTTTCCAAAATGACAATCTTTCCTTTCCTCCAGATAATGCTTAAGTAAAGTGCAGACTATGAGGGTAATAGATTTGGCTTTCACCAGTCGATCTTCATCAAATCGATGGTTGAATAAATCAATTTCCTGCATGATTTACCGTATAAAGCAAAATCTCAATTATTGTTAAGGTGCGAAAAATCTACAACCAGTACTTTAATCGGGGCTTTATTCAACTCCCCCAAAGTCGCTCTCAACCAGCTCTTTCAAAGCGGCCAAAGCTTCCTGGGCATCCTCTCCTTCAGCGGAAAGTTGAATGGTAGAGCCGTTTACTGCTCCCAAGCAAAGTACTTTTATAATGCTCTTTGCGCTACCCTCCATATCGCCGTGCCTGATGGTTATTTTTGATTTAAATTGAGCAGCTGTCCTGACGAAGAGTGTAGCTGGACGGGCATGCAAACCAACCGGATGCGTAATTGTGAGTGTAACTTCGTTGCTTGTTCGTTCTATTTCTTCCTCTGGTTGGGCGATTCTCTCAGCACGGACTCCCGCGTTGAGTTTCTCATCTAACATCTCAACCATCTTCGCACGATCCTTGGTGCTTCCTAAAGAGGTTAGGTATTCTTTATCTGGAATAATTTCCATCAATTGTTGAAGCATCGCCATTACTTTATCTTTATCAGGCACGGCAAGCATAAAAATGATGCTGACGTTAACTGGAGTATTATCCGGATCGCCCATAATACAAAATTGGACGGGGTTTTCCAGGATGCCTACAGCAACTGCCTGTCTATTGACATGAATTGCATCAGTATGAGGGATTGCCACGCCAATATCACCAGTTGGTAAGCCTGTGGCATATTCTGCCTCACGTCCTAAGATTGCCGGGATGAAACTGTCTTTCACGTAACCATTTTGTAACAGCAAAGTGCCAAGTATTTTTAGGGCATCTTCCTTTGTGTCGGCTTGTAAAGGCATCAACAGATTTTCTTCAAAAAACCATAGTCCCTGATCCATAAAACTCCTTTTTCCTCCACCCATCCGCTTAAGCAAATGAGTAACAGATTGCGTTTTCTGCCATTATTAGGTTAAAACACCAAACGGCAATCAAAGTGATAATTAGATATCGCGTTGAGCCGAAAATCTCTTAATAATTCTCTCCAAGACTCGTCCTAATACATGATCATGTCAGGATTTTCGACTACCCTGACCAAATCAGCTAAGAATTGAGCAGCTACAGCTCCATCAACGACACGATGGTCCACACTGAGCGTCATTGACATAATCGGTCTGACTTCGATGGTGTCCTTCTCGTCCACCACAATTGGTGTGCGTACCGTTGATCCAACTGCCAGAATGCTAGTTTGAGGTGGGTTGAGAATGGCTGTAAATGATTTAATACCAAACATTCCCAGGTTCGATATCGTAAAGGTGCCACCATCCACTTCTTCACGGGTCAAAACGCCGTCCCGTGCCTGTTTGGCAAGGTAACGCATTCTCTCATTCATGTCAGCCAACCCAAGTTGGTCTGCCTGGTGAATGACTGGAACAACCAGTCCATCAGCGACTGCTGTGGCAATCCCCAGGTTAATATCCTCCCAAAACTCGATCCTGTCCTCTACGATCGAGGCATTCAGATAAGGGTGACGTTTGAGGGTCCAGGCTACCAGCTTCGCCAGATATGTGGTGATGGAGATGGAACTTCTGCCAGCCTTTTCGTTCAGCTTATTCATTCGATAACGGCTCTCTTCGGCCTGGCTCATATCCACTTCGACTGTCAGGTAAATATGGGGGGAGTTCTGATAGCTTGCGGTCAGGCGTTCGGCAATACGCTTGCGTTTGCCCACTAAAGGAACTGAGTTCCCAGCCACTAATTGAGTATTCGTTTTTGGAAGGGAAGCGAGTTTCGGCGACACGATCTGAGTGGCGCTGCTTGCAACTTGTGCAACATCCGTCGATTGAATCCGGCCACGTGGTCCACTGCCCCTCAAACCAGCAAGATCGATGTCGTTTTCTTTCGACATTCGACGGGCTGCAGGTGTGGCTGCCATTTTGCCTGGAAGTGCTTCTTGTGGCGCGGTAAGATAGTTTTCGATGTCAGTTTTTGTAACCTTATCGCCCTTGGTTTGTACCTTGGCGAGATCGATGTTCATCGAAGCTGCCATTTTTTCAGCCACGGGAGTTGCACGTAGGTTTGATGTGACTTCAGAGGACGCAGTGGCTGCAGGAGCAGATTGAGCTGCATCGTGAGTCTCTTTGGAACCAGGTACGTCGGGTAAGGTTTCTCCTTCTGCAAGGATATATGCAACCACCTTGGTGACTGGAGCTTCTTCGTTTTCATGGTAGAGGATGCCGGTCAGGATGCCTGTTTCGGGTGCTTCGATGTCACTGGTGATTTTGTCGGTCTCAACAGTCACCACAGGTTCACCTTTGGTGATCATTTCGCCTTCTTTCTTCAACCATTCAATGATCGTGACCACTTCCTGGTCCATATCCATCTTGGGCATAATAAATGGTGTCGGCATGTCACATCCTCTTAATAAACATTCTTGATAATGGCGCGGATTTCTGCTTCAATGTCCGCTTCCTGGGGCACAGCAGCCGCTTCCATTAAGCGGTTATACGGGATAGGACAGTCCTTGCCGGCTAACCGGCGCATCGGCGCGTCCAGATAGTCAAAAGCGTCGCTCTCGCAAATTGAAGCAAACACCTCTCCTGCCCATCCCCCGGTTTTGGTGGCTTCATGCACGACAAGGAGTTTGCTCGTCTTTTTTACAGAATTTATGATCGTGTCTGTATCCAGGGGGCGTAGCGTACGTGGGTCAATTACTTCCACGCTTATCCCTTCAGCAGCCAATTTTTCAGCGACGTTCAGAGTCTTGTTGACCATGATTCCAGATGCGACCACAGTTAAGTCAGTGCCTTCCCGTTTTACATCTGCCACGCCTAATGGAATGGAATAATCATTTTCCGGTACTTCGCCCTTTACTTTGTACAGTAATTTATGTTCAATAAAGCAAACTGGGTTTGGATCACGGATCGCACTTATCAAAAGACCTTTTGCATCCTGAGGATTACTTGGGGCGACGACCTTGATTCCAGGGATTGTCATAAGGATGTTTTCAAGAGACTGAGAGTGCTGAGCTGCCGCTCCAGTACCTGAACCACCCGCCATGCGAACCACCATAGGCACGGTGGCTTTTCCACCGAACATGTAGCGGGCTTTGGCAGCCTGGTTCATCAGAGGCTCCAATGCGAGCAAGATGAAATCCATGAACATCATTTCAGCGATAGGTTTCATGCCCACCATTGCGGCACCAGTCGCGGCACCAACAATTGCCAATTCGGAGATTGGGGTTTCCAGGATTCTTTCCGGTCCGAATTCATCCAGCATACCAGCGCTTACTCCAAAAGCACCGCCATATGTACCTATGTCCTCGCCCATGAGGAAAACTGTATTGTCTCGACGCATTTCCGATACCATCGCATCGCGGATGGCTTCACGATAAGTTATTTCAGGCATAGACCCACTCCATTACATCTTTTGGATCCGGTTCAGGGGAATCCTCAGCAAATTTAACTGCAACATCAATATCCTGGACAGTTTCTTCATGAATCTGCTTTACTGCGTCAACTGTTAAGATGTCGGCTTTGAGAAGCAGACCTTCCATCCGGTCAATGGGATCTTTCACGGTCTTCCAATACTCAATCTCATCCTTACTGCGGTAGAGATTGCGGTCGCTCTTGGAATGACCAAAGTAGCGATAAGTTGTTGCCTCAATAAAGAAAGGACCATTCCCAGCACGGATGCTCTCAACTGCTTTTTTGGCATGCTCATACATTGCCAACACATCGTTACCATCCACCAGGAAATAGGGAATGTCATACGCGGCTGCACGAGCCCGGAATGGTGTCTTGGCAGAAACGCGTTTTACATTGGCAGACATGCCATATTGATTGTTCTCGCAAACATACAGGATCGGTAAATCCCAGATCCTGGCCATATTAAGAGACTCATGGAAAATACCTTCATTAGCAGCCCCATCACCGAAGAGAGTCAATACCAATTGATCCGTCTTCCGTTGTTTGATAGCAATGCCCACACCGGCAGCCAACTGTAAACTTCCACCTACAATGCCATTTGCACCCAGGTTGTTTGCTGTCACATCAGCGATGTGCATCGAGCCACCTCGTCCATGGCAATAACCGGTGTCTTTTCCAAGAAATTCGGCCATCATTTTGCCAAGATCTGCACCGCTGGTGATAAAGTGACCATGCCCGCGATGATGATTCAGCATGAAATCGCCTCGATTCACCGCAAATCCAGTACCGACAGCTACTGCTTCCTGTCCTGCTGAAAGGTGCATGGTCCCATGGACTTTGCCCAAAGCATAGAGCTTGTCAGCCATTTCTTCAAAGAGGCGAATTTTGAGCATCGTACGATACATCTCAATCATCTTCTCATCGCTGAGACCGAGTACTTCACCTTTTTGACGGGCATCCACTGTTTGGCTATTATCGAATTCTTCTTCTTTCCAATTCACCACGTTGGCTCCTTCTTCTATCATTGTGAATATCTAATCGTTATTATTCGAATAATCAAGTACAGCTCTGGCTGTTACCGAATCAGTTATTAAAATGTTAATCAAACCACCGGCTAATGCGCCAACCAACGGTATAATTTTGGGAGAACCACCAGCCACCCCGATACGGTTGGGGATTTTCAAGAGGTTTTCAAATCTTATGCCGACCGTGCGGTCGTTAAACTCAGGGCAGCACATTTTTCCGTCAATATCAAAAAATAGTCCACACACATCACCCACTGCTCCACTCGCCTGGATGCTATTAAGTTCCTGCTCTGAAACAAAACCTGCCAGGAAATAAGGCGATGAATCACTTTCAGTCGATCCGATACCAAGCAAGGCTGTGTCAGCTGTATTACCAAAGGCAAGCGCTTCGTGCACATCGCGGTTTTTCATCAACATGGAAGCAACCTGAGACTCATCTACAAGATAAGGAGCGTTTAGATAGATGCCTTCAGCATCCAATTTTTCTTCAAGCCGACGCACGATAGATACGCCGTTGTACTGGTGAAGTCGGGTTCCTACCGCACCTAGTAGTTGAACAACTTTTACGCCGGACAGTGGGTAAGGGGGGTTTACTTCGTCCACCGTAGCACTGATGGCGGTTCCCCAGGATGTACCAAGTGTGGAGTTGCGATGAAGATTTTTGATTAAAATTCTTGCGGCAATCTTGCCCAAACTATTCAGCAGGGGTTGCCCCTCAGGTACTGACACCACTGCAACTTGTTTTAGATTAAATTTGTTTCGGAAAATGTTCGTTAGTTCGTTGTCGAGGTTATAAGGTCTTTCAATCTGAAACTTCACCAAACCCAACTTTCGGGCCTCGGTGATCATTCGGGAGACCATCGAACGAGTGACTCCCATTTTTTGAGCGATTTGAGTTTGATCTTGATTGTGTACATAGTAAAGTTCCGCGACATCCGCTAATAGGTCAATGCGACTCTGCCTTCTCAATTCCTTTACCATGATGAAAATTCAATTCTCCGAAAGGTGCAATTATGTTAGTAATTTCAAAAGAACCAGACTGCCTTTTTCAGTTCTTCGTGATATTTAACGTTCTTGTTCTAGCCAAACGAACGAATCAGCCAAAATTTTCTTCCTCAGGTAGGTGCCCTGATCTTGTAACCTCTCACTTTTATTCAGTGAGCTTCTAAAATTTGGACCGGTTAAGATTGCATAATGCTTCTCGATGACGGTCCAGAAAAGTAAAACATGAATAAAGTTGTTAAAATGTATAGTTATTACATTGGAATTATATTCACTTATCTGATTGCGTCAATTGTCTTTAATATTAATTCATATTTGTGAATCTTTCAGCGGTCACGTTATCAGCTTACCGTGATTTACGCCAAATCAATGGATTTATCAACCAATCAACTCTGAATATTGGTTTGGGCAAAATTCAATTATGTGAATATTTTTCTGGTTTTCTTCATTCTTCAGGCGCTTGATGAAAGTTTGTGAACAATAAATTTTGATGAATTCTATCAATATCGCAAGTCGCTAAGCGCCCTTGAGCCTCAGAAAATCAAATGTCGATATCTTTGTTACTTTGAAATCGAACAGGGTTTACCCGACGAAGATTTAGTCTCTCAAAATCCGTCCTCAATTTTCACGGGTAAGCTGACAGACTCACGGATACTCACAGGTTGGCACGCCTTCAGAATGGTTACGTGGGTAACCATCAATAAACTTAGTTCAGGACCTGATTGCGATTCGAATTCAGGACTGCTAAGGCAAGATCAGACAATTCGAGCCAATATGCGTGTCAATAAAGTCTCAATCAAGTTGACTACCAGGATTGCGACAACCGGGCTGAAGTCGATTCCATTGAAGGGTTTGATAAAACGACGTATAGGAGTCAGAATCGGGTCGACAATGCGGGCAATGCCAATTCGTAGAGGTTTGTCGGCAGACATGAACATGGATAAGATGACATGTAAGAACAATAAAAAGACGATTGTCCGGGCAAAAATCTGAATAAATAGGATGATAAATTGCATGATTCCTCAATCTGTGTAATTTCTGGGGCCTAACAAGCGTTCGCCGATGCGTACGACCGTTGCCCCTTCTTGAATTGCAACTTCAAAGTCAGCTGATGTCCCTGCTGAAAGTTGCGTTAGAGTAGCTTCTTTCACCTGGTCCTTCAAATAGTCTTTTAACTGTCGCAGCTTGGCAAAATATGGCCGGCTTTGCTCTGGATCCGCAAATAAGGGAGGCATCGACATCAGACCCACTAATTTCAGCCTTTCCAAACCCAAAATCTGCCTCACCACTTGCACCAAAACCTCCCAATCCTCACTATTACGCATAGGGAAACCGGCTTTGGAACTTTCGTCACCTACATTGACTTCCAAAAAAACCTCCAACGGAGGCATAGCGGCTGGTCTGTATTGATTGAGAAGATTTGCCAATTTCATGGAATCCAATGAATGAACTGCATGAAAGTTTTCAGCCACCTGGCGGGCTTTGCGGCTCTGAACATGACCGACTAAATCCCATCGAATATCGTCAAATTCACTGAAGCGTTCCATTTTTTCCAGCGCTTCCTGAACATAACTTTCCCCGAAGGCTCGCTGACCACACTGATAGGCTGCCTCGATCACTTTAACAGGTTGGCGTTTGCTGATAGCCAGTAATGTTATCTCATCACCAGTCCGCCCACTTACTTTGGCTGCTTGACTGATCGCAGCATTGATCTCTGCCAGGTTTTGCTTGATCTTAGCCTCAAGCTGGTCGAATTCCTGATTAAGCATGGTTTCCTCTCGGTGTCAGGCTGATGGCAGCAGCAAAACGGCCGGTCAGTCCTTTTTCTTTCCGATACGAATACCATTCATGCAAGTTTTCAGCTGTGCAAAGATGGGCCTGTTCTAATTGCTGAATGCCAGCCCGTCTCAGAGTCCATTCGTTGGCTGCCCACAGGTCAAGGTAATATCCCTGGGGGGTTTCAATAATGAAATCAGCGGCCTTATCCCCCCATTTCTTGTAAAACTGGGTTCTGACCTCATCTCCGATCTGATAACAATGAGCGCAAATCGAAGGTCCAATACCTACGCGCATGGTCGCGGGGTCACAGCCATATTCTTTCACCGCCTCACGAATTGCGACCGCCCCAACTTCCAGCAAGGTTCCTTGCCAGCCGGCATGCACCAGTCCTACAACTTTTTTTATCGGATCGTGGATCATGATCGGCACGCAATCTGCAAATCGCATGATCAAGGTGACATCCGGGTTTTGTGTGAAGATGCCATCGCCAGGTTGATGTTTCTGAGTCTCAGGTCTGGGAAGGTCCGTAAAATGGATGGTATCGCCATGGACTTGCCAAACGTCAAAGCGGCTTTCAAAGGGCATGCCGAAATTCTCGAATAACTTGAAGTGGTTGGCGCGCACATGCTCGGGTTTATCGCCGTTGGTCCCACCCAGATTGAGCTGACTGTAAGCACCTTCAGAGACACCGCCCAGGCGTGTGAAAAAAGCATGATTGACCAGGTTTGGGTCAAAACTTTCGAAGTGATAGGTTGTCAGCCCGCCTTTTTCTACGCGATACATTTCAAGTCTCCTTCGAAGGCGTTGATATTGCCTGGTTGGTGGGTTTCTTCTCGTTGATGATCTCTTCAATTGACGGCAGTCCGAACCAAGCTGTAAACCAGCCAAACATCACTCCCGTCAGCACTCTCAAAAAAGGCGTACTCTCGCGCATGGCAAACCAACTTAATGTTGGCAGTTCCATCTGGCTGATCAGTTGAGAAAATCCGTCCAATCCCATTGGTCCTAATGCAAGAATGATCCAGGCTAACCAGGGAAGCGGCTTCAACTTGCGACCAGTTAGTGCAAAAAACAGTCCAAACAAGAGCAGGCTGGCGTAAATTGCCAGATCACGCTGGCATAGGGCGGTCTTGTATCCAAGTTGTTCGTTCCCGCGAAATTCGCTGGCCGCAACCATGTCCTCTCCGTTCAGTCCGGTGGATGTTTCGAAAGTAACCAAATTATCAACACCAGCCAATTCAAGAGGATAGGCTGCCTGTTCTCCAAAGAGGAAAAAAGAACGGAATGCAAGCTGATGGCAGAGCGGTTTGTATAGTCTGTAGATCACATCCGCAGTTCTGGTTTGACCCGTTTTCATAAAAACCGGTGCCAGAACAGGAAATAATAAGAAAGTTGCGAGCGCGAAATTGATCAGAGTCAGGTAATGTCGTTTAAGCCAGTCTCCAAGCTTTTTGCTAAGGCTCTGGTCATTAATCTGCTTTAACTCGACAATCTGACTATTTGGCAATTCATTTTTCTCATTTGCAGGCATCACTGCAAACTAACTTTCGATGACCTGGACAAAGGTAGACTGACTGGCGTTTGGCACAGTCAACTCACCCGGATATAAGGCGACCTTTGGGTTGATCCATCGCCAGATCCACTTGGCATCCTCAGGCAGACAGTTAATACAGCCATGGGAAAGAGCCACGCCGAAATTGTTGTGCCAATAGACTGAATGTATTGCCTGACCATCAGGATGATAAAGCGTTGTCCAGGCGATCCCTGGCGAATCATATTGTGACACACCACCGGCACTCATGTGCAATGAGACCATTTTCCGCCAGACAGGGGTAGTTTCAGGTGGGGTTAGCCATTCACCATCACGTATATAGCCCGTGGAAACCTCACAGAAGTAAACTTCGTGGGAACCTTCAAAGCAATGCAGAGTCTGTGTCTGTAGATTTACCAGTACATGCTTGTCGCCGACTTCCGGGTGGATCGGAGAAACCTCTTCAGCCGTAATGGGTCTGCAAGCACGCGCATCCACCCAATAATAATCCGGTAGTGCGCCATATTTCTCAGAAAGTAGATATTCGGTTTGACCATCTCTCAGGCGGATATCTGATGCCCAATGTACCTGACTGTAATAGAGTTTTGCGAGACCATCAGAGTCGCGAATCCAGGAAGATGCCTGGCTCCAGGCTTTGGTCAACTCGAAATTGACGCGTGGGACAGTGATCTCCACCCACATGCCGCGTTGCCCCAACTCATCCATGGGCAATTCGGCTAAAGGCTGGTTCGGAAGATTTTTAACGGGTTGAACATAAGGTGAATAAATGAAGCCATCGGGCGTCTCATACCATTTTTGGTTATAACGGTTGAAATCGAGAACATTTGCAACAACTTCTTGCTTGATTTCGAAAACGTCATCCCGCCATACCCTGGTGGTATTAGCTGCATTCATATTCGGTTCAGCTTTTAAATCGATGAACGAACGCATCTCTCCAACGGCAACCCGCCCCAGTCTGGCGCCAACTGGCCAATCCTGAAGCAAACTGCTCGCAGCGGCTTTACCAAAAGGAAGCATAAGCGAACCGGCTGCCAATCCTGTCAGTTTTAAAAAATCTCGTCGACTAATTTTGTTTTCTAAGTCCATGATGTTATTATACGAAATCTCTACGAAAGCTCAAACGTTGGGTAAAGGCTTGCCATTTCTGCTACCAATCGCCTTTGTTACAGGAGGACTCGCGCTCCACATCCCGTTCTTTGATCGATTCACGCTTGTCATACTGCTTTTTACCCTTTGCCAAGCCGATTTCCAATTTTGCCCTCCCACCTTTCAGGTAAACTCGAATTGGGACAAGGGTCATCCCTTTAATTCGCACTTCGTCATAGAGTTTGCGAATTTCTTTCTTATGCATCAGAAGCTTACGATCCCTTTTGGGATCGTGCTGGAAGGCACTGGCATGCTCGTAAGGAGCGATATGCGCGCCAATAAGCCAGATTTCCGCCCCATTGGTTCGCACATAAGCTTCCTGGAGAGAGATCTGTCCGCTTCGTACTGACTTGATTTCAGTTCCTTTTAAAACCAAACCAGCTTCAAACGTCTCGAGAATAAAAAACTCAAAACGCGCTTTCTTGTTCGTTGAAACTATCTTAATTTCCATGACCGATAATTTTAACATAGTTCGTCAAGGTAGTTAAAACCAGTAGGCAAAATGGAGTTTACCAGCCTTGTGTTGAACCACCATACAACGGTTTTATGGTATTCTTAATACCTCGTAACAACACAGATTATCATGTTAAATATCTTTATCGTGAATATCATCGGGGATGGAATATGGATTTAAAAGAAGTTTTTTCAACAATAAAGCATTGGCTCTGGTTGGTAATTCTTGGCTGCGTGATCGGTGGGGGAATCGGATATTACATCAGCGTTCGTCAAACCCCAATTTACCAGGCACAAGCTCGCTTTGTCATTCTTCCTGCAGCTCAGACCACCTATGATTATTACTCCTACCTGAACAATCAAGATATGATTGATACCTACGCGCAATTATTGACAACCGAAGAACTGCTCTACCAGGCTTCTGAAGCCCTGGGTTTTCCGGTACGCAAAGGTCAGGCGACTGCCCAGCAGGTAGATGATACCAAGTTTGTAGTCCTTACCGTTAAAGATCCCGATCCCTTCAAGGCAGCAACCATTGCAAATGGTTTGGTTGAAATTATGATTTCCCAAAACGAAAACCTTCAATCGGTACAGTTTGAAGCAGCTGAAAAAAACCTGCAAGCCCGTATTAATCAGGCAGAAGAGCAAATTGCTACTTTGGAAGCACAGATCACTCAACTTTCTGATGAAATGTTGCAAAGCCAAATCGAGAGTGTACAGGTGCAGATGGACGACGTCCAGGCGCAAGTTAACAACTTGAAGACCGATATGGCTCAAATTTACCCTGAGTTTTTAGCTCTGGAAGACTCGGCTCAATTCGACCTTGAATCTTTGACTCAAGAAGAAATTGCCCAATTAGCCGCCTACCAGACAAAGCTCGATGAAATTACGCCCATTCTGGAGCTCTACCAGGAGATTTATACACAGCTGGTCGTCCTCGGAAAAACAACCGGCACTACTGCCAACAATACCAACGATCTTGATCGTCTAAATACCACGCTGAACCTGTATCAACAGATCTATATCAGCAGTATTAACAACCTGGAGACTCTAAAACTGGCAAAAGCGCAAAATACTCCAACTGTTATGCAGGTTGAAACGGCAGTAAAACCTACCATTCCCATTTCACCTAAACCAATGCAGACCACCTTGCTCGGTGCTGCCATTGGTCTGATTATCACCGCGGCTTTGGTTTTCCTGATCGAATTCTTAGATGACACGCTGAAAACACCAGACGAAATCAAGGCTGTTCTCGAAGTGCCTGTGATTGGTTTTATCGGTGAATTGAAACACAACAACAAAAAAGAGGAAGATTCTCTTGGCGTTTACGTGGCAAAGAACCCACGCTCTCCAGTGGCGGAGGCTTTCCGTTCTTTGCGCACCAACCTGGAATATTCCTCGGTAGATGAGCCTGTAAAAACAGTCCTGGTGACCAGTTCGGGCGAATCCGAGGGTAAATCTACTGTCGCAGCCAACCTTGCCATCGTTGAAGCACAGAGCGGTAAGTCTGTGGTGATCGTTGATGCCGACATGCGCCGACCAAAAGTACATGTCCAGTTCAATAAGCCAAATCGAATGGGCTTGAGCGACGTTGTGACTGGCAAACTCAGTCTTGATGATGTGATCAAAACCTATGACCAGGTCCAGAACCTTTCCATCATCACTTGCGGAACAGTCCCGCCCAACCCGGCTGAGCTATTGGGCAGCGAAAGGATGTCTCAGACGCTTAACGACCTGAAAAAGCGATTTGATATCATCATCATCGACACCCCACCAATGATTGTGTCTGATACACAAATCCTCTCTTCGAAAGTTGATGGGCTCATTTACGTTGTCATTCCTGGTCAGACCAAAGCGATGACCGCGAAGCGCCCAATTGAAGAATTAAAAAGGATCGGTTCAAAAGTGCTTGGTGTAGTTGTTAACAAGATTCCAAAGAGCAAGGATTATTACTATGGCGGTTACAACTATTACTCGCCCTATGGTAATCATTATTCTTACCATACAGAATCTGCTGTTCCAAATTCAGAAATTCAAACTGAAGGCAAAAAAGTTACCCCTCTTGGCTCAGTTTTCAAGAATTACCAACGCAGAGATGTTGATAAACAAGAAAAAACTTCCTGAAATCTAAAGGATATCTGATCTCGTGTCCCAAATCGTTTTCATCTGTACCAAGAACCAGTTCCGCTCGCCATTAGCCGCCGCTATCCTAAATCAGGAATTGGCTACGCGCAATGTACCTGGTGAGTGGATTGTAGACAGTGCCGGTTCCTGGGTTGCTGATTTGGCACCTGCTACTCCTGAAGCGTTGATTGAAGCCGCGAAGCGAGGTCTTGACCTCTCCTCACATACTGCGAAGGGAATTGAAACGCTCGACTTTGATTCAATCGATCTGTTGTTAGTGATGGAACAAGGTCAGAAGGAATCGGTCTTACTCGAATTCCCAAAACTGTTTGACCGGACTTTTCTTGTAAGTGAACTTTCTGGCCCAGCCTACAGCATCCCCGACCCCTACATTACCAAAGAACCCTATGACGTAATTGCCCATGAAATCGAAGTACTTATCAAGGATAACTTTGAGAAAATTGTCAGCATAGCCAGCCGAAAAGATCGAACTTAGCAATCAAAGGTAGAAAAAGGATGCGCAATCAAAAGAACCAGAGATAATCTGGTTCTTTTGATTGAAAGCTCACGTGCCTGCCTGGTTTCAGTTTCTTGAATAGTCATTGATCGCCTTTAAGAATGGAAGGCGGGTACACAACCTTCAGATATCCTTGGGTCGCTAAGCCAGCGTCTACTTTTGAATAATCGGCAGGTAATTTTTCAAATCTTTCACGTGTTGATTTAATAAGGCGGGGTCACCAAACAAAAGGAATGTGTCAACCAGCTGGAGGTGTGTGCCGGTTGCCCAAAGGTCCAGAAGTGATTTTTGAGCGGCTTCACCAATGGTAGACAAACTGACTTTAAAAATGGCATCGAAGAAGGCGCGATTGATAATATCGTGTCCGTCTGCCACACTGGCACCAGTCGGCGACCAACTCGCCACTGCACCTTTGTTTTCCACCCTGGTGATTACCTCCGCCAGGGATTCGTATTGGTAGGTTGTCTGAGGATTGATGTAGTAGCCCTCCCAACAAGTCATGGCAGAAATGATCGGGTATTTGCCAAGGTTGGTCAACCCATCCACATCTGCATTTCCTAGAAAACGACCGCTATATGCGGGAACATCATCGTACCCGGACCACTGCGTCTGGGCAGCATGCCCAATGTAATTCACCAGGTATTTCCCGTTATTAATCGCTGCGATGACAGCCGCTTTCGCAGTTGTCATGGTCATATGGGTCACGCCCAGGTATACGCGTTCAACCTGGTAACTCTGTGGCAAACTACTTTGCAAAACGAACTCAGAAATTGCCGGAAAATTACCAGCTTTGTCTGAGTTGTCGGCAACAGCGAACACCTTTGTACTCCAGTCGGGATCCTCCGGGGTTTGTTCGTAGGCAATAATTTTATTGACAAAGGCTGTGGCTTGTGCCACGCTCCTGACCGCCATTCTTCCCAACATCATGTCAGGCAAGGTATCATTACCGACGATGGCTGAATAGCGGTTATCTGCAGCCGTTTCTCCAAGCATTGAATCCGCAAAAGCCAGGAATGGCGGTATGGAATTCTCCCGCCAGGCACCATACGTACTCGGATTGAAACCTTTGGGGTTGTAGTGTCCATCACCAAGTAAAACCACGAAAGAGGGTGCTGGGGTAGCCCAGAAATTGTAGGCATATTCCAGGAATCCTCGGATCGGGTCCCGCCCAACAATCCCATAACCAAACTGGTCATAGATATCCTGCACATTGATTACAGCCGTTCGCAACCCTTGCGCTTCCCGATAGTCTGCCAGCGTTTGTGCTGGAACTAAAAATTCAGAATGGGTAATAATCAGGTAATCAGCACCATTGACAGGCAGTTGCAATGTGGAAGGGGTATCCTGCTGGATGGCGTAGGGGAATTTGAGTGCACTTGTTGCAGCAGCCCAATACTTGTGGCTTCCCGTTACTCCCTCTCCCTCCTGGAACAACAGCTTGAATTCAGATTCCATTGCCTGCACAGCAAACCCAGTCAGTGACACAGGCTGCTCTTGATTGCTCACATCAAAGAGCACCAACTGGTCACTGGAAAACGCCTGCAGTTCAAATCCAGTCTCCTGGGTCAGGTTATAAGTAAAGTTCAATGTATCCGCGCTTGCCTGGAAACTGGATGAGAAAGTAAGTTCACCCCGATCCAGGTAGACCAGGTCCGCAATCGTACCGTTGGTATTATCCAGGCTGATCGTCAGTGTATTATTTCCGGGAACAAGGATACCAGCCGGAATCGCTGCAGAAAAGTGAGCCCAAGTCTGACCTGCCCATTCCAAACTCCCCAGAGGAGTTCCATTAATTGAAAAAAGCGCAAGATACCCCTGCAAATGCTCTGTCATTCCATACAGGTCCAAATCCAATTGTCCGGTTTCTTCCACCGGCGAGAGCAAAGAAAAGGTATAGTTAAATGCGCTGGCGGGTGGCGTAATAACCCCTGCATTTGCAATAATTCCAGCCCAGAGGAATCGCTCAAATTCATCAGCCCCGGTCACATTCGTAAAGTACCAGGTGTTCACTTCAAGCGTGGTCTTCGTGATATATTTTTGAGCAAGCGGAGCAGTTGGCGGATTAACCTGGCGGCCCTCCATACGCAAACCGTTCTCCCCGCCATAAGTCAGCCAATAGACGTTGTCCAGTGTGTATTTATCCTGCAGAGCCTGTCCGTAGAACAATATTCTGTCTGAAGTGTCAAACAAGCCATCCTCTTCACCCGTCACCTGGATGGCAATTTCCTGACCGAGGTGATACATCCGGAAAGTGCGTGGATCCAGGTTTTCCACGTCCAAGCCTGAAGCAGACAGGCTGGCATGGTTGAGTTGGTAAAACCCCTCTTCCCGGATCTTGACACGCCAGGCTGAGTCTGGAGGTAACCAGGGCAGGCTGCTTACCGATTTGGAAGAAAATTGCTCATCAGAAAGGTTATCAAGCGCCATGGTTGCCGACCGCCAGCCTGTAGCATCCTGGTAATTAAGCAATTGGCGGCTGAAAAGGTCTTCGTAATAATCTGACTCTGGAAGTTGTTCCTCATGATTGATTTGCATGGAACCGGAAAGGGTCAGAACAACATCAAAACTCTCAACAATTGTCAGTTCGGATTTTGAAGGTTTATATTGAACCGGGTAAAGCGCAATCCCAACCACACGCTGCTGACGGAGAACTCCATCATTTGCAATTTCACCTTGCTGCGCCGGGTATACCCCAGAGCCAGCATAGATAGTTGGGTCAGGTTCATAAGAAGTCACGAGAGTCGGAAGACCTAAAATTTCAATTTCGGTTAACGGGTCATTCCATTCGGCTCGCTGTGTAGGAACCGGGCTGACAGGAGATGCAATTTTTAGGGTATGTGATCTTCCAGGAGTGATTTTTATGCCCAACGCTGCTCCAAAAGGAACGCCAAGCATTTGCGAAATCAACGGAAGTTGCGGCGCGCCTGTCTCGGCCAGATCAGCGCTGCCAGGAAGAGATACCCTTGTAAAGGTTCCAGATTCCAACTGGAGCGTTTCAAGGCTCAGGGATTGCCAGGGCACCTGTACCGTAAAGCGGATCTCTTCTATGGATGATGAAAGCAGTGTCACACCAGTTGAAGAAAGACCGGCGCTGCTTGCCTGAGGTACTGAAACGACCAACAGGGAAAGAGCGAGGAATATCGAAAGTAGTGTATTTTTTTCGTGTTTCACTGTTCTACCACTCCAATTTAACCCGTGGGAGGCTTGCTTCATGGCTATGCAAAAATCAGTTTTTCTACATCACCATCAAGTGAATAACTGAGTTTGCACATCGCGACAGATTCAGCCAATATATCCAGTTTTTCAAGGATACGGCTTACCACCTCCGGTCGGTAGTAAGGAATAAAAGCAGTTTGCAGAAGGCGGGTGACGCCTTCCATCGGTGTGACCGGGATCTTTGCATTGATTCCATTTTTTTCAAGAAAATATAACTTTTCCAATGGCACACCAATTGGGGAACACAATAGCGGGTCCTCATGCCAGGGAGTTCCAAAAATCCAGAACCGGTTATCAAGAAATCTCAAAACAAGCTGGTCTTCACCCAACATCGTTACATTTTCATTTTTGTTCAATTTTCTCGCAAGTGTGGATTTGCCTACACCAGATGAACCAGCAAATGCATATCCCTTTCCATCTACGGCGATTCCAGAGGCGTGCAAAACCAGGTCGCCCAATTTTCCCAACCAATTGACATAGAAAACAATTTCCAAATCCTGCGGGAGCGGATAACAAACACCTCGGTCACCCTCCAGGAAGTTCCCAACAAGGAGTCCTTTTGTGAAATCTGCGTCTACGGTCAGTTGACGCAGCAACGGTTGCATGCGGTTGAAGAAAATAAAGCGTCCTTGCTCGTCTTTCCACAATTCCCAAATTTCATTACGATTGATTAAATAATGCCAGCTCTTATCCCTGTCGAGTCGCTCATTTTCCAGCTGGAAGGTAATTGCGTTAATAAAAACCGAGGTTTGAATTACCTCGGTTGTTTGATTACTGAAGGAAAATCCTGTATGCCAGGGAGGCGCGTCTGGTTTCAGCTTAGAATCTTGCGCTGTGTATCGCGTTCTGAACAGTGCGACTTCCAGGTCCGGCATCAGGGGTGTTTTTTGATCGATACTAATCTCCTCGCCAATAAACTAACAAAATCCAATTGACAACTATGATCATCAATTTCAATGATGAATGAGTTGTTTACAGACTACGTTCCAGGACCATCCCAACAAGCCAACTCAAGATTGCATCCTTGCGCTCTTCTTGGTGTCTGAACCGGACTGGCATGGCAGGTACCAAGTACAGCCTCTTTGACAACCAACTGTACTTTTGTAATTTTTGGGGCGGTATATTCTTTCTTTTGGTTTTCCATATGCTCATCCTCCAACTGATGTTATACAGAGGCTTTTGAAAATTGGGTTTGCCTCAGAAGACCCATCTCACAAATTTCGGGATAAATACTTTCATAATCTCCTGCTTGCGCAAGAGACCAGCCAGGGCATTGGGTGCAAAGCGTTCCAGCCTGGCAAGTTTCACAATCAGTTTTCATGGTTCGCTTCAAGTTACGAATGCGACCGGTACGCTCCCATGCTTCAGAAAATCCCAGGGATAAAATATCGGAAGCGGGTGACCGTACCATCATACAGGGGGTCATTCTCCCCGTTGCATCGATGTGGAAAGAACGATGTCCGGCACCGCAAGAAAAAACCAATTTCTCACGAATTTGGTGCCCTTTGAATTCCTGGGCTGTCTTTTCCCAGGATTCCCGTCTTTTCGGATCTGCGAGGTCGAGCATCAGTGATACCTGGTTGTTAATTTGGTATTGGAGGTTCGTCCTCGTGCCGTCCAGGCGCGGCCACAGCGTACTGTCATAACGAAAATCAAGCCCTAATTTATTTGTCAGTGCCTGCATCTCTTCCAGTTCGTGCAGGTTGGAAGTTAGCAAAACAGTTTTTAGACTGACCTTGATCCCCCGCGATTGTGCCAATTCAATACCACGCAGGCAGCGATCATAAGAACCCGGTTGGCGGGTGACTTTCTCGTAGGTCTCGCGGGTTGCGCCATAAAGGGACACTTCCAGCGAATGCAAGCCCCATTCAACCAGAAAATCAGCCAATTTTGGCGTGAGCATGGTTGCGTTACTGAACAGGCTCACTAACATTCCGCGCTTTACTGCATATTTAAAAATCTCCGGGAAATCTTCCCGCAGCAGTGGCTCACCGCCACTGATCAACAAAAAGAGCGTACCGGCTTCTGCCATCTGGTCAATCACTGCCTGCCAGCCTTGCGCGTCAAGTTCTTTCGCCGCTATGCTTGGGTCTGTTGCAGGCTGGTTGATGTAACAATGCACGCAATTGAGATTGCAGCGGTTCGTGAGTTCCATTGAGGCACTTAACGGAAACCTGGCAACGCCCAGGGGTGAGAGCAAACGCAGCGTAAACTCGTCCAAAGTCAGATCGGGTTCGAATGTGCAAGTCATCAGGCTGCTTCCTTCAATATTGCCCCGCACGCTTCCAATTCTTGCAGAAAAGTGCCCAGGTCTTCCACGATTGTCTCATTATCAACATCATATTTATTCGCAAGTGCAGTAACCAGGCTTCGGAAACTTGTGGGAGCCTCAAGACTTTGCCATACGAAAGCCCCAACATCGTTAAGTGTGTAAATGTACTTCATATCGACTACATCCTGATGGATCGGCACAAGCACGACCTCATCGATGATTTTTCGAAAGATGTAATTCGGATTGCGTACAAATATCTGTTCTTCTGCCATCATTGTTGGCTGCTCGCTCCCTGCATTTGCCATAATTATATGTAAGTTATAACTTACCACCCAAGTGTCAAACAAATTTCCACCTGGATGATCCTGAGAACAGGTCATCCAGGTTATTTATTGATAAACGGGTACCTTTTCAACATCCTCTCAAAGATACGCCTTACTGTGCAGCCACGTCAACAGGACCGTGCAGTGTTGCCGCACCTGCCAGATCCACATCTTCCAACCAGTACAGGTAGCGTTGACCAGCAACGGCAGTCGTATCCAGGAATTCATACGAAGACCCAAATGGACTGCCTGCAGGCACATTCGTTGGGATCATTTCTGCGTTCAGCAGTACGCGATCAGCAATGAGCGACTCTGCCCGATAGAGGTTGAAACCGAGGTTATCCGTTTCGCTGGCAGTTTCCCAGGTTAACTTGACACCTTCAGTCACGCGCTCACCTTCAAAGCTGAGCAGTTCCACGGCAGTTACGCTTCCCTCGGTGATCATGGCAAACAAACAGCCGCAGTTGGTAGTCCTTTCATTGCTGATAAAAATACCAACCGAATCAGCCGCGTTATATACCACGTTATCGCAAGAAGCATCCACACCGACAGGCATAAAACCAAGGAGCGCAACCGTGTACTCGTTAATCACGTCGCCGGAATAGAAACACCTGAAGGTGGAGTCTGCGACTCCGAACGTCACGGCATCGGCACAAGGAGTGGTCGACGGATAAACGCAGGTTCCGCTATTCGTGGTTTCATCCAGGGTCACAGGGTAAACAAACGTCATTCTGGTAGGCGGGTAGGGCGCAATTGCATATTCGCCACAACCAATGTCGTACAAATCAAGTGTCAACGGGCAATCAACGAGTAAATTATCGACTTGAATAGGATTGTTGACATGGCAAAATTTCCCAACCAAAAACGGCACCTGGTCCCCATATTCTGGTGGGTTGCTTGCCCTGCTGATACCATGAAAAGCAAGACCACTCTGGTAATCAAAACCAGTACCAGTAGTACCTGTTCCATAGCGGACCTGGTTCCAGTCGGTTGAAGGGTTCAATTGGACAACCGGGTTGGTGTCGTTGGTAACCCGACCGACACTTGTGTTAGGGCTTGCTGTGGTAGGTCCGGTTGCCCAGGTGGAATCGTCTGCATCGTTCCACTCGGCGTTGTTGGGAATATATCCGCGGACAAGCGCGACCGCGTCATTTCCGCTGAAGCTGAGGGAACTGGTTACCAATTGCTCAGTTACCCCAAGAATATCTGCTCTCGCGATGACATAGGTCTCACCCTGAGGCAAGGTATCGGTGAGGGGAATACTTACACTCGCCCGAGGACTCCCGTTATTGTATATTTGGATCCAGTAAGGTCTGACTGCAAAATCAAAGTCAATGCCTGCATTGTTGTACAGTTCAATCGCGTCGATGCCAGAATTCGCGCTGCCTTCAATATATTCCGAGATGAAGAAACCCTGGTAATTACAATCTGGAGCAAAGTTATGTGAGCCCAGGTTCGTGTATTCAGCCGGGGAAATTCCAGTCCATTCGCTCAAGGTAGCATCGCCATAGGAACTATGCGTACACACTGATGCGTTCCTGATCAGGGTATCATCCAGCGTGGTTTTTGTTCCGCTGCCCCAGTAGCCAGCTGCAGGATCCACGCCAATAACACCGACTACGTCGATCCTAACACCATCGTAACCGCTGTCGATGTAGGACCAAAAGCCATCAGTTCTTAAAAAGTTGATTGCGCCAGATGCTGTTGACATAACCAACAGTATGCAGAGAACAGCAGCGCCTACAGAAAAAAGAACTTTTCGTTTCATTTCAGCTCCTCCCAATTTTTGTTTACTAGAGTATGAACGAAATATTATTTGATTAAGATGGTTCCATTGGATCAAGAACTATATCTATTTCCACATCTCTAATAATACTTTTAATGTTGTTCGTTGTCAATGATTTTCAAGTGGGTAAATCAAAGCCTGTGTTACCATAAAAGTACTATGAATCACTTTGGGACAATGAATTCTTAAGTCAAATTATTATATTCTAAATTGATGAAAATGTTAAGTTAAAACTATCGGCTGGGTAGTTCCCGGCAAGGTTCTGGTTGGTTTACCCCTGCTCTGGAACCACAAAAAGCAAATTGATCGGTGTGGCACCCCCGAAACTGACCATTCCCGATCAAATTCCACCAGAAACTCCCCTGGCTCGTTCCTGCCGACCAGTTACCTGTAGCAAATTTGCCATCATTGAACACGATGCCAATAAATTCATACTGAATGTTATCGATAGTGAGCGATCCAGTCAGATTGGTGGCAACGACTGAAACCTGTAAGTTCCCCGTTGAAGTATTGCTGTCCGATTTCTCAACATATGCGGTCCAATCTCCATCCCAACCGGGTTGGATGGTAGGTGACGGAGTGAGTGTTGCCGTATTTGTTGGGGTATTCGACGGCGAACTCGATGGCTTTTTGGTCGACGTGCGTGTGGGGGCAATTTGGTTTGGCTGGGTGGCAGCCCTGGTTTGGGTAATCACTGAAGTCTGCCCCTGGGTATTGGTGATCATCATTGTTGGCTGGTCAGAAGGCAGAGGTACCGTAGCCGGGGGGGACTCTTGTGTTATCCCGGGTGTTCTGGTTATGGTTTGAAAATCGACGGGCGGTTGCGTTTGAGGGTTTGCTTCCTGGGTGGTCTTGCCTGGCGTAAAAGCATTGGTGATCTGCCTCTCCTGCTCGTTCGAAGTTCTGCAGGCAAAGAGAAGCACACCCAGAATAAAAAGGATCAAAAAGGATAAAAAAATCGATATTTCACGTTTTCTATTTGTCATCTTTTTCCACCTGGATTTATTTTACTATTAAACGTTTATAGTCGGGTTTCGAAAGGTAGCGATCGAATGAAATAAACTATTTTTCGTGTATTTCGTTACAATTAGGTCAGCAATCTCGATTTGTGATCAGAAATTGTGTGGGACATGGCGGAACCATTTAATCCTCAGCGCGCATTATTGAAACTACTTGAACCTGGACTTCCAACAGCCAGACAGGTCGATTGTTTACGCCAACTGGACCCTATGCAACTGGATGCGCTGGTTAGTGAGGCAAAAAGGCAAGGTGTCGCGCCCCTGCTTTACCCAATCTTGGCTGAGAATAAAGAGTCCAACAACCTGGACATCCCCCAAAAAGAGCAACTTTATCCAATCCATCTCGCCACTGCTGTGCGAAATACGCTCATTTTGCACGATACAAAACTACTGCTTTTGAGCCTGCAGGAAGCAGGAATTTCTGTTGCAGGGCTGAAGGGCATTTATTTGCTCGAGAACGTGTTTGGCAACATTGGCTCCCGTTCGATGAACGATGTCGACATCCTCATCAAAAAAAAGGATCTCTCAAGGTGTATGAAGGTTTCGGAGAGGCTTGGATATACCCCGCCAGCCTATTTCAGCCTGGATGACCGCAATATAGATACCAAGCACGTCCCACCCATGCAGAAAAAGGGTGGAACGTTGCTGGAGGTACACTGGACCCTGCTGGAAGAGAACGAACCCTTCACCATCGACGTTGAAGCCATGTGGGAGCGAACCGTGCCCGCAACGATCGCCGATGTGGGTGTGCTGTCATTGAGAGTAGAAGACCTGATTTTGCACCTGTGCCTGCACCTGGCGTACCAGCATTATCTCCAATTAGGCTTGCGGGGCTTGGTGGATATCGCCCTTGTCATTCACAAGTTCAGGTCAGAAATTGACTGGAGCAGGCTGGTTGAGATTGCAAAGTCATGGGGTACAGAGCGGGTCACAGCGCTGATGCTGAAATTAGTCGAAACACAGCTAAACGTTTCCATCCCTTCGGAGGTTTCGTCCGCTTTATTGCCTGAAGGCATTGGACTCGACCTGCTGGAGCAAGCTCGCAGTCAACTCCTGGACCGGGTGAGATTTGAAGACCACTTAACCCCCGATCTTGTCAGGATGAACGCGGACAAAAATGTATTTTCGAAAGTCAGGATTGGACTACAGCGCGTTTTCATCCCTCGCCTGACTCTTGCCCGCATCTACAACGTCTCCCCAAACTCCCCGAAAATTGTTGGGGCATACTGGGGCAGACTGAAATATTTGGTAAGGAATTATGGTGGAACACTTTCCAGGTTAAGGAACAAATATAAAACAACCAGACCTGCCCTTCAAAATGCTGAAGTATCCTACTCACTGCACGATTGGATGACCCCTCAAAAGAAGTAAAAGCAGCGCCGCAGTGCAAGACAAGGCGCCTGTAGGGCGAGCTTGAGGGCACCGTCAACTATGTGATGGACGAATGTTTCGTGCAATCAATCCGCCCAAGATAATCTCCGCATTTAATCTGACAGGCGTAAACGTCTTAGAATTTAGATTTATCTTCTGGGGAAAACAGCTTGATGACACCCCATTTCACCTTTCGAATTGAGTTAACCAACAGCACGAGTTTGTTTCGTTTGGAAAGCCAGGCGATCAGCCTTTTACCTGGTCCAACTCCCCAACGGATCGGTCTCCCATCCCTCTCGACGCGATCCACCCGCCCCAATACATCTTGAGTTGGTATCCAACCATCGACGTATCCAACCACATTGTCGCCTTTGCACAAGACAAGATCAGCGTTAATTTTGACTGCACGATGGGCAATTACCCTACGGTCCGGTTCTCGCAGGAAAACGAGAATATCCCCACTTCGGAATTGTTTCCCACCTACTGGTGAAATGAAAATTTTGTCGTCTGAACGAATAAAAGGCAGCATGCTGCCACCGGGCGCGATAATGCTGGTCGTGTGTCCTTCGTTAATAGCAGCTCGGATCAAGTCACTTAACTCAGCCGAATCAACCTGACGTTTTGTAATCTGGGGAGTACTTTTTAGGCTCATATGGCATGGTTCAATTCGGAGACATTTTACGGCAGGAGGCAGGTCGGTCGCTGCTCACACGATCACCGCAAAAGCCAAAGCGAGCATCCCTGGACCCGACAAAAGTATTGGGATAGATCATTTGCCACCAAAAGTCCCCAACGTTTTGTTGAGATTCCCACTTGCCTTTTACTTCATCTCCGTTAGCATTGAATTCACCTGTAAAGGTGTATGCCGTGCTGTTAATGGTAGCCGTAGCTGAGATCTGACCACTGCTAACCTGTATGCTTATCACCGAAGAGGCATAGGCTCCTGTGCTGTTCTGGTACCAGATATTCCATGTTCCCTCCCAGACCGGTGTTCCAAGCGTCGGTGCTGGGGTCACTGTAGTCTGAATCGTTGCTGAAGAAAGTGGGTTTGGCTGAGTAGTTTCTATCAGGTATGGGTTGGGATTAGTTTGCGTAATAACTGGCGAAATCGCCTGCTCATCTTCAGGTGCTCGTGTCGGTTCTAAGGCTGCGGGCAGAGGGGTCTCTTCAGAGGCAGGTAAAGAATCTTCATTCTCGGTTATGGATGCTTCATCCATCAGGCTGAATGGAGTCTGCAGGGTTGCCAAAGTCTCTCCTTCGAAAGGCTGCAATTCCGGCTGAGTTTGCTTTCCGCAGCCCGCCAGAAGTAGCGCCAGCACCAAGATAATCAGAATTTTCCGGTTCATGGCCTTCGATTTTATCATGCCGGACATGGGGGCGATCTTCAACCAGTCAAAACCTTCAGGGCTCTGACCACACTCTCAATCACCAAATCTTGCTGATCGTCGGTCATCCCCGGGAAAAGCGGCAAGGTCACCTGGCGACTCGCCACATTCTCTGTCATCCAAAGCATTTCACCAGGAATCTGAAGCGGGTCACGGTAAATTTCAAAATTATGTACTGGAGGATAGTGGAAACTGGTTTGAATGCCATCCTGCTTCAGCAATTCCCGAAAAACTTCTTTATCCACACCGTCTGGGAGTAAAACCGGAAAGATGTGTTGGCTGCTGACTCCCCTCTGTTCTTTGAAAGGCAGCCCCAATTCTGGAGCCCTCTCCTCAAATGCCTTTCGATATTGCTTTACCAGGTCTTCACGCCTTGCATTGCCCGCTGGCAGTTTTTTAAGTTGTTCACGTCCAATCGCTGAGCGGATTTCATCCAGGCGATAGTTATACCCAAGATCGATGACATCATAGGTGCTGGCGTGTCCCTGGTGACGATCCCAAGTCAGCGTGGTCATGCCGTGAGAGCGCAGAATCTTCACTTTTTCAGCCAAATGGTCATGATTAGTCACCAGCATCCCACCTTCACCAGTGGTCATGTTTTTGTTTCCAAAAAAGCTGTAACAACCGATATCTCCCCAGGTTCCCAGCGCTTTGCCGTCCAGGCTGGCACCCACCGCGTGAGCCGCATCTTCAATCACAGCCAGTCCATGTTCTTTGGCTACGCGCATAATAGCGGGCATGTCGCAGGCAAAACCAGCATAATGCATAACTACGATCGCCTTTGTCCGTTCGGTTATCTTTTCTTCGATCGCTTGTGGGCAGATACACAGCCAGTCTTCGCTTTCGATGTCCGCAAAGACCACTTTCGCGCCAGTGTAGCGAACGGCATTGGCTGTAGCAACAAAAGTCAGCGAAGGAACAATGACCTCATCGCCTGCTCCCAATCCCACTGCCAAACAAGCCAGGTGTAAGGCAGCGGTTGCATTGTTGACAGCAAAGGCATGCTTTGCCCCCACAAACTCGGCAAATTCCTGTTCAAAAGCTTGCGTCACTGCCCCCATCGTAAGCCAACCAGAGCGCAACACGTCCATTACTGCTTTTTCTTCTTCTTCACCAATACTTACATCTGCTAAAGGAACGCGCCAATCCATCATTACTCCGCCAAAAACTGTGAGCGCATGCTTTCAAAATCCTCATTCGCCTCTGTAAAATCTTCAGGGTTGCCCAGGTCGCGCCAATAACCGTCGTAGGGATAGCAAGCGACTTTTTCGTTAGCCGTGAGGAGGGTGTTGACAAGGGTGGGAAAGTCGAAGTATTCCCCTTTGGGGATGAAATCCAATACTCCTGGTTCGAAAACGTACATGCCCATGCTGACCAGGAAATTCAGACTGGGTTTTTCTATGTAACCAGAAACCCATTTTGAGTCAATTTCGTGTTCGATGACCCCCAGGTTAATTTTGTGGGTTCGTTGATGGCTGGCGATGGTGCAAAGCGCTTTCTGGTCCTTATGAAAGTTGACCAGCTGGTTGATATCGAGCAGAGTCAGGATATCCCCATTACAGACCAAAAAGGTATCGGTCAAGCCTTCGATTAAGGCGAGCGGACCTGCTGTGCCGAGCGGTTTTGTTTCGTGAGCATAGGCGATCTTGAGGTCGTACTGAGAACCATCCTTGAAGTAAGATTCCATCAAACCAGCCAGATGACCGACCGCCAGTGTGACCTCTTTGATGCCGGCACGGCTGATCTGACCAAGCAAAACTTCCAAAATCGCACGATCTCCAATTGGCATCATCGGCTTGGGTAAGATATATGTATATGGCGCAAGCCTGGTGCCTTTGCCACCTGCCAGTACTACAGCTTTCATCGTTTCACCTTTGATTTAGGATATCGAAATTATATCCATTTTCTTTTTTGAAGGACGGGGGAATAATGGATCAGCAGGAGAGCTCAACGACCATATTCGTCAGGTATATATCGATCGAGATGGTCCTTGACCCATTCAATGGTTGTTGCCAATCCTTCCCCAAGTTTAACCCGGGGTTCCCATCCCAATTCCTGCCTTGCTTTCGTGTTATCAGACACCAGGCGTAAAACCTCTGACTTTTCCGGTCTCATCCGTTCCTGGTCAATGATTATCTCAGGTTGTATCTGAAGATGATCAAAGATCTTCTGAGCGACATCCGCGATCGTCACATCATATCCTGTTCCAAGGTTATAAACCTGACCATCCCATTTGCTAACGCTGGCGGCTTTAATAAAACCCTCAACAGTATCATCCAGAAAAGTAAAATCCCGCCTGGCAGCCAGGTTTCCAAGGTAAATTTGCCTGGAGGTTAGGGCTTGTGTAATGATGGTCGGGATGACAGCCCGGTTGCTTTGCCCAGGACCGTAGGTGTTAAACGGTCGTACAGTCACAGATTGAACATCAAAACTGCGATAGTAGCTCTCGACCAGTTTATCCGCACCAATCTTGCTGGCGGAATAGGGTGATTGCGCCTGGAGAGGATGGCCTTCATCGATTGGAATCCTTAATGCGCTTCCATAAACCTCACTGGTGGAGGTGTGGATGAGCTTGACCTTCCTTTGCCGGCATGCTTCCAGGACGTTTAGCGTTCCAAGAACATTTGTGCGGATTGTTTCAACCGGGTGGACATAGGAATAGGGGATAGAGATGAGCGCGCCCATGTGGAAGACGAAATCGACATTATCAATGGCTTTATCAACAGCCGCGTGGTCTTCAAGATCGCCGCGAATGATTTCAATTTGGTGGAAAACCTCAGGTGGCAGAAAAGTGAGGTTGCCAAATTCGGGTCGGGAGGTGTAGCGAATAAATACGCTCACCTGGGCACCAGATTCGACCAAACGTTGAACCAACCTTGAGCCGATAAAACCTGCAGCCCCGGTGACCAACACTTTCATACCAGATAAATTGGTAGGGTCATTTCCCATTAGGTACATAGCCTTTGAAAACATCTTCCAATTTTACAATTAAATCTGGCATCACAATCACTCTTGCCGGAGTAGAGCCGCAAATTTGATTGACTCGCTCCTTAGTCGCTTCATTGGGGGAATTGATAGCTACGACCACAATTCCGACCGAATACTTTTCAACTAATTCTGGGATAGCCTGGGTTGAACCCATGACTTTGGCTCCACCAATCCGTAAACCGCGATTCTTAGGGTCGTCATCTACAAATCCGACCACGCCAAACAAAGTTGAATAGATGCTGCGTTGTATCAACCAAGCGGTCATTTCACCTAATTGCCCTGCTCCAACGATGAGGATACGCTCAGCAAAGGTTGCCTCGCTGCCACGGAACATAAGCCAACGGTAAGCCAGGCTGCTGATCAAGCGTTCACGATAACGCACACCCATTAAACCAATGTAGGTGGTGATTGCGATCAGCCAGAACATGCTGAATGGGATCCAGGGTTCAGTGATCCAAAACCGATTAATTAGCCAAAGAATTAACGTGGTCAAACCTACTGAAACACCTAAATCAACCACATAAGCAGGGCTCGCATCACGCCAGGATATCTTCTGAAGACCCATGAGCATATTGATCATGCTTATGATGAAGGCAATTGCTATCGCAAGTATTAAAAAGACAGGAATGCCAAGGTTGATCACCGCGCTGATTCGCCAAACGATCCCTGAAAGACCTACTGAAATTGTTGCCACAACAATATCAATCAGGAACCAGGGAACAACCCTTCTAAAAAGCATGAGCGCAGGTCCACCGAAGAGCAGTTGTTCGTCAACTTCTTTCCCCCGAATTTGAGGCAATAGCACGATGATTGTGGCAGCCAGGATGTCAAAATCAGAGAAGAGATTGTGGTTGACGACATAAAGATGATCAAGCCGTTGTTTGTCGGGCAGGATTTTCTTGAGATAATCATCCATAAAACCATCGCCCTTAAGCAAGCGCTCTTCGTCGTTATAAACAATTGATGCTGGACTGGTGATGCCCGGACGGACAGATAAAACCTCTTTTCTTACATCTTCCGGCCATGTCATCGCAATTTCATAATCCTCAGGGCGAGGTCCTACAAAACTCATATCACCAATCAAAACATTCCACAATTGCGGCAGTTCGTTCAACTTTGAATTGCGTAGATACCGCCCAATCCTGGTCACCCGTTGATCGTCAGCGGCAGTAACGGTAGGACCGTTATGACCTTCCAGCTGACAGTACATCGTTCGGAATTTTATGATTTTGAATGGTTTCTCATCCTTCCCCAAACGAAGCCCCCGATAGATAGCAGGTCCAGGTGATTCACGTTTGATCCTGATAGCAATGGCCGCAAAAACTGGCAAAAGGAAAAGCAATCCTAAGAAAGAAAACAAGATATCGAAAAATCGTTTTACAAATGCACGGAAATAGACAACAAACCGACCCTGATTGATCGGTTTAGCATTCGAGATCGTCCGAGTACGAATGGCATCGTTCTGCACAGCTTTGTCTCTCCCTTCTGTGGTGATTACCGATTCACAATTAGTTTACTACATTTTATCGTTTTATCGGAAGAAAAAATATTGTAAAAAGAATCGCTAATCCATAAAGAAAGTGGTTTGCGGATAATATTTGGTGAATAAACAATACTAATTATGTTTTGTGGCTGGAATGCGTCATTAGGCTGTGGATTGTAGGAAGCAACCTTATGTTGATTTTTGTATCCATACGATCAAATGGGAATTGAGAAAAGCGAAACGGCTCAATCTATCAGCAAATGGTTGGAAACCAGGAACCAGAAGTCGGGAGAGTGGTGGAGCAAGGGTTATCCTGCGCGATAAGATCTGTGTTCCCGGAAACAATTTTTTAATCTGTGATAAAGGAATTCCGCGCGTCTGACGATTGATTGGGTTCCAAATGAAGTCATACCAGAGGATGCCTTGTCCTGGTTGAAGCACACGCATCATCTCGGTTGCCATGAGGACTTTAGTAGAATAATCGAGAATGGAAGAAAAAGCCGTAAATTGGAGCACCAAATCGAATGAATTTGAAGGAAAGGGGAGATGCTCTCCATTTGCATTTATCCAGTGGCAGGTTGTCTGCTTCCCATTGGCAACTTGCAAACGGTCATAGAGTAAATCAACCCCGTTAACCTTCGAAGGTTCCGCCCCAAGGCCGATAAATTCCTGCAAAACTCCACCTGAGCCGCAACCTATTTCCAGGATACGC
This sequence comes from Anaerolineaceae bacterium, assembly GCA_038562515.1. Classification (GTDB taxonomy): domain Bacteria; phylum Chloroflexota; class Anaerolineae; order Anaerolineales; family Anaerolineaceae; genus Mesolinea. The sequence continues at coordinate 111,191 of JBCFBG010000001.1, forward strand.
AAATTCGAGAGGTCGCATTTTTGGAAGTGTTCGAGAAATTCGAGGATGGCTTGCTGGCGGGCAGCCATCATCCATAGATAGGCAGGATTGGAAGAGGAATAGCGTTTGTCTCCATTTGCATTTGCCGCACGACGGTCATACTCTTTCCGTAAACGTTGGATATCTAAATTGGGGTCGGTCATTGTTCCCAGGCTGGAACCTTTCCTTCTTTATCATTCCATCGGTTCATAAACTTGAAAAGTCCAATCAGAAATCCCAACCCATAACTGAAATGGATTATTGAGAAGGCAATCGGAAGATGACGCAGTAATTGCCAGCCTTTTTTTGAGGCGATTGAAAAAGAGAACAGAAGATTGACAACCAGGTACAAACCCGCGATCGCAACCAGGGAAACCCAACCCCATGAAACGGCTGACGAAATTATAAGGGAGGCAACGATAGCCAGGACGAAAGCAGGTGGGATAAACTGTCGTAAACTCATCTGTCTTGGATGCTTTTGCAAGACACGCACCTTCCAATAACCATATTGGAAATACTGTTTCCACAATAAGAGAGGTTTACCGCGGACCGTGTACCAAGAATTGATTCTTGGGGAAAGTAAAATCTTTCCTCCAAAGGAACGCAAACGATAATTAAATTCATCATCCTGATCCCGAACCAACTCCTCATCAAAAAGACCAATTCTTCTAAAAACATGGATGGGCCAGGCACCAAGGTAAACTGAGTCTACATACTCTTCTTGAGTCGAGTAGTGAAATCGCGCGTCTCCGATGCCAAAAGGAACACTGGTGGCAACGGCTACAGCCTTGCCAAAAACATTTGAACCTACAGCCGTCATCTTACCGCCCACATTTTCGGCTCCGGAACCGATAAGAGCCGTAACACATTGACGAACGTAATCTGGGGCGATGACGGTATGACCATCTACTCGAATGATGAATTGACCTTTTGCCTGCCGGATCAATATATTTAATCCAGTTGGCACGATTAGACCAGGGTTGTCAAAAATGAATATGTTTGGCAAGGTACTATCAAATTTTGAAATCAAATCACGGGTTAAATCAGTCGAATATCCATCAGCGATGAGGATCTCAAATTTTTCATGAGGATAATCCTGAGAAACGAGAGCCTGGAGGCAGGAGTCGATGAACTTCTCTTCATTACGCACCGGTAACACCAAGCTAACAAATGGATATTGTTCAGTCATAATTATTGGCCATCTTCAAAGGTATTTATTATGAAGTAATGTATGTCCCCATCACTCAAAATTGTAAACGACCCACCAGGTATGTTTGGTCAGGACCAGCGAGTAGACAGACAAATAAGTAGATGATGACATTACGAATGAGAATAAGTAATGAGAAATTGGCCTGCATTGTCAATGATTGACCTTTGAAATAACAGCTTTGAATTTGCCTGAAGATGACCTAGGGATTGAAGAGACCTTTTCAATTTTTACTGTCACCTTGTCACCCAAACGATTCAGCATACGTTGCCGCACATCATTCTCATCGGTTTCAGAGTAGTGCTCAGTTGGAACAAGCCTGACGACAAAATCGGTTAATGTTTCCTGGATGATCTGACCTTCGATGATGTTTGGCTGATCTGTGAAGATGCCATGGAAGCGAACCAACTGCCTGCCGTCGGGACCAGTAACAACATCCTCGACGCGCCCAACAACCTCCTTGATCACCGGCATCTGACGACCACAAGGACAAGGTTCAGGATCCCAGGCAGCCAAATCTCCCAATCTGAAACGGATAAGCGGCTGATAAGAACGGAACAGGCAAGTCGCGACTACCTCACCTACTTCATCTGGCTCACACTCAGTCCCATCAGGGCGGAGAATTTCGACGATACCCACATCGGGGCTGACATGCAGCTTACTGTGCTCACACTCTGAGGCAAACAGCGCGCTTTCAACCGTGCTGTACTCTTCGTAAACCTTACAGCGATAGGCCTTCTCCATAACAGTCCGCATCTGGTTGGTCAACTTTTCGCTTGTGGTGATGACCGCCTTCAGTGGAGGCACTTCAATTTGTTGCTCAAGGATATAACACGCCAACAGGTAAAAAGAAACCGCGTACCCCGTGAGCCAAACTGTCTTGTATTTCCATAGCGCTTCTACATACCTACGCGCAGTTGACGGCTTGAGGTGGAAAGCAGAAAAATAGACCTGCTTTTCAACTGCATTGTAGCGGTAAACATGCCGCGTTTCCTCTGCATCAGGTTCCACCATTCTGCCAGAAAACGTTGCCCGGGGCTGCGAAAAAGAAACTCCCGCCCAATTGGCAGACCTGACTTCCCTCACAGCCATACTTTCGCGTAGCTCAGAGAGGGAAAAGGTAGTGGAAATCGGCGTTCCAGTTGTGCCGCTGGTCTGGAAGGTTTGTTTGAACAAACCGCCCGAACCTTGCCTGTAAAATGTGCCTTCAAAACCTCGTAATGCTTGTTTTTCGAGGAGAGGCAACTTAGCCAGATCGCCAGCAAAAGCGGATTCTCTCTGGGATTGGCTCCAATTATCTTTATAATACGGCACTTCAGTGACACATATCCGGAGAAGTTCGATTAGCTTTTCCCGTTGATATTCTATCCACTGACCCCTGGTAAACGATTCACGCTGTCGGAATCCTGTTTTGAATTTTGGGAAATCTCCACCTAATCGCAGCCAATGCCACCAAGCACCATATAGGCTCACCATACCATTCTGCAGCCAAAAGGGGCTATGCTGATATATCAAATCAGTTTTTCCCATCGGTACCTGCCAATACTTCACAAAAGAGGTTATCCCATTCGGGAATCACACACGACCAATTATGTCGCTCCGCGGTTCTTCGGGCGTTTTCCGAAATTCGCGTGGCAAACTCAGCATCGACCAATAGAGATTTAATAGCACTTGCCATTGCCGGCGCATCCTCAGGAGGCACTAACAACCCATCCTGAAGGTTTGTAACCATCCAGGGGATTCCACCGACGTTTGTTGAAACAACACAAGCGCCATTCGCCATGGCTTCAAGAAGACTCCTTGGGGCAGTATCATAATTGGTGGTGTTTATAAAAATATCCGCCCCATCCAACAATGAAGGCACCTCTTCGTATGGTACCGCTGGCAGGATAATCAACCGACCATGGGCAGCCAGCGTAGTGGCTAAGGAGTTCACTGCTTGCAAACTGCCATCGCCCTTGTCTGGTCCAACCATTGTCAATTGAATGTTTGGGAAATCAGAGGATAGGATCGACAATACTTTGACCGCTAATTCAGGATTGTATGTTTGGTGAAAAGCACGTATCCATATTAGTCTCGGGGTCAAAGATTTTCGTGGTTTATAAGGAATCGTAGAAATGTCGATACCATTCGGGATAATCTTGATTCGATTCTGATATTTGCTCAAACTCTGCTGCAGAAAAGGAGATGGTGTGATTACCTCAGAGGCTAAAGATAGAAGTTTGGAAATCCTTTTAGGATGCTTTTCAGCAAAGTTTGGCAAACCCCCGCCATGAAGAGTCAACACAATCGGCTTTTTAAAGACATGTAACAATCTCGCACAATATTCTGCGAAAATGAAAGCTTTTCCGCTAAAAACATCAATTTGAGCAATTTCATATCGATTTCGCTTGATCACAATGGTTGCAAGCATATCCAATAAACGAAGAATTTTTGATTCTCTTCTGGATGTGGTGAACACTTCCCAACCCATGGCTGGCAACCGCTCTGCAAGCGCTTGCCAAACATTCCTGTTGTGGCGAGGCGATGTCAAGTAATTTCCGATCATAAGAATTCTTTTGCCAGGCTTGTCTATGATCCCCTCCGGTACAAACTTCTGATTTTTTCATGCAAGCC